>JAJUJV010000008.1 GCA_029265155.1 Altererythrobacter sp. | reverse complement strand
CAGCCCTCGCCGCCGTTCGCAAGCAATGCTCGTGCAAGGCAACCCTGTGATGCCCAGGTCACCCGCGCCGGCCTCTCCCGTCCGCGCTTCTACCTCCGGCGTTACGCCCGCACTCGCCAGCGGGCTTTCGGTGTGCCCGCGTTCCCTTCTTCCTTACACCCACCCTCGCCATTCCCGCGCAAGCGGGAACCTCGAGCGTTGCTCTCCAGTAGCCGCAACCAGATCCCCGCTTGCGCGGGGATGACGAAGGGGCTGGGGTGACTAGCGCGGTGGCAGCAGCACGCCGCCGGTGTTCATCGGCTGTACCGCCTCCCGGAAGTTGGCGAGGTAGCCGGTCGCGCCATTGACATAAGTGGGGTCGGGGCGAGCCGCCAGTTCTTCTGCCGGCACTTCGATGTCGATGCGGCGATGGGCCACGCTGATGCGGATCGTGTCGCCGTCGCGTACTTTGCCGATCGGCCCGCCGGTCGCCGCTTCGGGCGAGACTTCGGCGACAGTCAGCCCTTTGAGGCACAAGCCCGATAGCTGGCCGTCCGTCACGAACGCCGTGGTCTTGGCGAGACCCGCGGCATCAAGTGCGAACAGGATCAGGCTGGCCGACCCACCCATCGCCGGTCCGCCCTTCAAGCCCTGGTTGCGGGCGACGACGACGTCTCCCGCCTTTACCGCGCCGGCGGCAATCGCGTTCATGCAGGCATCGACATCCTCGAACACGCGTGCCGGACCGGTGAATTCCTCGGGCCGCGAACCGTCGCGGATGCCAAGCCGCACCACCGCGGTTTCGGCGAAACTTCCGGAGAGAATGGCGATCGCCGGACCCGGGCCGATCGGCTGATCGACTGGGCGAATGATGTCCGGGTCCGGGATATCGTAATCAGCCAGGTTCTCCGCCAGCGTTTTGCCCGTGCAGGTCAGCGCCGATGTGTCGATGCGGGTTTCCAGCCGCTTGAGCACCGCGCGGGCGCCGCCGGCGTCCTCGAACTGCTCGATCCGCACCTCGCCGGTCGGCCGGACGGCGGAGAGCACCGGGACGTCGGCCATTTCTTCCCACATCTTGAAGATGTCGAAGCCGCTTTCGGCCTCGATCGCGGTCGCCTGCAGGTGCTTGATGGCGTTGATCGACCCCGAGACCGCGAGCACCGTGGCGATGGCATTGCGGAATGCACCTTCGCTCAGGATCTGCCGGGGCCGTAGGTCCTCGTGCACCATCTCGACGATCCGCCGCGCGGCGGCGCGGGCGTTGTCCTGCATCTTCGGGCTGTTGGCGCGTACCGGGGCATGCCCTGGCAGGCACATGCCGAGCGCTTCTACCACGCTGTGCATCGTGTTGGCCGTGGCCATCCCGGCGCACACGCCCGGGCCGCGGATCGCGTTCTCCGCCATGTCCCGCACCGGGAACTTCGGCACCGCCCCGAACCGCTCGCCGACCGATCCCGACCAGACGTCCTCGACATCGACCGGTTCGCCGTCGATCTCGCCGGCGGGCTGATAGCCGCCGATCACCAGGATCGTCGGGATGTTGAGCCGCGCCGCTGCCATCAGATGGCCGGGCGGGGTCTTGTCGCAGCTCGTCAGGCAGATCATCCCGTCGAGCAGCGCCGCTTCGACCTGGACCTCGATATCGTTGGCGATGATGTCGCGTCCGGCGAGGATGTAGCTGCCGCGCTTGGCCGCACCGGTGATGAAGTCGCTCGGCGCCGCGGTACGCACTTCGAACGGCACCCCGCCGGCGGCACGAATTTCCTCCTTCACGATCTGGGCGATGCCGTCGAGGTGGGCGTAGCAGATCGCCAGCTCGCTCGAGCTGTTCACCACCGCGATCTTCGGCTTCTCCATGTCCTCGGCCGTCAGGCCCAGCGCCTTCCAATTGGCGCGCCGCCCCGGGGTGTTCGCTGCCAGGCTACGTAAGGTCATGCCGTTGCCGGCTCCGCCGCGGTCTGCTCCTCGCCGGCCTGCTCGGCGAGCAGACGCTTGGCGAACACCGACAGCACCAGCAGCCCGAGCACCACGCCGGCAAGGCACAGGCCGGTGAACAGGTATCCGTCAAGCACCGCGCGCTGGTCGGCGAGGAAGTAATAGCCGCCCAGGATCGGCGCGGCGACCGCGGCGAACTTGGCCATGAAGCTGGCCCAGCCGCCGCCGGTCGAGCGCACCGCGCTCGGATAATAGATGCTGGTGATCGAAATCACCGCGGCATGCCCGGCGCCGATCATGATCGACCCTGCCAGGATCACCGGAATGAACAGCGGTCCGCCGAGCAACAGGCCCGACCCGATCCACAGCGCCAGTGGAATGCCGATCAGCGGGGCAATGGCGATCCACGCCGGCCCGCGCTTCTCGGTGAACCACAGCAGCAGCACGCCGCCGATCGCGCCGACGATGCCGCCGATCGAGCCCAGGTTGGCGGCCATCGTCCGTTCGATCCCCAGCTCTTCCATGAACAGCACGCCGAAGCTCGCCTTCAGGTAGATGGCAAACGACGAGAAGAAGTAAGTCAGCCAGATCAGCGGCGTGATGATTGCCAGCGTGCCGCGGAACAGTTCCATCAGATTGGTCAGTGGATCCTGCTTGCGGCTCGCCTTGCGCTCGTCGGACAGCACGACTTCGCTGTAGCCGATCTTGGCGATGCTCGGCTCGAACCGGCTGAGCACCGGGAGCACTTCGGCGGCGGGCTTGCCTTTGGCGACCATCCAGCGGGCCGATTCGGGCATCGTGAAGAACAGCGCGAAGGCCAGGATCCCCGTCGCCGCGCCGCAGAAGAAGAACACGCCTTCCCAGCCGTAATAAGGCGCGATGAAGTTTGTCACTTGCCCGGCCATCGCCCCGCCGGCGCTGAAGCCGAGCATGATGATCGTCACCGACAGCGCCTTCTTGCCCGCCGGCATCGATTCGATGTTGATCGCCCAGGCAGGGGCGAGCAGGCCGCCGATCGCCAGGCCGCCGATCAGCCGCAGCACGATCAGCATCTCGGGCGTGTTGGCGAGCCCGGTCGCGAAAGTCAGTAAGGCCGAGAGGATCGTGCACCAGATGATCACCGGCCGGCGCCCGACGATGTCGGCGATGTAGGACCCGACTAGCGAGCCGATCATCTGCCCAAGAAACGCGGCCGAGCTGACGTAGCCCGTCATCGCGTCGCTCAGGTCCATGCTCTCGCGCAAGTAAGGCAGCGTGTAGGCGATCAGCGAGAAATCGAGCCCGTCGAAGAACGTGACGAGCGAGCAGATTACCAGCAGGTGGATGTGGAACCGGGTGAAAGGCAGCCCATGCAGGAACTTGGCGACATCGAGCGTGCCCCCGTGTCCCATCGCCGATTCACCTGCGACTCCCTGCGCCATACGCTGCCGTCCTCTCACCGGGCTACCGCGGCTCTTCCGGCCGATAAGTAGCTTGCTATCTTTTCTCGACGTAACAGCAAAACGGCCGGCGACAAACCCGTTGTCGATGAACCGGGCGGGTTTCGTCGGCCCGCCCGGTCAACGATCGGTTACGCGGCCGAGCTGTTGACGCCCATCGACTGCAAGTACCGCTTCACGTTGCGCGCCGCCTGGCGCAGCCGCTGCTCGTTCTCGACCAGCGCGATCCGCACGTACCCTTCGCCGTCTTCGCCATAGCCGACACCCGGCGCGACTGCGACGTCGGCATGGGTTAGCAGCTGCTTGGAGAACTCCAGGCTGCCCATGTTTTTCAGGGCCGGAGGCAGCGGGGCCCAGGCGAACATAGAGGCGGGCGGGGCGGGGATATCCCATCCGGCGCGGCCGAACGCTTCAACCAGCACGTCGCGCCGCTTGTGATAGAGTTGGCGATTGGTCTCGACGTGGTCTTGCGGGCCGTTGAGCGCGGCGCAGGCCGCCGCCTGGAGCGGAGTGAACGCGCCGTAATCGATGTAGCTCTTCACCCGGGTCAGCGCGGCGATCAGCGTCTTGTTGCCGACCGCGAAGCCGATCCGCCAGCCCGCCATCGAGAAGGTCTTGCTCAGCGAGGTAAACTCGACCGCCACATCCTTCGCCCCCTTGGCCTGGAGGATCGAGGGCGTCGGCTGGCCGTTGTAGTAAAGCTCCGAATAGGCGAGGTCGGACAAGACCCAGACCTTGTTCTCTTTCGCCCAGTCGACCAGCCGCTGGTAGAAAGCGAGATCGACCACTTCGGCCGTGGGATTGGACGGATAGTTCACCACCAGCACCGTCGGCCGCGGAGCCGTGAAGTTCATCGCCCGGTCGAGCGATTCCCAATAGCGTTCGTCGGGCGTAGTCGGGACCGAACGGATCGAAGCCCCGGCGATGATGAAGCCGAACGTATGGATCGGGTAACTCGGGTTGGGCGCAAGGATCGTGTCCCCGGGCGCGGTGATCGCCGTGGCGAGGCTGGCGAGCCCTTCCTTCGAGCCGAGCGTGACCACGACTTCGCTCTCGGGATCGAGCTCGACGCCCCAGCGGCGCTGGTAGTAGTTGGCTTGGGCTTTGCGCAGGCCGGGAATGCCCTTGGACTGCGAATAGCCATGCGCGTCCGGGTCGCGGGCCACTTCGCACAGCTTGTCGATTACGTGCTGCGGCGGCGGCAGGTCCGGGTTGCCCATGCCGAGGTCGATGATGTCTCTGCCGCTGGCGCGTGCTGCTGCCCGCATCGCGTTGACTTCGGCGATGACATAGGGCGGCAGGCGCTTGATGCGGTAGAAATCGGTATCCATGACCTCGTGTCCGTTGGAAATTGTGCGCCGCGACCATTCGCGGCGCAACTTCTGTGACGGAATCGGGGCTTCAGCGCAATCGCGCGATGATCGCTCGCCGCCGTCGGATGCGGCAAGGTCTCCCAATTCCCGCGATGCTGCGTATGGTGGCGGGCAATGAGCGAGATCGACGCCGCGCCGCCCGCCGCCGAACTGTTTTCCGAGATGCTCCGCATCCAGGGCGAGACGGCGCGGCAGATGCTTGCGGTATTGCTGCCCGAAGCGGGCGAATCGCCCAACGGAGACGCGGCGGCCGAATGGGGCGAAGCGGCACTCCGGCTGCAGCGGATGTGGCTCGAGTTTCACGAGCAGCAGGCAATACCCGCAATGCCGGTCCCGTTGTTCACCGATCCGGCGCAGTGGATGGGGCTGATGCAGGGCTGGTATAAGCAGATGCCCTGGCTCGATCCGGCGCGCCAGGCGCGGCTGGTCGAGGAAGGCTTGGCGCTGTGGGAGCAGGTGCTGGCGCAATACGGCATCGGCCCCGGTTCCGGCATCGACGGACCGGAAGTCCGTCTGCCGCGGCAGGACAAGCGATTCGCCGATGCCGCCTGGCGCGAACAGCCCGTTTTCGCGCTGATGCACCAGACCTACCTGCTGCTCGCGGAACGGATCCTCGAAGCGGTGGACGACGTGGAAGGGCTGTCGGAGCGCGAGCGCGAGCAACTGCGGTTCGCGACCCGCAGTGTGATCGACGCGATGAGCCCGGCCAACTTCCCGCTGACCAACCCGGTGGTGCTCGAGCGCACCATCGAGACCAGCGGCGCGAACCTCGTGCTCGGCATGGAGCGGCTGGCCCGCGATCTGGAGAAAGGCCAGCTTACTCACACCGACGAGAGCCAATTCCGCCTTGGCGAGAACATCGCCTGCACCCCGGGTAAGGTCGTTTACCGCACCGAGTTGTTCGAGCTGATCCAGTATACCCCCGCGACCGAGCGGGTGCTGGCGACGCCGCTGGTGATCTTCCCGCCATGGATCAACCGCTTCTACATCCTCGACCTCAACCCGAAGAAAAGCTTCGTCAAATGGGCGGTCGATAACGGGGTCAGCGTATTCATGGTCTCGTGGCGCTCAGCCGACGAGAGCATGGCCGAGGTCGGCTGGGACGACTATGTCCGCGCCCAGATCGAGGCGATCGAGGTGGTGCGGGACCGGCTTGGTGTGGCCGCTGTGCATACGATCGGCTATTGCGTCGCGGGCACCACGCTCGCCGCCACGCTGGCAATCCTCGCCCGGCGCGGGCAGGCTGACAAAGTGGCGAGCGCCACCTTCCTCACCGCCCAGGTCGATTTCGAACGTGCCGGCGATCTTAAGGTCTTCATCGACGAAGCCCAGCTCGACCTTGTCCGCCAGGCCGCGCAGGGCGGGTATCTGGACGGCCGCTATATGGCCGCGACGTTCAACCTGCTGCGCGGCACGGACCTGATCTGGAACACCGTGGTCAATCACTACTTGCTGGGCGAAGACTATCCGGCGTTCGATCTGCTGCACTGGAACGGCGACGTCACCAATCTGCCGGCAAGGTGGCACCAGGCCTATCTGCGCGACTGCTATGCCGAGAACCTGTTGGTCCAGCCCGACGCGCTGGAGGCGGACGGAACCCGCATCGACCTGCGGCTGATCGAAACGCCGGCTTACGTTCAGGCGGGGCGGGAGGATCACATCGCCCCGGCCGAAAGCGTGTTCCGCCTCCTGTCGCATCTGCGCGGGCCGACGCGGTTCGTCCTCGCCGGCAGCGGGCACATCGCCGGCGTCGTCAATCCGCCCGCCGCGGGCAAATATCAGTATTGGACCAGCCAGGAGCCCGCCAGCTCCCTGGCCGTCTTCCTCGATGCTGCGGAGGAACATCCGGGAAGCTGGTGGCCCGACTGGCTGCAGTGGCTCCAGGCGCAAGCGCCCGAAACCGTCGCGGCGGAGGGCGTGCGCCAGCCGGGCCGGGATGGCGGCGTAGAGTTGGGCGACGCTCCGGGCACTTACGTCACTTTGCGCTGAGGCGGCTAACGCGCGCTGCGTCGCACAAAAAACATTGACGTTCTGCGCCTGCGCTCTTATTGTGCATTGCAGCAAATCTCTAACTGTGCAGGCAGAAAGAGGAAGTGATGGCAGGCGATACAGGTAAGACCACCCCGAACGGGGGGAAGGCCAAGGTCCCGGCAGTTGGTCGCGCCGAAGCCTCCGGATCGTCGGCTAAAGCCGGGCAGCCGGCCGCCGCTGCTCTGAACAAGTTGGAGCAGACGGACGGAACCGGTCCGGACAAGACCCGGAACGCCGCACCCGAGAAGGCGGCGTCCAAACCCAGTGCAGATATGCCGGCCGGCGAGCCGGCGCCCGCTTCTGCGAGCGCCGAGCCTGCCGAGGCAGCATCGCCTGGTTTCGCAGGAAGACCCACCATTTCCGAGTTGAAGGAAAAGATCATGGCAACCGCCAACCCCGATTTCACCCAGCCGATCAATCAGGCTTTCGGTGAGTTCCAGAACCGCGCCCGCGACGCTTACGAGCAGAGCACCGCGGCGCTTCACGAAGCAACCGAGTTCGCCAAAGGCAATGTCGAAGCGCTCGTCGAGAGCGGCAAGATTCTCGCCGGCGGCGCGCAAGACCTCGGCAAAGTCTATACCGAGGAAGCCAAGAGCGCTTATGAGGCCCTGACGGCCGACCTGCGGGAAATGGCCGCGGTGAAGAGCCCGACCGAGCTGTTCCAGTTGCAGAGCCGTATCGCTCGCCGCAACTTCGACGCGCTGGTTGCGACCACCTCGAAGAACACCGAAGCGGTAATGAAGCTCGCGACGGAAGCCTTCGCTCCGATTTCCGGCCGCATCGACGCTGCGACCGAGAAGCTGTCCAAGGCGGCCTGAGCCGCAACGCCTTTATCCGCCGACCCCTCTCCTTTGGCGGATTTCTCGGGCCGGGCAGGCAACTGTCCGGCCCGATTGCCATTTCGCTGCGCGTGCATCTTGCTAGAGCGGCTTTCGATACGATATTTCCTCAAGCCATGTCCCGGAGCTCTGCCGTCATTACCGCCACGCGCCTCAGCCATCGCTTCGCCCAGCCGGTCTGTGCCGACGAAGGCGATGATGGTGCTGGGGTAAACGATGGCGAGGGGCAGGCCGGTGTCGCCACGCGCACGCGGGCCCGGCCCAAGAAGCCCAGCCAGTACAAAGTGCTGATGCTCAACGACGACTACACGCCGATGGAGTTCGTCGTCATGGTGCTCAAACGCTTCTTCCGCATGGACCTGGAGCAGGCCACCCGCGTCATGCTGCACGTGCACCAGCGCGGGGTCGGCGTGTGCGGAATCTTTCCTTACGAAGTCGCCGAGACCAAGGTGAACCAGGTGATGGATTTCGCGCGCGAGAACCAGCACCCGCTGCAGTGCACTCTCGAGAAAGCGTGACGCATAACGGCGGCGCATTACGGGCATGACCTGACGCGCCGCGGTGGTTATAGCGCCCGCGCGAAACCACCAGCCGCGCGAGCCGTATACCTGTCTTGAGACTGTTCACCGCCATCGATCGCTACGTGTTCCGGCTCACGATCGTGCCGATGTTCGGCGTGTTCCTGCTCGCCGCATCACTGCTGATGCTGGAAAAGATGCTGCGGCTGATGGAGTTCGTCTCCACCGAGGGTGGGCCGATCACCATCGTGTTCCGGATGCTGGTGAACCTGATCCCGGAATATGCCGGGCTGGCGATCCCGCTGGGGCTGATGCTCGGCATCCTGTTCGCGTTCCGCAAGCTGGCGGTGAGCAGCGAACTCGACGTGCTGCGCGCGGTCGGCATGAGCTACACGCGGCTGCTGCGCGTGCCCTACCTCATCACGCTGGTGCTGATGGGAGTGAACTTCGCGATCGTCGGCTACTGGCAGCCGCTCGCCCGCTATGGCTACGAACAGCTCGACTTCGAGCTGCGCTCAGGAGCCTTGGGCGCGGCGATCCGGGTCGGCGAATTTACCGCCATCGAAGACCGCGTGGCGCTGCGGATCGAGGAAAGCCGCGACGAGGGGCGGCAACTGCTCGGGATTTTTGCCCGCATCGCCAACGACGAAGGCCAGGTGATGTCGATCTCCGCGAGCGAGGGCCGGTTCCTCGCCAACGAGGAGGACCGCAACACCATCATCCTGCGGCTCTCGGATGGCACGATCGTGCAGGACATGCCGGGGCAGACGCCGCGCGTGCTCAGCTTTGCGCGTCACGATCTGCCGATCGACTTGCCGCGGATCGAGGAGTTCCGGACCCGCGGCGGCGAAGCGCGAGAATACCTGCTTCCGGAGCTCTTCGAGCTCGGCTGGCGCGAAGAAGATGTCGCCGATGCGGCCCGCGTCGAAGGGCAGGCGGCTTTCAGCTATCGCATGGTCGAGGTGATCATGATGGCGATGCTGCCGCTGCTGGCGGTGGCGCTCGCGATCCCTCCCAAGCGATCGACTTCGGCGCTTGGGGTGTTCGTGTCGATCGTAATGGTGGTCTCCTATCACAAGATCAATCAGTACGGGCAGGAAGTGGCGGCGCTCGGCCGAATCGACCCGATCCTTGCGCTATGGGGCCCATTCGTCGTGTTCGGCGCGCTGATCGCCTGGATGTACTATCGCGTGGCCTTCGTGCCCGGCGGGCAGGCGATCGGCGCGCTCGAAAGCGTGTACGCCAAGTTGAGCAAGCGGATCCGGGCGCTGCTCAAGCGGCGCGATCGCGGCCGCCCCACCCAGGACGCCGACGGAGAGGAGGCAGTGGGTGCTGCTTGACTTCTTCCCGTCGCGCACGCTGACCTGGTACCTCGCCAAGACTTTCGTGACCCGCATCTTGGCGGTGCTGGTCATGCTGGTGCTCGTGCTGATGATGCTCGATCTGCTGAGCAACACCGGGGACATCCTCGCCCATCCGGGCAACGGTCAGGCCGATCTGCTGCGCTATGCCTCGCTGCGCGTGCCGCAACTGATCGCGCGGTTCCTGCCTTATTCCGTGCTGCTGGCGACCATCATCACGCTCGCCACTTTCAACCAGAACAGCGAAGTCGTGGCGATGAAGGCGGCGGGTCTTTCGGCCCACCAGATCCTGGCGCCGCTGATGCTCACGGCGCTGTTGATCTCCGCGGTCTCGTTCGTGTTCAACGAACGGGTCGTCACGCGGGCGACGTCATCGCTGAAGGCCTGGGAGGCGGCGGATTACGGCCCAATCCCGGACGATCCGACGCTCCGTTCCAACATCTACCTCAATGATGGCAACGACGTGATGCTCGCCTCCTCGGTGGGGGGTACCGGCGCATCCACCGTGCTGCGCGGGGTGACGTTCTACCAGCGCGATGATGAGGGCATGATCGTGCGTCAGTACCGCGCACCCGTGGCCCGGTGGGCCGATCCCGGCTGGAGCCTGGAGGATGCGCAGATTTTCGACGTGGGCAGCGCCGAGACAGCCGAGGCCGAAGCGCCGATCGTCGTCGGACCGGGTATCACGATCGAGCAGATCGAACTTCGCCGCGTCGATCCGGACGCCGAGCCACTCGGGCAGCTCGCCCGATCGATCGAAGCGCTGGACGCGGCGGGCCGGCGCACCGACGAGCTCAAGGCCAAATGGTGGCACAAGATTTCCGGCCCGCTTTCCGCCGTCCTCATGCCTCTGCTCGGGGCGGTCGCGGGCTTCGGATTGGCCCGGTCGGGTCATCTGTTCGCGCGCGCCGTCATCGGCATGGCGCTCGGCTTCGCCTACTTCGTGGTCGACAATGCGGCGCTGGCGATGGGAAGCTTCGGCGGCTATCCGCCGCTGCTGGCCGCCTGGGCGCCGTTCGTGCTGTTCTTTCTGGTGGGCGAGACGGTGCTGGTCCGCACCGAGGAGTGAAAAAGGGCCGCTTGCGCTGCCTTATTTTTGCCACTATTTGAGGGCCGCTCGCGTGATGCGAGTCCTGTGGGATCGCTCCCGCTCTTGGAGAAACTGATATGAAGAAGATTGCTCTGGCTGCCTTCTCGGCCACCGCTCTGCTCGCTCTTTCCGCTTGCGGCGACGCCGCTGAAGAAGCGCCGGTCGAAGACACCGCCGTGGTTGAAGAAGTCGCTCCGATCGAGCCGATCGCCGAAGACACCGCCGCGGTCGACGCTGCTGCCGCCGACGCCACCGACGCCGCTGCTGCGGACGCCGATGCCGCTGCTGCCGACGCCGCTGCTGCCGAGCCGGCTCCGGCTCAGTAAGCCATTCCGCGCCGCGAGGCGCGAATGCACGGGACAGGGCGCGCAGGCCGAGCGGCTTGCGCGCCCTTCCTTTTTTAGGGTTAAGCGCGCCATACCCATAAGCTGCCGTTCATCGGGGCTTGATAAGCGTCAAACGCATACGATCTGGGTTGCCCTAGGAATTGTGCCCCCAGATCGGGCTGTTATGGCCCTCGGGCGATGGTTCTGATAAAGAGCCGCGCAACTCGAAAACAGGAATGAGCCGTGTCACAAAAGGTCGCCGAGCAGGCTGATCTGCCGTTCTGGAAGCGCTCCCACTATCTCGACCGGATGACTTTCCGCGAGCTGGTGGTCGCCTATTTCCAGCACTACACCATCATGACCTATCTCGCGCTGACGGCGCTTTGTGTCGTGGCGTTCGCCATCAACCCGGCCGGGTTGTGGCAGACGCTCGCCGCCATCGCAGCCGGCGTGCTGATCTATCCGCTGGTCTGGCACCTGCTGCATCAGTACGTGTTGCATTCGCGCTGGATGTGGAAGTCGAAGTGGCTGTCGCCCACCTGGAAGCGGATCCATTACGACCATCACCAGGACCCGAACGATCTGTCGGTGCTGTTCGGCGCGCTCCACACCACGCTACCGACGATCGCCATTGCGACGATGCCGATCGGCTGGCTGATCGGCGGTTTCGGCGGTGCCATGGCGGCGTTCGCCACAGGGCTGCTGACCACCTGCTACTACGAATTCATGCACTGCATCCAGCATCTCGCCTTCAAGCCGAAGTGGGGATGGGTGCAGCACATGAAGCAGCGGCACATGGAGCACCACTTCTTCGACGAGAACGGCAACTTCGGGATTACCAACTACTTCTGGGACCGGGTGCTCGGCACCTACTACCACAAGAAGGATCGCCCGAAGCGCAGCGCGACGGTGTTCAATCTCGGCTATGACGAGGAAGTCGCGAAGACCTACCCGTGGGTGAAGGAGCTTTCCGGCGGGATCGCCAGCGGCCACCCGCGCCGCCGCGCGCTCGGTAAAGAAGGCGAGCAGGCTTCGGCCTGACTTTCGCAAGGCTTCCGGAAAAGCATGACGGCTGTCTCGGTTGAGCCCGTTTCGGGCAAACGCGATTTCAACGCGTTCGTCGATCTCGCTTATCGCATCAACGCAGCCGATCCGCACTGGGTGCCGCCCCTGCGCAGCGACGTCGTAGAGCTGCTGACGCCGGGCAAGAACCCGTTTTACGAGCATGCCAAAGTCCAGTTGTTCCTGGCCCGGCGCAACGGGCGCGTCGTCGGGCGTATTTCAGCCCATTATGACGAACTCGCCCTGGCTCAACCGGTGGAGCAGGGCATGGGCCCTGGCACCGGTAACTGGGGGCTGTTGGAGGCCGAGGACGCGGGAGTTGCCGAGGCGCTGATCGCCCGCGCCGAAGCCTGGCTGCGCGAGCAAGGAATGACGCGCGTGCTGGCTCCCATCAGCCTGTCCGTCTGGGACGAGCCCGGTCTCCTGGTGAAGGGGCACGACCACGCGCCCATGGTGATGATGGGCCATCATCGCCCCGAATACGAAGGGTGGGTCGAAAGCGCCGGCTACACGGTCGCCAAGCGGCTGCTCACTTACGATCTGGCGGTCGACAAAGGCTTCCCGCCACTGATCAACCGCATCGTTGCCTCCGGTGAGAAGAACGAGCGAATCCGGATTCGGCCGGTCGACAAGCGGCAGTTCGAGCGCGACGCGGCGATCATCATCGATATTCTCAACGATGCCTGGTCGAACAACTGGGGTTTCGTGCCTTTCACCGAAGCGGAAAAGGCCTACGGGGCCAAGAAGCTGGCCCCGCTGATCATCGAAGACGCTAATCTGATAGCCGAGTTGGATGGCGAACCGGTGGCGTTCATGCTGGCGTTGCCCAATGCCAACGCGGTGTTGAAGTCGATGGGCGGGCGGCTGTTTCCGTTCAACTGGATCAAGCTGCTGTGGTGGCTGCGCAAGATGCGCCCAGTCGATTTCCGGGTGCCGCTGATGGGCGTGGTGCGCAAGCTCCAAGCCAGCCGCCTTGCCAGCCAGCTCGCTTTCATGATGATCGAGTACATCCGCCGCGTCGGGGCCGAAAAGCACGGCGCACAGCGGGCGGAGGTCGGCTGGATCCTGGACGACAATCAGGGAATGCTGGCCATCGCCGACGCCATCGGCAGCAAAGTAAACCGCGAGTACCGCATTTATTCCAAGGACCTGTAGAGCCCCTCGTGCGACGGTCGGTGGAACCCACCGGTGCTCGATCCCGTTGATCGGCGAGGCGGGGAGTGACCGCCGTCGGGAATCGAGATGCGTCGCGCCAAGCAGTCCAGCAAAGGGAAGAGCAAGCTCGGACGAGTGCTCGTCGTGGAAGATGATCCTCTCCAGGCGGTCGCGCTCCAGTCGGCATTGCTCGATGCCGGCGCGGCGGAAGTGGTGCTCTGCCCCAGCATTGCCGAGACGATGCTCGCCTTGGAAGAAGGCGAGTCGGACGCGGTCGTACTCGATGTTCATCTTGCCGACCGCGACGACGGCTGGGCGCTCGCCGAACTGGTCGACCTGCTGGGGCCGAAGCGGCCGCGCATCGTGTTCTCCACCGGCTCGCCCGAGGAAATCCCTCCGGAGATTGGCGAGTTCGGCCCGATCTTCGAGAAGCCTTATGATCCGGCGCAACTGGCAGAAGTGCTGGCGGGTGACGCGAAGCCCGGCCTGTTCGCCCGGCTTCGCGACGTTATTTCCTGAGCTTTCCGGAAGCAGCCCACGATTTCTCCGCTGAACTGGTCTCCTGCGCGGAGCACCAACAACCGTGCCAGCAAGAAAAAAGGCCTCCACTCATTCCTGAGTGGAGGCCTTTCGGGATCGTATCACCAGCCGCTTGGACGGGAGGGGGGGTCTCGGCGGTGACAACCTCTCAATGAGCCGCCCGCTTAAGTGTTCCCCGCGCGTGAAGATTTTTTTTGCGAGGGGTGAAGGTGCTTGCTTACCGTGCCCGGGACGGCCATTTGCTGAACAACATGAAGGGGCTGCGCGGCGTGCAGGCCTTGCGGAACCAGACTCGCCCGCGCACGTTGATGCCCCGTTGTCCTCGGGAAGGGGTTTTATGTCTATTGGGGCCGAAGTCGCCGCTCATCTGCCGTTTCTCCGCCGCTATGCGCGTGCCCTGACGGGTTCGCAGTCGACCGGCGATGCTTTCGTCAAAGCCACGCTGGAAGCGGCGCTAGCCGATCAGGAACTCGCTACCTCCCTGCGCGGCGGCCGCGTGCCGCTGTACCGCGCCTTCAACAAGGTCTGGTCGAGCGCCTACATGGAAGTGGCGGACGAGCCCGAGACCTTCGGCTTGCACGAAGCGGCCGCGCAGGATCATCTGCGCCGCATCACGCCCGTCAACCGGCAAGCCTTGCTCCTCACCACCGTCGAAGATTTCTCGCCCGCCGAAGCGGCGCGGATCATGGACATGGACGAGGACGACGTGAACCGGCTCGTCACCGAAGCGGTCGAGGAGATCGAGCGTGAGTCCTCCACCAGCGTCCTGATCATCGAGGACGAGCCGCTGATCTCGATGCAGCTCGAGGATCTGGTGCGTTCGCTTGGCCACGAGATCTGCGGCACCGCCGCGACGCGCACCCAGGCCCAGCAGGTCGTCGCCGAGAAGACCCCGGGCCTGGTGCTGGCCGACATCCAGCTGGCCGATGGCTCGTCCGGGCTTGACGCGGTCGATGACATCCTCGCCATCGACAGCGTGCCGGTGATCTTCATCACGGCTTATCCGGAGCGGCTGCTCACAGGCGACCGGCCGGAGCCGACATACCTGATCACCAAGCCATTCCAGGAAGACACGGTCCGCGCGGCGATTAGCCAGGCGCTGTTCTTCGGTTCCAGCCGCCCGCTGTCCTGAGCTACGAGGTGGGCGATGGCCCGCCTCAAGCTCAAGATCCAACTTTACTGCGGCGACGAGATCGCCATGGGGCCGGGCAAGGCCGACCTGCTCGACGCCATCGCGCGCGAAGGCTCGATTTCCGCCGCCGGACGGGCGCTCGGCATGAGCTATCGCCGCGCGTGGCTGTTAGTGGACACGATGAACCGCTGCTTCGAGGCGCCGCTGGTCAAGGCTAGAGCAGGGGGTGGGCAGGGCGCCGGCGCTCGGCTGACGCCGGAGGGCGAAGCGGCGTTGGCCGCCTATCGCGCCTTATCCAGTCAGATCGAGCAAAGCGCGGCCGGAGCGGCTTATGCTGCGCTCGAGGGGGCGATCCGCAGTGAGCCGCTGCCGAGCTAAGGCGCGATCAGCACCTTGCACTGGCTGGTCCGGCGCTTGAGGCTTTCGAACACCTCGGGTGTATCGGCCAGTGAGATGGTGTCGGTGACAAGCAGCCGCGGCTCCATTGCCCCCTGCGCCAGCGCGTCGAGCGCCGCTTCGTACTCCTGGCGCGTGAAGAACGCGCTGGTCACCAGCCGCGCTTCCTTCTGCAGCATCGCGAAGCTGTTGATCGGATCGGGCCGGGTGCAGAGGCCGAGCAGCAAGATTGTGCCGCGATTGCGGACCTGCTGCACGGCCTGGTCGATCAGGCCCGGAATGCCGACGCACTCGAACACCACGTCCGCTTTGCCGCCGAGCCCCGCTTCGGCGCTGCCGATCGGGTCCTGCGGGTCGACCACGAAGACGTCGGCGCCCATGCCGAGCGCCCGTTGGCGCTGGAACTCGGCAACGTCCTGCACCGCGACTTTGGAAGCCCCGAAGCGGCGAGCCCAGAAGGCGACGGCGAGCCCGATCGGACCCGCACCGAGGACGAGCACTTTGTCGCCGGGTTGCATGCCGGAGAGGTTCACCCCGTGGAGCGCAACCGCCAGCGGCTCGATGATCGCGCCATCGGCCAGGCTGACATCTTGCGGCAGGCGGATGCACTGGTTGGGCCGCGTCAGCGCGTACTCGGCATAGCCGCCGCCCTGCAGGCCGAAGTCGGAGCACCACTGTACCTCGCCCTTCCGGCAGTGCTCGCAGTGACCGCAGCTCATCAGCGGGATGACTGAGACGAGATCGCCGGATTTCAGGCCTTCAGCCTCGCGGCCGAGCGCGACCACTTCGCCTGCGAACTCGTGCCCGAGCACGTCGCCGTGCTGGCAACCGTAAGTCGCATCCTCGGTCATGTGCAGGTCGCTGCCGCAGATGCCGCAGCGACCGACCTTGATCACGACCTGATCCGCAGCCGGCGTTGGATCAGGCAGGCTCTCGTATGCGAGCGGCGTGTGCAGGGCCTGGAAGGTGACGGCTTTCACGGCATCACTCCGTGCCGATCACCAGCACCGGCTTGACCACGCGGCCGCTCTCGCTGGCCGCGATAGCCTCGTTGATCTGTTCGAACGAGAAGGTTTCGATAAGCGCTTCGTAGGGGAAGCGGCCGGCCAGGTGGTGCTCGATCAGCTCACAGAGGAATGGGCCCACATCGCTGTCGCCGCCGAGGATGCCCATCACGGTACGGCCCCCGGCCATGAACGCCGCTTCGTTGAACGTCAGGTTGTCGGCCGGATCGGATGCACCGACGATGCCGCAGATGCCCTTCGGCGCCAGGAGATCCCACGCTTGCTCGATCACCGTGTTGATACCGGTGGTGTCGAACACGTAGCCGAGGCCTCCCGGGCATAGCTCGCGAATTTTGGCAGGCGCATCGTCGCGGCCGTTGAAGGCGTGCGTCGCGCCCAGGTCTCGCGCCAAAGCGAGGCGCTCGTCGTTGACGTCGACGGCGATGATCGGGTCCGCACCGGCAATCTTCGCGGCCATGATCGCGGCCATGCCGACCGTTCCGGTGCCGAACACTGCGATCGGCAGTCCTGCGCGCACCTTCATGCTGCGCAGCACCGCGCCGGCGCCGGTCATCAGGCCGCAACCGATCGGCGCCAGCCTCTCGAGCGGGACCTGCGCCGCGCTGTCGGGCACCCGCACGACGTTGAGTTCATGCGCGATGGCATGAGTGGCGAATGACGACTGGCCGAAGAAGTTGGCGTTCATCGGCTCGCCGCCGCGCATCATGCTGGGCGTGCCATCCGCGCGCCGGCCCGACCAGTTGTGCGGATAGAAGTTGTAGCAGTAAGTCGGTGCATCGACGGCGCAACTCGGGCAGTCGCCGCACGAGTTGAAGCTCATCACCACCCGGTCGCCGGGTTTGGCTACCGTCACGGCATTTCCGACCGCTTCGACGATGCCGGCGCCTTCGTGGCCGAGCACTACCGGCAGCGGCACCGGCAACTGCGCGTCGCGGACGGCAAGGTCGGTATGGCATATGCCGCAAGCGACCACCCGCACCAGCAACTCGTCGGGCTTGAGGTCGGCCAATTCGACCGGCTCGATGGTGAAGGGGCGGTCGTTACCGTAGCAGATGGCGGCTTGAGCTTGAGTTGTCATCGTTCAGTCCAGTGGCTTGACGGGGCCGAGCTGCATCCCGCCGTCGATCATCACGTGCGCGCCGGTCATGTAGCTGCCGGCATCACTGGCAAGGAGTAGGGCAAGCGGCTTGATCTGGTAAGTCTCCGCCATGCGCCCGACCGGAACCAGCTCGTCCCAGGTGGCCTTGGCGGCGGGGTTCTTCTTGACCCAGCCGTCGCCGATGTTCGTGACGAAAGGACCCGGCGCGATCGCGTTGACCCGGATGCCGAAGGCGGCGAGCTCATACGCCGCGTGGCGCATGAAGTGCTTCACGCCGGCCTTGGCCGCCATGTAAGGCACCCCGACGATCGCCTCGTTCACTTCGGCAGCGTTCGAGCTGGTGATGACGATCGAGCCACCCCGACGTTCTTTGTTGGCCTTCATCACCCGCGCCGCTTCGCGCACCGTGTGGAACACGCCGTTGAGATTGACGCCGATCGACTTGTACCAGCGCTGCGGATCGTAGACGTCGATCTGCCCCTCCGGATTGCGCGTGCCTTCGGGCGTCCAGAAACCATTGCCGACATCGAGCCCGGCATTGGCGAACGCGATGTCGCAGCCGCCATAGGCCCGCACGTGATCGTCGAAGGCACGCGCGACCTGCGTCAGGTCGCTGACGTCGCAGGTGGTCCAGCGCACTTCGTAGCCTTCGTCGGACAGCCGCTGCGCCTCGCGCGCCGCGCCTTCGGCATCGATGTCGGTCAGCGTCACCCGCGCCCCGGCCTCGGCCATGCACTCGGCGTAAGCGAGGCCGATCCCGCTCGCCGCGCCGGTGACCAGCGCCGAACGGCCGCGGATGTCGAACTGGTCGAGGGTCTTGGGGCCTTGCATCTTCTTCCCTTATTATGCCCCCAACTTCGTCATCCCCGCGCAAGCAGGGACCCAGTAGCGTCTGATGGTCGCGCCAGGGTAGACTGGGTTCCCGCCTGTGCGGGAATGACGAAGAATGGGGTTAAAGCCGCAGCATCTCGCCACTTACAGATAGAGCTTCTCGTTGATCGGGATGCCCTGCTCCTGGCAGTAGCTTTCGTAGTGGTTCATCATCCACCACACGTCGGCGGTTTCCACCAGGACGGCGTTCTCGTCGTAGAACTCGATCGGCCCTTCCATCCAGCCGAACAGCTTCACGCCGTCGGGATGCTCGGTCACCAGCGTGTGGCTCTCGCCCGGAACCTCCAGGATCAGGCCGCCGGGCGTCGCGACCCAGTCGTACTCGAGATAGCGGACGCTGCCTTCGAGCACGATCATGGTGATCGTGCCGCGGTGGAAGTGGGTGCCGATGACGCCAGGCCCCTTCACCCACAGGATGTTCGAGAACAGGTTGCGGCGCACGTCGAACGCCAGGTGCTTGATCGCTGCCGTCGGGCCGAACGGCACCCATGGGCTGTCGACGTCCGTCTGCGCATCGACATAGCGACCCCCGGGCGAGCGCTTCTCGACCAGGTGGCGGTAGTTGAATGGAACGTCGACGATTTCCTTCTTGTTCGACGGCGGGGCTTTCATCTGCGTGGCCATGGTATTTCCTCTCAGCGGATCAGACTGTCGACATAGTCGGCACCGATGCCGACCTCGTCGTAATGGGCGCGGGCATCGCGCATGTAGTCGAAGACGTCGTAGTGCCCGACCGAATTGCCTTGCTCGTCGAGCCACATCAGCGGACCGGAAACGACGAAAAACACGCGCATCGGATCGGGGTGTTCGTACGAAACGAGGGTGTGGCTCTCGCCCGGCGTCTCGAAGATGAAGTCGCCGGCGGTCGCGGTCCACTCGTGCTCGAGATAGGCCCACTTGCCGCTGATCGTGTAAGCCCAGATCGGCTTGGGATGATAGTGCCGGTTCACGATGCAGGGCTTCTTGGCCATCAGCACGTCCGCCCACATGTTGAGCGTTGGGCTGATCCACACCGGCTTGGAGAACACGTCCTCCACATGCGGGCGTCCGATCGGCACCCACAGCCGTTCGTCGCCCTCGGCGATCTTCGACATGTAGACTTCGGGCTTGGCCCCGGGACGGAAGGCGTGCGGAACCGGCGCCGTACCGGCCCATGGTTCGGTGGTTGGGGCTTCAGGCATGTCCTCTCCTTTTGGCGGGGAAGGGGCCTGCCGGGCCTCCTTCCTCGCCGGTTTTCGTTAGAATTCAAAACCGAGCCGAGCATACCACTCGGTGGGCCGGCTGTAAGTGCCGTAGATGACGCCGCCACCCACCTGGGCTTGGCCGGTGATGATGTGACGGTCGTCGGTCAGGTTGGTGCCGCCGATCGTCAGGTTCCAGTTGCCGCCGTCGGGCTCGTAGGTGACGCTGGCGTTGATGATGTCGGTGGCCGGCCGCATCAGCAGCCGGGTGCCCTCGGTGTCGTTGCGCATCCCGGTGGTGTGGGTCCAGTCGGCCAGCACGATCAGCGATCCGCTGGCGAGCGGCACTTCGAGCCGCGGCGCGATGTTGATCTTCCAGTCGGGCGCCTTGGGCAAATCCGCGCCGGCGAACACGCCGAGCTGGATATCGCTCGGAGCGACCTGCGCCGGAGCATCGACGCGGGTATAGTAGGCGTCGAGATAGCCTACCGAGGCGGTCACCGTGAAGAAGTCGCTGGGGGCGGCCTGGGCTTCGATCTCGAAGCCCTTGATGCGGGCGTCGCCGGCATTCTTCACGGTCGGCGAGACGCCTTCCTGGAAGTTGAGCTGGATGCCTTCATACTTCGTCGAGAAGGCGGCGGCGTTGAGTTGCAGGCGGCGGTCGATCAGCGTCGACTTCACGCCCACTTCCCAGGTCTCGGCCTCTTCTTCGCCGAAGGTCGGGGCGACCGGCAGCGGGTTCGACAGGCGGGTGGTCCAGCCGCCGGTCTTGTAGCCCTGGCTGAACGAGCCGTAGATCATCACGTCGTCGGTCGGATAGAGCTGCACACCCGCCTTGAACGAGAAGTTGTCGAACTCCTGCTCGTTCGGCTCGAGCGGATAGTAGCGGAACGGCTCGCTCGGGATCGGGAAGCCGATCGCCTCGGCGCAGGCCGCGCTGGGATTGCCCGTGGCAGGATCGAGATCCATGCAGCCGGCGAGCTTGTAGTTGAAGCCGTTGACGTCCGACTGGGCCCCTACGTAGCTCTTGTCTTCCTTGGTGTAGCGGCCGCCGAGCGTGAAGCCGACGAAGTCGTGCACGCGCCAGTCGACCTGGCCGAATGCGGCGTAGGCCGTGGTGTCGATCGTTCCGGGACCGTCCACCTGCAGCAGGCCTCCGGCGAAAGTGACGAAATCGCGCAAGTCGCCCTTCTCGTTGAAGACATAGCCACCGACGACGAAATTGAGAGCGTCGTCGAGCGCCGAGCCGGTCAGCTGGAGTTCCTGGCTCCACTGCTCCTGGTCGACCGTGAAGCTGGTCTGCAGGATCGGCATCGGCGAGTTGTCGAGATCCACGCCCGCGGCGAAGTCGATCTTGCGGTACGAGGAGATCGATCTGACCATCACGTCGGGGCTGATATCGAGCTCGAGGTCGAGGGCGACGCCGCCTTGGTCGAGCTTCGAGAAGTTGTTGCCCGTCGCCCAGCTCGTGTCGATGTCCTGGTTGACCCAGCGGTCGTCGAGCGGGGCGACATCGTTGAGCGGATCGGCGTCGACGTTGCGGCTCGCGAGGCCCGGAATCGTGTTGTAGCCGGCGGTGCTGCTGCGCGGGCCGCAGACGTTGGTGAGGTCGCCCACCGGGCTGGCGGCGATCTCCGCGGGGGTCGAGCTGATGCAGGTGTTGTAGAGGAAGGCGAAGAACGCGCCGGGATTGTCGTCGAGGATGTCGACCACGGTGTTGGCGGTCGAATCCTGATCTATTTTACTGAAGTCCCCGGTCACGGTGGCGCGGAACGCGCCGCCGTCATCCCAGCGCAGCTTGCCGCGCAGGTTCCACGAATCGTCGCCGCCCTGGCGAGCGGCGTTCTCATAGCCGGCAGCCGGGAACAGCTCCCACGAATCGTAGTCGCCGGCATCGCCGGGGTAGGCCACTCGCTTCTGATAACCTTTGCGGTCGAGCATGCCGAACGCGAGCGAGCTCGAGAGACCCTCCGCGATCGGCAGCTCGATCATGCCGCGGACCTGCATGCGGTCGTAGCTGCCGACGGTCACGTCGCCGGTGACGCGGAACTCGTCGCCGGGGGTGCGGGTGACGATCGAGATTGCGCCGCCGATCGTATTGCGTCCAAACAGCGTGCCTTGCGGGCCCTTCAGCACCTCGATGCGCTCGACGTCGAGCAGGTCCTGGTTCGCCCCGATCGAGCGGCCGAGATAGACCCCATCGAGGTAGACGCCGACCGCCGGGTCGATGTTGAACGCGAAGTCACTCGATCCGATGCCGCGGATCGTCGCGCCGAGCACGGCGCTCGATCCGGAGAAGGGCGTCGAGGCGTCGAGGGTGACGTTCGGAGTAATGCCCGAAAGGGCCGAGATGTTGCCGACCGCGCGTTCCTGCAGCGCCTCGGCGTTGAACGCGCTGATTGCGATCGGTACGTCCTGCACGTCCTCGGCGCGCTTCTGCGCGGTTACGACAATCTCCTGGATGCCGCCGGTCGTCGCGGTGCTGGGGTTTTGATCCTGTGCGACGGCCGGCGTGGCCAGAGCACATGCCAAAGCGGCAAGTGAAACCTGCGTCACTCTCATCGTCTCGCTCCCATGTCCCAGTTGTTATTTTGGCGATGCCGCGCGCAGCGGCCCACGTTGGGTATTAATGGGGGGCTTGCCGCAGCGCTTGGACGGGCGCGCAGCCGACTTGGACTGACGCGTAACGTGCCGGTGCAGAGGCCGCTATCGTGCGTCTTCAGCAGTGACTGTTGCCGCGACGCCACTCGCGTGGCGACACGCCGAATTTCTGCCGGAAGCAGCGGGAGAAGTAGGCGCTGTCGTTGAACCCGTGCGCGAAGGCAACGTGGGTGATCGTTGCCTGCGGATCGGCGATCAGCCTGTCCGCTGCACGCTCCAGGCGCCGTTCGAGAATGGCCGTGGTCGGCGTCTTGCCCAACTCCGCGAACAGGTTCTGCACGGTGCGGACCGACGTTCCGAGTTCGGAGGCCATGGAAGCGGATCGCAAATCCGGATCGGCCAGGTGAGTGTCGATCAACGCCAACGCGCGGCGCTGCAATTCGGGCGCGGCGTGGCTCGAAGATACGCGTTTCGCCTCGTGGACGGCCATCGCGGCGAGGTCGTAGAAGATGCGGCTCATTCCTTCGCCCCAGGCCGTATCCTCGCCTTCTCCATCGCGCGCCTGGCGCCAGAGCGAGAGCAGGAAGTCGCTGAAGACCCGCGCGGCCGACGTCGAGCCGGAGAGCGGCTTGGCAAGCAAGTCGTCCAAATCGGGCACGCGCTCCACAAGCGCCCGCCGTGGAAACTCGACTACCATCATCTCATGCGGTGCGAGATTGAAGGCATAGGGCTCGTGCGGCGACCCGAAGATGAAGTCGCCCGGCCCCAGTCGCGCCTCCTGCCGGCCCTGACGGTGCTCGCCCTGACCGCGCCACTGCATGTGCATGATCACGCGCTCTTCGTGGGTGTTGAGCGGCCGCCGCCCCACGGCAGCCTGCACCGAGCGCGTCCGGATCATGTCCAAGTCGCCCAGCCGCCAGCTCCACATCTCGCCTTCGAACCGCTCGCTCTCGGCATTCACGAAAGTTCCGCAGAACACCTCGTCGGCGACCGAATTCCAGTAACGCAAGCGTTCCGCGGGGGCGATACCGGCCGTTGCGAACTTTGCGACCACACCCATCGGACTGTCCCCTAGAAGGCATGCCCTTTTGCTGGAGCCGAATTTGCGGCACGCCGCGCCAGCGCGACGGGCGCAGTCTCGCGCAATCCCATCGAAACGAACCCGCTGATCACGGCGAGGACCATCAGGACGTAGAGGAAAGCGTCGATCCCGAAAGCGTCGTTGAGCATGCCCGCGATCGGCGGCCCGAACACACCACCCAGGATTTCGCACGAACCCATCGCCAGGCCCAGGACGGTGGCGTGATGGATGGGCTTAAACGTTTCCGATGGAATCGTGGCCATGAAGATCGGGAACGTGCCGTTAACCGCCCAGCCGACAAAGAAGATCGCCGCCAGGACCATGGCCGAGCCTTCGAAGTAGAACGCCCCGAGCGGACCGAGGACCGATAGGAACGGAAGCGCCACCATCACCGGCTTGCGGCCAATGTAATCCGAAATGCCGGACACGACGAAGCTGTAGATCGACGCCGCGATCCCGAGCGCGCCCATCAGCCAGCTCATCGTGGAGGTGTCGATGCCTTTGCCCTCTACGAGATAGAACGGCATAAACGCCCAGGTGATGACGAAGTGGGCCACCATCAGCACGCCGACGACCACGCAAATCCACATGTTGCGCTCTTTCAGCGCCTCCCGGATCGAGATCGACTTTTCGGTTCCCGCGATTTTCACCGGCTCCGGTTCCTTGAGCAGGAACCAGATCAGAGCGGCGCTAACGATGCCGGGTACTGCCGCCAGGTAGAATGCCTCGCGCCAACTGAACGCCGTGGCGAAGGCTACCAGCACCACCGGGGCGAGGAAGCTGCCGAGGAGGTTCGAGCCGAGGTTTTGAGCCACGCCTTGCGCAAGGCCGCGGCGGTTGGGATCGACCTCGCTTGCCACCATGGCGTGGCTGATCGGCATCACGCCGCCTTCCGCCGCGCCCATCAGCAGACGCGCGGCGAACAGGAACAGGAAGCTGGTGGCCAGTCCCGACAGGAACGAACACAGCGAAAAGGCGATCGTGGCGATGATCAGCAGCAGCTTTCGCTTGCCAAGCGAGTCCGACAGCCGCCCGACGAAAAAGGCAGCGATGGCCCAGCTAAAGCTGAGGCCCGATGCGAGAAGTCCGATCTGGGTCTGCGACAGTTGCAGATCGGCTTCGACCCCCATCGGGATGAGCACGTTGAGCGCCTGCCGGTCGAAGAACACGATCCCGAAATTGAGGCTGAGCAGGAATACCAGCAGGGTCTGGTAGCCCGGTGAATTTTTCGACCAGTTCCCGGTCGGCTGATCCTGGCGGGCGAGGATTTCGGTTTCCGAAGTGATGGCCATCGGCTCGGGTCTTTCAGAGGAAGGAGCGAACGGGATCGGCGCCGTCCCAGCCGAGGGACGCCTCCCAGAAACGGGTGAAGGTCTGATCCATGCCGGGAGTGACCGGCAGCAGCTCGATGAAGCCGAGCTGCGCGCCGGTGCCGTTGTCGAGATACACGACCTCTCCGCCGGTCGGGACCGAGGCGCGAAACGCTTCGTGATAACCGCGCGCCTGGTACGCCCGGCTGTCGGCATCGACGTCGGCGCAGGCGATGCCGACATGGTGGAAGCCGTAACCGCGCAGCGCGATGGTTTCCTGGTAGACCGAAGGTTCGCTGTCGAGCGGCTGGATCAGCTCGATCAGCATGTGTCCGGCAAAGCCCATCGCGATGGTGATGTCGGCGCGCGATTCCTCGCCGCGGTAGGTCTGTCCCGGCACGAGGAAGTTGGGCAGCACGAAGAACGGACCGGCCCGCATGTCCGCGACCCAGCGGTTGATCGCCGCGTGAAGGTCAGGGACGACGAAAGCCGTCTGGGCGACACCGCCCATCGGCTGCCCGTAGCCGAGCTCTGCTGCCATATCCTCTCCCCGCGTCGCTTGCCGCGACGTCTGTGTCATGGCTCGCCAATCGCGGGGACAATGTCAATTGGTTGCGAAGGCGCGCATCGAGGATAGGAGCACCTTGCAAAAAAACACCGAATAGGTTAGTTGAACGGTCTCATGGGTAGCCGTTCTCAAATTCTCTCAAGCAAGCACCCGCACAGAGCGACCTAAGCGCGGGAGGGCGTAATCTTAGTAATCTTCCGCAAGCCGAGGGCGGACCGGACTATGGATTCGATCAGCTTTTCAGGTAAGCCCGCGACCGAGAGGAGCATGATCATGGCAACCCAGCTCAGGCGGCATGTCGAGTGCAGCGATGCGGAGTGGACCGCGCGGCAGGAACTGGCGGCATGTTACCGGATCTTCGACATGCTCGGCTGGTCGGAATCGATCTACAACCACATCACCTTGCGCGTCCCCGGGGAGGAGGCATTCCTCATCAACCCGTACGGGCTGCTGTGGAACGAGGTCTGCGCGAGCAATCTGGTCAAGATCGATAGCGAGGGCAACAAGCTGTGCGGCAGCCCCCATCCGGTGAACAAAGCGGGCTTCACGCAGCATGGCTTGTTCCACCGCCAACTCGATTGGGCGCACGCCATCGTCCATACGCATACGCCCGATACGATGGCGGTCTGTTCGAGCGAGCACGGCCTGACGCCGACGAACTTCTATGCCTGCTTCTTCGAAGGACAGGTCGGCTATCACGATTTCGAGGGCATCACCGTGCGCGCCGAGGAAGGCGAGCGGCTGCTGAAGAACCTCGGCGACAGGCGGGTGCTGATGCTGCGCAACCACGGGCCGGTGGTCCTGGGCGAAACGCTCTACGAGATGTTCTTCAACTACTACATGCTGCAGCGGGCCTGCGAGATTCAGGTCAAGACAGCGGCGCTGGGAAAACCCATCCGTGTGTCGCCGGAAGTGATCGCGGTGCACCAGCGCGACCGGGACGAGGTGGCGCTCAAGGACTTCGGCCGCGCTGATTTCGAGGCGTGGGTGCGCAAGCTGGACACAGTCGACCGGAGCTGGCGCGAATGAGCAAGTCTTGCCCCAAGTGTGCGGGGCGCATGGAACAGGGTTTTGTTCCAGAGGCCAAGGATTACTCGACCAATGTCGAAACCTGGGTTGAAGGCGCCCCCCGACGTAAGTGGTGGGGGATCGACTTCAAAGGGCTGAGGCGTCTCCCGATCGAAACCTGGCGCTGCGCTCGCTGCGGCTATCTGGAAAGCTACGCACCGGCATGACCGATCTCACCGTCAACGGCCGCCCGGTCCGCTTCGAGCTTGATCCGCAGACGCCGCTGCTGTGGGCGCTGCGCGATGCCGCCAACCTCACCGGCACTAAGTACGGCTGCGGCGTCGGCGACTGCGGCGCCTGCATGGTGCTGATCGACGGAGCCGCGCTGCGCAGTTGCCTGGTGACGTTGGCCGAAGCCGAAGGGCGGATCGTCACCACGATCGAGGGCCTGTCGCGCGACCGCTCGCATCCGGTGCAGCAGGCCCTGGTGGCGGAGCAGGCGATTCAGTGCGGGTTCTGCACGCCGGGCATCGCCATTGCCGCCGCCGGCCTCCTGGCGCGCAACGCCGCCCCCAGCGAGGAAGAAATCAAGCAGGCTATTCCCAATTTGTGCCGCTGCGGGGTCTATCCGCGGCTGGTTCGCGCGATCCAGCGCGCCGGCCGCGTCGCCCGGCGGGCCGAGCGCATCAGCGCAGCGCCGGCTCCCGGCATCGATCCCCAAGACGCAGCGGCCGCTGTCCCCGCAATGCGCGCCCCCTAGGAGCAAGACGATGAAAGCGACGATCTGGCACAACTCCAACTGCGGTACCTCGCGCAAGGTGCTGGCGCAGTTGCAGGAGCGGGACGATGTCGAGCTCGAAGTGGTCGAGTACCTGAAGGACCCGCCCTCGCGCGACAAGCTGGCGCAGCTCTATCGCGATGCCGGCATCACGCCGGTCCAGGGGCTGCGGCTGCGTGGCACCGATGCGGAAGATCGAGGCTTGCCTTCGGCCAGTGATGACGAAGTGCTCGAAGCGATGGCGGCCGAACCGCGGCTGATCGAACGGCCGCTGGTCGAGACCGAAAAGGGTGTTCGGCTCTGCCGGCCGGCCGAAAAGGTGGACGAAATTCTGTGAGATGAGCGATGAGCCGTTCACGGCTACGCTTGCATTGCCGGGGCAGATTTGCCAGTCGGGCGCCTTGTCCGCGGGCAAAGCCCTAATGCCCGCACAGCGAAAGGGGCACGTTCCACAGCATGGATGGCAGCGAGTTGGCCGGGGAACGCCGGGGCGCAGGTTTGATGCGCCGAGTCTCGCAGACTCTTGGCCCCGCCGGCGTGTTCTTCCGGGGGTTCGTCGAGCACCCGCGGATGGTCGGTTCGATCATCCCGTCGTCGCGCTCGACGATCGAGAAGATGCTAGGGCCGGTGAACTGGAACGAGTGCAAGCTCTTCGTCGAATACGGCCCGGGCGTCGGCACGTTCTGCCGCCCGGTGCTCGATCGGTTGCCGCGTGATGGCGAACTGGTGGTGATCGACACCAACCCGCTGTTCATCGACTACCTGAAGCGGACGATCCGCGACAGCCGGTTCCACGCGGTGCTGGGTTCGGCGGAGGATGTCGAGGACATCGTCCGCTCGCTCGGCCACGAGAAGGCGGACTACGTGCTGTCGGGGCTGCCGTTCTCGACTTTGCCAGAAGGGGTAGGTCCCGCCATTGTGGCAGCAACGCACCGGGTGATCCGGCCCGGTGGCGCGTTCCTGACCTACCAGTTCAGCACCGTCGCCCGCGACCTGACCGCGCGGTACTTTGAACGGGTCGAAACCGGCATGACCTGGATGAACGTCCCGCCGTGCCTGCTCGCCTGGGGCTGGAAGGCCTGACCCCAAGCGCCGCGGCGCTATTCGAACGTCTCGCTCACCGCTGCGGCGGAGGGGCCCGCCAGTTGGCGGTGAACGGCGGCGAGCACCGCCAGCAGCACCACGACGAAGATCATGTTGAGCAAGGCGTTCAGCACGCCGCTGATGATCAGCGCTCCGCCGTCCCCGGCGAGCGCCGCGATCAACCCGACGACCAGGCCGATGACGATCGACAGCACCGTCGCGGCGATCAGCAGCAACAGGTAGAACAGGAACAACCGAACGCTGTTGCCCTTCGTCAGCCGCCACGAGCGCTGCAGCACGGCGATCGGGTTCAGCAGCCGGTCGATGCCGATTACCGGCGAGGTGAGCGAGAACTTCACCATCAGGTAAACGCAGGCGACCAACGCGACGAGACTGAGGATTGCACCGATCAGCACCGCGCCGCTCGCGGCCATGAAGAAGGGAATGGCGATGATCAGCACGATCAGCAGGGACTGGAGAAGCTGCGTGCCGATGTAAGAGGGAAGTCCCTTCGCGCCGATACCGATCGCTTCGCCGACGGTCGGGCGCGACCGGTCGGTTAACAGTGCGAGTACCGCGAGCATGCCGATGCCCTGGATGATCAGGACCAGCAACAGGGCCCACCAGATCTGCCCATAGACTTCCACCATCTGCTCGAACGCCTGGTCGACGTCGGCCGGATTTGCGGCACTGGTTTCCAGCGAGGTGGCGTAGTTCGGCAGAAGCAAGGCCATCGCCAGGTACGGCAGAAAGAAGAACACCCCGGCGACGATGAGGAGGACATCGCGGTTGCCGCCGAGCAGTGCGGTGGCATCGTTCCACGCGCGGCTCATATCGAATTTCATGCTCTGTGCCCCCTTCGATCCAACTCAGGCTTGATAAGGCGGTTTTCTGCCGCCAGCAAACCCGGACGATGGGGCTGTTGACAACCAAGTCGATCGAGTGGCGGCGGAGCGGGACCCTGGTGCCTTACCGGGACGCGCTGGCCAAGCAGGAAGCGCGCAATGCCGCAATCCGTGCCGGCGAGGCGAGCGAACTGGTCTGGCTGCTCGAGCATCCACCGGTCTATACCGCCGGGACGAGCGCGCCGGCGAGCGAGCTGATCGACCCGCGTTTCGATGTGGTCGAGACCGGCCGCGGCGGGCGCTATACATATCACGGGCCCGGGCAGCGGGTCGGCTATGTGCTGCTCGACCTGGGCCGTCGCGGGCGCGATGTGCGGCGCTTCGTCCATGCGCTGGAAAGCTGGGTGATCGCCACTCTCGCCGATTTCGGCGTCGAGGCTTGGGCGGTGCCGGAGCGGATCGGCATCTGGACGCGGGACCGCGACGGCAGCGAAGCCAAGATCGGCGCGATCGGGGTGCGGGTGCGGCGCTGGGTGACGATGCACGGCTTTGCGGTCAATCTCGACCCCGACTTGTCGCATTTCTCGGGCATTGTTCCGTGCGGGATCGCCGAGTACGGCGTCACCAGCCTGGCGCGGCTCGGTCTTGCGGTCGGCGCGGAGGAATGGGATGGGGCCCTGCAGGCACGGCTCGACGAGTTCCT
Source organism: Altererythrobacter sp. (assembly GCA_029265155.1). Lineage (GTDB taxonomy): Bacteria > Pseudomonadota > Alphaproteobacteria > Sphingomonadales > Sphingomonadaceae > Croceibacterium_A. The sequence goes on along the minus strand of JAJUJV010000008.1, from coordinate 8,762 downwards.
CGGCGCGCTCGAAGCATCGGAGGGAGCATGATCGACAAGCGCCTTATTCTGGTCTTGGCAGCCGCCGGGCTGCTGGCGGCATGCGGCGACGATGCAGGCGACGAAACGGCGCAAGCTCCCAACGAAGTACTCGAAGGTACGATCAGCGACGCCATGCTACCGCTCGACCGGGTGCGCTCCCAAGCACCGCTCGAGGATCCGGAAGCTTTCGCTGCAGCGCAGAGCCAGGCGAACGCGACCACGACACGCGCCGCTGCTCCGACCCAGAGCGCGGATGAAGCCGACTACGCGGCTGAAAGCGAAGCCGAAACCGAGACCGAGACCGAAGAAGACGCCGGCGAAGCTGCGGCAGACGAAGCTGCCGAAGCCGAGTAGTCAGCTGAGCCGTGCAAGCAGGCGACGCGCCTGCTCGAGGTGCGGCTGGTCGATCATCTGTCCCTCGATCTGCAGTGCGCCGGCGCCGGGATTGGCGCGGAACGCGGCAACGATCGCTCGGGCGCGGGTGATCTCTTCCTCGCCCGGCGAAAAGGCAGTGTTGATGATCGGCACTTGGCTGGGGTGGATCGCCAGCATGCCAGAGAAGCCGTCGCCGTAAGACTCGGCGGCGATGCGCTGTAAATTCTCGGTATCGCGAAAATCGCTATGCAGCGTGTCGATCGCCATGACCCCGCGGGCATGGGCGGCCAGCAGGACTTGGGCCCGAACGTAGCGGAAGGTGTCCGTCCAGCCTCCCCGGTCGTCGCGCTTGCGGTGGGCACCGATCGCCGCCGAGAGGTCTTCGGCTCCCCAGGTCAGGCCGGCCAGCCGTGGCAGCGCCGCGTTGGCGTAAGCGGCGATGCCGAGTGCGGCGGCCGGCGTCTCGCTGACCAACGGGAGGATGCGGGTCGTTCCGATCTCGATGCCGTGGCGCTGCTCCAGCTGCATGATCTCCGCCGAAAGGAGCTGGAGCTGCTCGGGCCCCGAGGCCTTGGGGACCATCACTCCGTCGGGCCAGCCCGGCATCACCGCGGCGAGGTCCTCCCGCCACAGAGGGGTGTCGAGGGCATTGATCCGCACCCAGCGAGCAAAGGCCCGCCCGGCGAGGAGCTGCGTGCGGTGAGCGTCTAGCCAGCCCCGCGCCAGCTCACGCGCGGCCGGCTTGGCCGCAGGAGCCACCGCGTCTTCGAGATCGACGATCACGACGTCGGCGCCGAAGCCGGCGACCTTGTTCAGTTTGGCTTCGCTGTCGCCGGGGACGAACAGCCATGATCGCATCGCCATCGGCATTCCTTTCAAGCCGCTCTCCGCCCGTCCTATAGCCAAGCCATGGGGCGGCGCTAGACGAGAGCGATGGATCCCGTTTCTCCCAAGCGAGTCCCGGTGCTGCCGCTTGCGGCGCTGTTACTCGGCAACGTCGCCTTGGCGATGGGGCCGTGGTTTGTGCGGCTTGCTGACAGCGGCCCGGTGTCGGCCGGTTTTTGGCGCCTGGCGCTCGCCATCCCGTTCATCGCGCTTCTGGCCCGAGCGAACCGGCAGCCGCTGGTCGGCATGCCGCGCGGCGTGTTCCTGGCGGTGTTGCTCGGCGGGGTGTTTTTCGGACTCGACATCGCCAGCTGGCACGTCGGGATCGGCTATACCCGCCTGGCCAACGCGGCGCTGTTCGGCAACGCCGGAAGCTTGGTGCTGATGGTCTGGGGGTTCATCGCCTGGCGGCGCCTACCGAAAGGCCGGGAGTGGCCGGCGCTCGCGGCAGCGCTGACAGGGGCGGCGATCCTGATGGGCCGGTCGTTCGAAATTTCGACGCAGACGCTGTACGGCGACCTCTTGTGCCTGCTCGCCGGGCTGCTCTACGCCGGCTACCTGCTGATACTGCAGGATGCGCGGCAGAAGCTCGGCAATTGGAGCCTGCTCACCTGGTCGTGCTGCGCCAGTGCGGTGGTCCTGCTGATCGTCGCGGCGATCCGCGGAGAGCCGATCTGGCCGGGCAATTGGGCACCGGTGATCGGCCTCTCTCTCAGCAGCCAGCTGATCGGCCAAGGTTGCCTGGTCTACGCGCTCCGGCACTTCCCGCCACTGGTGATCGGTATCGCGCTGCTGTGCCAACCCGCGGTGGCGGCGCTCGCCGGATGGATCAGCTTTGGCGAAGTATTGAGTGCGGTGGACCTGATTGGCGTGGCGCTGGTCGGCTCCGCCCTGGTGTTGGCGAAAGTGACGCCGCGCGGGGCGAGGGCGGCTGGCTAGGGAAGAGCTCGCCCGAGCGCTGAACTCCCGCTACTCCTCCCAGCCGGTGGGCGACATATACGGCAGAACCACACCGACCGCCTCGATCTCGTGCATCTCGCCGCCCCAGACCTTGTAGATGTGGATCGCCGGCATATCGAACCCGGCACCGGTCGAGGCGCGAATCACTCGGTGGTCCGCACCGGGCACCCCGATCAACTTGTAGCGATCCTCCTTCATGTCGTGGCGGAAGTGGCTCATGCCCCAGACCAGGCCGGTTACGGTGTCGGCGATCTCGACGCGGCGGTTATCGATGGTGTCGATATACTCCCACATGTTGGTGTTCATCTGCGCTTCGCAGCCGAGCCCGCCGAGATAGGCGAACACCGGATCGGACTGGCCCCCCGCCGGTCCTGCCGGCTGGTTGAAGGCATTGCGGGAAGTCTGGAAGCCGTTCTCGTGCCGCACGCAATCGTCGGAGAATGGCGTCATCGCTCCGTTGCCGAGGTCGAGCGCATCGTAATAGCTCATGCCGATGTGGATCAGCCGCCCGCGCGCATCGGCGTAAGGCTCGGACACCTCGCGCAGCAGGGCCGGGCGCACCGCGCGCAGGTTGTTGAGCTGCGGCTCGCTGAGGTCGCCGGCGATGATATGCTCGGCCTCGACGATCCGTCCGTTCTCGCGCTTCAGGCGGATACCGACGAGCGCCGGCTCGCCGTCTACTTCCATCATCGCCATCAACCCGACCTGCTGCGAAACCGGGTCGGGCACCGGGATACGGAATTCGGTCACGCCGCCGGTGGCGTTGCTCCAAAGCCCTTCATCCTGGCCTATCCGCTTCAGGTTCTCGACCGTCACCACATCGCTGGCCAGCGGCACTCGCGACGGATCCTTGGCGACGAGCGCGGCGGCATAGTCGTCAGCCATCTTGATCAGGCATTCGCGGTTGCAGTCCTGCGCTTGCGTCCCGGTGGGCACCGCAATCGCGAAGGCGGCGGCGAAAAGCATCTTCATCCTCATGTCGGCCATCCGTCCCTCGTCCGGGCATCTTGGCGGCCCGGTTGCTAAAGGATTATTGGACCAGATGAAGCAGCGGGCAAGCCGCTTGTCAGCATGGCGGCAACGCGGTCTAAAGGCAGCGACGATACGAGAGGGGCAAGCGATGACGGGACGGCAAGTACTCAAGGCACTGGCATCGGCGAGCGCGGCGGTTGCGGCCCTTGCAGCGGCACCCGCCGCAGCGGCCGAATGCGGCGAACTTGCGCGCCTGGCGCTGCCTGACGGTCAGGTCACCGCCGCTGCCCGCGTGCCCGCCGGTGCTTTCGAGCAGCCGGGTCTCCCCGGCAACTTGCCCCCCGGTGTAGCCAACGCGGCGTACCGGGACATGCCGGAGTTCTGCCGCGTCCAGGCGACGCTGACACCGACCAGCGATTCCGACATCAAGGTCGAAGTCTGGCTTCCGGCGAATGGCTGGAACGGCAAGTTCGTCGGCATCGGCAATGGCATCTGGGCGGGGCAGCTCAGCTATTCGCAGATGGCCGACCCGGTGAAGCGCGGCTACGCTGCGGCGACCACCGACACGGGCCACACCGGCAACGGTCTCACTGCGGAGTTCGCGATCGGCAAGCCCGAGAAGCTCGTCGATTTCGGCTACCGCGCGGTTCACAAGATGGCGGTGACTGCCAAGCGCGCGATCGAGGCGTTCTATGGCCGTGCTCCCGAGAAATCCTACTGGAATTCGTGCTCGACCGGCGGCCGGCAAGGCTTGATGGCGGCGTACCGCTATCCTAACGATTTCGACGCGATAAGCGCGATGGCGCCGGCCAATCCGATGACCGACCTGATGGTGCAGTCGATGTGGGCCGGGTGGCAGCCGCAGCGCGCGCCCGGTGCGGCGCTGTCGATGCCGAAGCTAACCGCCGTCCACAGCGCCGCAGTCAAGCAGTGCGACAAGCTCGATGGGCTCGAGGATGGCCTGATCGGCCGCCCTGACGCGTGCAGCTTCGATCCGGCGACGATCCAGTGCAGCGCAGGAACCGACAACGATCAGTGCCTGACCCCGCCGCAAGTCGAGACGATGCGCGCGCTCTACGACGGCATCCCGCACCCGGAGGGCGGCCGCTACTTGCCGGGTTGGCCCTATGGCAGCGAGATGCAGATGGCGGCGCTGATTATGGGTGAGCGGCCGTTCCCGGTCGCCTACACCTATTTCTCGATGCTTGTCTTCGGCAACCGGCCGGACTGGGACTGGAAGAGCTTCGACTACTATCGCGACGCGCTTATGGGCCGCGGTTACGGGGCCTCGATCCTCGACGTTCCGGCCGAAGGCCTGCAGGCGTTTTTCGGCCGCGGCGGCAAGCTGCTGCTCAGCCACGGCTGGAACGACGGGCTGATCCCGGCCGCCAACACGCTGAACTTCCACCAGCGCCTCCTCGCGTCGCTGCCGCAGACCCAGGCTGATCAGCAGCTCCGTCTGTTCATGGCTCCGGGCATGGATCACTGCTCGGGCGGCGAAGGGCCGAGCGAGTTCGACACGCTGGGCGCGCTCGACGCCTGGGCCACGACCGGCACCGCGCCCGACCGCATCGTCGCCACACGCCCGACCGCGGTCGCGGGCCCGCCGGGAGCGCCGCCTGCGCCCCCGCGCGCGCCGATGTCGCGCCCGCTCTGCCCTTATCCGCAGTACGCGCAGTACACCGGCAGCGGCGACACCAACGCGGCCGAGAACTTCCGCTGCGTTACGCCGAGTTGATGAATGCCAACTAGCTGGGCCGACGACCGCGCTGCGCTGCGCGCTGCTTGCGAGGACGGTGTCGGCCTGTGCACGATCGTCGGCATCGAGGGCAGCTTCTCGCGCCGCCTCGGCGCCCAACTCGCCGTGCATCCGGATGGCACCATCACCGGCAGCCTCGCCGACGGCTGCCTGGAGAAGCAGCTCGCCAGCGAGATCGCGGCCGCAACCCAGCCGGTCGTCAAGCGCTTCGGGGCGGGCTCGGAACTGATCGATTTCCGCCTTCCCTGCGGCAGCGGCCTCGACGTGCTGATCGATCCCGTTCCCGACCGCGCCGCCTGCCGCGCGGTGATCGAGCAGCTCGACCGGCGTGAAGCGGCTGCCCTGGCCCTGTCGTCCGAGCAACTGCCTGAGCGGCGCTACATCCCGGCACTGCGCTTGCTGCTGTTTGGGGAGGGACCGGAACTGGAGGCGCTTCGCACTCTCGCCGCTGCCGCGGGACTCGAGACCGAGGCGCACGGCAAGGACGCGCTCTCGCTCGGGCGGCGACCGACGGGTCTCTCTGCCGACGGGTGGACCGCCGTGGTCCTGCTGTTCCATGACCACGAGTGGGAGCAGGCGATCCTCGAATGGGCGCTCGAAACGCGCGCCTTCTTCATCGGCGCGCAGGGAGGCTTCGAGGCGCGCCGCGGCCGGACCGAACGTCTCGCCGCCGCCGGCGCGCCGCCCGGCCAGCTCGCGCGCATCCGCTCCCCGGTCGGCGCCATCACCCGCACCCGCGAGCCCGGCGTGCTGGCGCTCTCCGTCCTGGCCGAAGTCGTCGGCGAGTACGAGGCGCTGCACCCGCATGGCTGAACCGCCGCTGGTGGCGGTGCTCGCCGCCGGCCGCGCTACCCGCTTCGGCGGCGGCAAGCTCGAAGCAGCTTGCGCCGGCAAGCCGCTCGGCCGCTGGGCGCTCGATGCGGTGGAGGAAGCTGGGTTGGCGCCGGGGCTGATCGTTGCGGGGCCGGAAGGCGTTAGCTTCGCCCAAGGCTGGACCCTGGTCATCAACCCGGATCCCGACGCCGGGCTCGGCGCCTCGCTGGCCGTTGCCGCGAACTCGGCCCTGTCAGGCGGCCGGACTTCGCTGCTGGTCCTGCTCGCCGACATGCCTCTGGTCACGCCGGCTTACTTGCGCGAGCTCGCTACGGGCCGCGCTCCCGTGGCGACGCGCTATCCGGACAGCCGCCCTGGCGTTCCCGCGCTGCTGGACAGAGCCTTGCTGGAACGCGCCACGAACCTGACCGGCGACCGGGGGGCAGGTCCTCTGCTGGTGCACGCCGCCATGCTCGAGGCGCCGCCCGGCAGCTTGCGCGATGTCGATAGGCCGGAAGATCTGGCGGAAGTGGAGCGGGTACTTTCCTCTCAACTTCGGGAATGACGAACTAAGGCTGCCCAGCCCGCACCGTCACCGGCTCACCCGCCCGCCTCACCGAAATCCGCTCAATCAGCCCCTCGCGCAAAGCGTAAGTCACCACCACGCGCACTTCGGTGTAGTCGCCCCTGCTCAGCGGCCCGACCACGAAATCCGGCGCATCGGCCACCGCGGTGAACCGGCTCGTGGTATCGCTGACGATCTCTTGCTCGCTCGCTTCAAGCGAATGCACCGTCAGGCTTTCCCGCACCCGCTCGAACATGGCGGTGTAGAAATCGGCGATCGCCTGCTTGCCCTGCATCGGCGGCACCGAGCCGAGCAGCAGCTCGACATCGTCGGTATAGAACCGGGTGTAGCGCTCCGGATCGCCGGCCGAGAACGCCGCGGTATAAGCCTGGTACGCCGCCCTCTGGCTCGGATGCGGCCCCAGCGGGGGTAGGGTGGTGACGCCTTTCCCGACTGGCCAGGTCATCGTCTTCAGCCGCCAGACCTGCCCTGCCTCGTTGAGGACGTAGTGGGCCAGGAACTTGACCGTGATCGAATCGCCCGGAAGCAGTGGCTGGAAGGGAAAGTCCGGTCGCGGCTTGGTGGCGTGGAAGTCCATGTCGATCTCGGCGAACACGTCGCGGCTCTGCTGGACATACGACACGATCCGCGGGCACTCGCGTACTCCGTCATGCGCCCAGGCGAGGAACCGGCGCATCCCGTCGCGTCCCTCGAACGTTCCGCTGCCGCTCTCCATCGCGCAGTCCTCGGCGAACCAGCGCTTGATCAGCGCCTCGTCGTCGCCGGTCAGGAAATCAGCGACATAGGCTTCGTAGTCGAAAGTCATTCCAGCTCCAGGATCACCGCGTCGGCCGCCAGCGTCTGCCCCACCTCTGCGCGGATCTCGCTCACCACTCCCGCCTTGGCGCTGCGCAGGATGTTCTCCATCTTCATCGCCTCGACCGTGGCGAGGGGCTGTCCCGGCTCGACCCGCTCGCCTTGGGTCACATGCAGCGCGACCAGCAGCCCCGGCATCGGGCTCAGCAATAGCCGCGATAGATCGGGCGGCACTTTCTCAATCATGAGCGCGGCCAGCGGCGCGACATGCGCGGGCAGCACCCGCGCCCGGTGCTGTCGTCCCCGCGTGGTGATCAGCCAGTCGAGCCCCTCGCGCGCGATCTTCAGGCCCAGCGTCTCACCGTTGCCGCTGGCGCTCGCCGTCCGCATTCCCGGCATCCAGTCGCAGGTGCCTTCGATCCGGTGCCCGTCCACCACGGCGTGGCCTTCGCGCAGCGTCACAGCAAAGTCGCGCCCCTCGATCCGCACCGCCCACCCGATCGGCACCGGCGGTGCGCCGTTTAGCTGTCCCGACACTCGCCGCGCTTGCCCCATGCGCGTGAAGGCGTTGCCCGCCGCCACCGCTGCGATCAGCCGCAGCCGCGCCTCATCCGCCGGCGCGCCTTCGAATCCTTCCGGATACTCCTCGGCAATGAACCCGGTGGTCAGCTCGCCGCGGCGAAACCGCGGGTGCTGCATCAGCGCGGAGAGGAAATCGACGTTGTGCCCCGGCCCCTCGATCTCGAACCGGTCGAGCGCCGCCACCTGCAAGTCCGCCGCGCCTTGGCGGGTCGGCGCCCATGTGATCAGATTGGCGATCATCGGGTCGTAGAACATCGAAACCTCGCCGCCCTCGGCCACGCCGTCGTCGACACGCACATACCCGCCAGCCCCTGACCGGGGAGCGGAACCATCGGCGGTGTGGTGAAGGGGAACCGGCGAATGTTCCGAATGTTCGCGGTCGCCATGGGTTGCACGGTCCCCCTCTCCATTGAGGGGAGGACTGTACCACACCAGCCGCCCGGTCCTGGGCAGGAACCCCCGATAAGGATCCTCGGCATAGACCCGCGTCTCGATCGCCCACCCGTCGAGCCGCACGTCCTCCTGCCCGAACGAGAGTGGCTCGCCCGCTGCCACGCGGATCATCTGCTCGACCAGGTCCAGCCCGGTCACCGCCTCGGTGACCGGATGCTCGACCTGGAGCCGGGTGTTCATTTCGAGGAAGTAGAAGCTCTCGCCCGTGAGGTCCGCGCCGGAAACAATCAGCTCGACCGTCCCAGCCGAATGATACCCGACGGCTTTCGCCAGCGCGATCGCCTGCTCGCTCATCCGCTGCCGCATCCCCGGCGTAACGAACGGGGAGGGCGCTTCCTCCACCACCTTCTGGTGCCGCCGCTGGATCGAGCATTCCCGCTCGCCCAGATGCACCAAGTTGCCGTGCTGGTCCCCCAGCATCTGGATTTCGATATGTCGCGGGCTGTCGATGAACTTCTCGATCAGGATGCGATCGTCGCCGAAGCTCGCCAGTGCCTCTCGCCGAGTCGCGTCGAAGCCCTCTCGCACCTCCGCATCCGAATACGCCAGCCGCATGCCCTT
>JAJUJV010000062.1 GCA_029265155.1 Altererythrobacter sp. | reverse complement strand
TTGGCGATCATCTCTTCGAAGCTGCCGATTTCTTTGATGGTTACCGCATGAGCGCCCCAGAGCAGCGCGACCTTGCGCGCCACCACCGGTGAAGGTGTCAGCACCAGAACCGGGACCGATGGCCGCTCGCGCGCCACTCGGCGTGCCGAGGAGCCGGTCGAAGTGAACACGGTGATGGCGTTGATCGTCACCGTGTCCGAGATGGTCATGCAAGCGTGGGCAAGCGCATCCGCCGTCGTCGCGTCCGGCGGAGTGTCGAGCAGGCGTACGCGCTGCCTGTAAGCTTCATCGCGCTCCACCTGGCGCGCGATCGAATCCATCATCATCACGGCTTCTTCGGGCCATTGACCTGCCGCGGTCTCGGCCGACAGCATGACGGCATCGGCCCCGTCGTACACCGCATTCGCCACGTCGGAGACTTCGGCGCGGGTTGGCGCCGGGCTCTCGATCATCGATTCGAGCATTTGCGTCGCGACGATCACGGGCTTGCCGGTAAGGCGCGTGGCGTTGACGATCTTCTTCTGAAGAGGGGGCACCTCTTCCGGATTGAGCTCGACACCGAGGTCCCCTCGAGCGACCATGACGCCGTCGGCAAGCTCGATGATCTCCTCGAGGCGGCGAATGGCCTGGGGTTTTTCGATCTTGGCGCAAAGCGCGCCCTTGCCGCCCATCAGCTTGCGCGCTTCCGCAAGGTCGTCGGGCCGCTGCACGAAGCTGAGCGCAATCCAGTCGGCGCCTTGCTCGACAGCGAAGGCCAGATCGCGGCGGTCCTTGTCGGTCAGCGCCGGAATCGGCACTTCTGCATCGGGCACGTTCACGCCCTTGCGATCGGAGATGACGCCTCCGACTTCGGCGATGCAGACGATCCGATCCTGGCCTGCCTCGGTAACCCGCAGCCGGATCTTGCCGTCATTGACCAACAGCCGCTGGCCCACGTCCAGCACTTCGAACAATTCCGGATGCGGCAGACAGACGCGGGTCGCATCGCCAGGCGCGGGATCACGGTCGAGCGTGAACAAGTGTCCGTGCGGAATCAGCGCCTGCCCTTCGGCGAACGTCCCCACCCGCAACTTCGGCCCCTGCAGGTCGCAGAGGATGGCAATCGGACGGCCAAATTCCTTTTCGAGCGCCCGCACCGTCCTGATGGTCCGGGCATGAGTCGCATGCTCTCCGTGGCTGAGATTCACACGGAAAGCGTCGGCACCCGCGCGAAACAGGCGGCGGAGGATGTCGGGATCGCTGCTCGCCGGGCCGAGCGTAGCGAGGATCTTGACCTTGCGGCCGCGCGGTTGGAGCTTTGCCATGCGTCGCGCCCTATGGCAGAGCCGGGTGACAAGACAAGATCAAGGCTTGGGAGCCTGCTATGAACGAAGCCAGCGACCCGATCGACCAACTGCCCGACGCGGTGGCCGCCGCCGCCTTCCGCCGCCTCGTGCGCCACTTGCGCCACCGCCACGATGCGCAGAACATAGATCTGATGGGGCTGGCAGGGTTCTGCCGCAATTGCCTGGCCGACTGGATCCGCGACGGTGGTTTCGAAGGAGACAAGGCCGCCGCTCGCGAAGTGATCCACGGAATGCCGATGGACGAGTGGAAGGCGCGCTTTCAGACCGAAGCGACGCCCGAGCAGATCGCGCGGATGGAGGCGAGCCTCGGTCGCAATCAGGGCACTTAGCGCCGACCGGGAAAAGTTTTCCACCCGGTTCACCCCTGCAGCGCTGCTCGCTATGCGAGCGCCCAACCGATTCTCACATCACCGGAGCTTTACCCGATGGCCAATGCCGCCGACGACCGCCTGCGCCTCCTGATCGAGCGCGTCGAACGCCTCGAGGAAGAAAAGAAAGGCATCTCCGACGACATTCGCGACGTCTATGCCGAAGCCAAGGCCGTTGGCTACGACGTCAAGATCATGCGCCAAATCATCAAGCTGCGGAAGATGAAGCCCGATGATCGGGCCGAGATGGAAGCGATTCTCGATACCTACAAGGCGGCGCTCGGACTGGGCTGAACAGAGCCAGTTGCCGCCTCTTTTCCTGCTTATCGCCCGCCTAAACCTTCCGTATAGTTCAGCCCCGATGCGCCAACGGGCAAAGGGGAGGTTACAATGGCTAGTCCGTGGGAAAGCGGTAACCGTGGGATCATCGTCACGACGACCGCCGTCGTCGAAGGCCGCCCGGCCCGGGAATACCTCGGCATCGTCACCGGCGAAGTCATCGTTGGGGCAAACATCTTTCGCGACCTGTTCGCCTCGATCACCGACATCGTCGGCGGACGTTCGGGCAAGTACGAAGAAGTCCTGGCCCGCGCTCGCGACGAGGCAATCGAAGAACTGACCGAACAGGCCCGGCAACGCGGCGCCAACGCCGTCGTCGGCGTGGATCTCGACTACGAGGTCCTGGGGCAGAACGGATCGATGCTGATGGTCAGCGTCAGCGGCACGGCGGTGAAGATCTGAGCTACGCGATCCGCAGGCTCTGTCCCGGCGATCTGGAAACGCTGAGGGCCCTCAACGCCTTGTTTGGCGAGGTTTTCGATGAGCGCGAGACTTACGCGGGTGATCCACCAAGCGACGAGTACTGCCGCGATCTGCTGGGGCGCGAGGACTTGCTGCTCGTGGTGGCGATACAAGACGAGCGGGTGATCGGCGGGCTCGCCGCTTATCTGCTGCGCAAGTACGAGCAGGCGCGCAGCGAAATCTACATCTACGATCTTGCCGTGGCCGAAGAGAACCGGCGGAGGGGCGTAGCGACCGCCCTGATTGCCGAGGTGCGGCGGATCGGCCGTGGAGCGGGCACCTGGACCATCTTCGTTCAGGCCGACATCGTTCCAGAAGACGAGCCGGCAAGAGCGCTCTATCGCAAGCTCGCGGTAGAGGAGATCACTGCGCTTCATTTCGACATCAAACCCTGAGTGCGCGTTGCCCGCGGCGGGCGTGTTCGCTAGGAGGCCCGCGACGAGGTCTCCTCGGTGTAGGCCTCGATATTCAATATCGTTCGGGGGTCAGATGGCCGGCCATTCCAAATTCAAGAACATCATGCATCGCAAGGGCGCGCAGGACAAAAAGCGCTCGGCGATGTTCTCCAAGCTCAGCCGCGAAATAACCGTCGCGGCCAAGTCGGGTATGCCCGATCCGGACATGAACCCGCGCCTGCGACTGGCGGTCAACAACGCCAAGGCGCAGTCCATGCCCAAGGACAACATCCAACGGGCGATCGACAAGGCAAGCGCCAACGAAGGCGATGAATACGAAGAAATCCGCTACGAGGGTTATGGCCCCGGCGGCGTGGCATTGATCGTCGAAGCACTGACCGACAACCGCAACCGCACCGCCACCAACATCCGCACCGCGTTCTCCAAGAACGGCGGCAACCTGGCGGCGACCGGCGCGGTGAGCCATGGCTTCGAGCGCAAGGGCATGATCGAGTATCCGGCGAACGTCGGCGGCGAGGATGAAGTGCTGGAGGCCGCAATCGAAGCCGGCGCCGACGATGTCGAAAGCAGCGAAGACGGCCACACGATCTGGACCGACATGGAAGCGCTGCATGAAGTGGCCAAGGCACTGGAAGCCGCACTGGGCGAACCGGAAGGCGTGAAGCTGGCCTGGAAGCCGAACCTTACGGTCGACGTGGCCGAAAGCGATGCCCAGACCCTGCTCAAGCTGGTCGATGCGCTGGAAGACGACGACGACGTGCAGACCGTGTGGGGCAACTACGAAGTCTCCGACGAGGTAATGGAGAAGCTGGGTTGAGGCCTCTCCCCTCCCGCTTGCGGGAGGGGTTGGGGGTGAGCCCGAGAAGCTGCCACGCCCATCCCTCAGACCTCTCCCGGAAGTGGGAGGCATGCTGATACTCGGCCTCGACCCCTCCCTGTCCTGCACCGGTTGGGGGATCGTGCGGAGCGAGGGAGCGCGGCTGAGCCATGTCGCCAACGGGCAAGTCGCGACCCATCCCAAGGCACCGATTGCCGAGCGGTTGCATCACCTGCACGAGGCGATTGTTGCAGTAATCGGCCAGCACGCGCCCGATCGCGCAGCGGTCGAAGAAGTGTTCGTCAACAAGAATCCCCAATCGACGCTCAAGCTGGCGCAAGCGCGCGGGGCCGTGCTGGCAGCCTGCGGGCATACTTCGCTGTCGGTGGCTGAGCACGCTGCGCGCCTGGTCAAAAAGGCGGTGGTCGGAACCGGGGCTGCCGAGAAGGCCCAGGTCCAGGCGATGCTCAAGGTGCTTCTCCCCGGTGCAAAGATCGCGGGCGCCGACGCCGCGGATGCGCTGGCGGTGGCGATCGCCGATGCACACCTGGGAGGGCGAAGTTGATGTTCCTGGTCGTATTCCGCAACCGCAAGCGCGCTGGCATCGATTATGCCGCTTACCAGGCGGACGCCGAGCGCATGGTGGAGTTAGCTCGCCTGCAGCCCGGCTACCTGTCGTTCAAGAGCTATGTCGCCGAAGACGGCGAAGTCATAGCGTTGTCCGAATGGGCTGACGAAGCTTCGGCGCGCGCCTGGGGCCGCGTCGCCGAGCACGCAGTCGTGCAAAGCCGCGGCCGGGCGGCCTACTACGAGAGCTACACGCTGTTCGCTTGCGCCAACCCGCGTATCCACGCGTTCAGCCATGAGGATCAAGCATAAGTTCGCGCTGGAGGTGTTCGCCCCCTGTCAGGATGCCGGCGCGCGCACCGGTTGGAGAATGCCGCCCACCATCCTGCCTTCGGCGTCGAGCGCAGCCGACATTATCACCTCTCCGTTGGCAAACACCAGGTTGTAGACATCATCGCCTCCTGGGCCGCGATTGCGGAAAGTCACCGACTTCAGCTCACCCATCGAGCTGAACAGGCGGTGTGTCATGGGCAGGTCGCGGCGTACGATTTCAGCGAAATGCGGAGCCAAGTTGTCGTAATCGGGCGAACCGGTCGCCAGCCCGGCGACCAAATTCCGCAACGCCGCCTCGGTGCCGGCCGTCGACCCCGCCATTTGGATAATCCCGCCGACCATCCTGCCCTCAGCGTCGAGCGCGGCGGACATTATCACCTCACCGTTGGCGAACACCAGGTTGTAGGCATCGTCGCCTCTTGGGCCGCGATCGCGGAACGTCACCGACGTCAGTTCACCCATCGAACTGAATAGGCGGTGTGTCATGGGCAGGTCGCGGCGTACGATTTCGGCGAAATGCGGAGCGAGCCTGTCGTAGTCGGGCGAGCCGCTCGCCAGCCCGGCGACAAGGTTCCGCAACGCCGCTTCGGTGCCAGCCGTCGGCTCCGCGTCGGGCGCAGACACCTGCTCGCCGGGGGGCTCTACCGATTGATTAGGCACTTGGGAGAAGCTCGCCGGCTGCAAAAGCAACCCGAGCACAACCGCACCGATCAGGATCATGATGACCACTCCTTGAATTGCTGCACGAGTGAAGGAGGAGTGGTGCGGAAGAGCGTTAGAAGCGAGGTCCGGCGAATAGGTTACGGCTTGACCGTACCCTTCGGCTTCAGCGAGCATCCGAGCGGCTTCCAAAGACGATGTGGCGCCGAGCTTGGTGCGCGCCATCTTGAGGCGCTTCTCAACTGCGTGGTGCGAAATACACAGATCCGCGGCGATTTCCTTGGCAGACTTATGCTGCAGCCATTGCCGCAGGCAAACCTTCTCGCGCTCCGTCAATCTCGAAAGTGACTCGCGGTCGTCCATTGATGAACGGATAAACGCTGCGGCCGCTCGTCGATAGTACGGTCTGCTGGTACAAAGAGGTCAGGTGGCCATTGCCGCTTCCATGGCAGCCCCTCAATTGCAACTCGGCGCTCGCAAAAAGACAACAGGCAGATCGATGACTAAAATATCCGTCTACGGCATTCCCAACTGCGACACGGTGAAGAAGGCTCGCGCCTGGCTGGACGCCAAACGCCTCGATTACACCTTCCACGACTACAAGAAGGAAGGCGCCGATGCTGCCAAGCTCGCCGAGTGGAGCGATGCAGTAGGCTGGGAGCCATTGCTCAACCGCCGCGGGACCACGTTTCGCGCGCTGAGCGATGCGGACAAGACCGACATCGACCGCGATAAAGCGATCCGGCTGATGGAAGCGAGCCCATCGCTGATCAAGCGCCCGGTGGTCGAGCATCCAAGCGGCCTGCTGGTCGGCTTCAATGCCGCCGAGTGGGAAGAGGCGCTCGGCTGAAGATCAGCTCAGGAAGTAATCGCGCGGCTGCAGCGGCTCGGGCGGCTGCTCGCCCAGATGCGGCGCGAGGCTGATCTCCGCCTGTCGGCAGATCGCGTCGAGCGGCAGGCCGTTCGTGGTCATGCCGAAAGGATGGCTCAGTTCTTCGGTCACTTCGGCGAGGCCGAGGAAGACATAAGCGACGATGCCGACGAAGATGGGCGCCAGCCAGCCTGCCGGGCCGAGCAAAGCCAGCGGCAAGAGCAGGCAGAACAGATACGTCGTGCGGTAAATCAGCAGCGAATAGACGTACGGCAGCGGCGTCGTGGCGATGCGTTCGCAGCCGGCCTGCTGCCCTGCCATGCTGCCGAGCCGCTCGGCCAGCGCCCGCAGGCCGAAGCCATCGATCGCGCCCGCGCGATGGGCCGCAGCGATCGCGACCGAGAGGGTGTTGAGCGCTGCGTCCGGCGGATGCGGCGCATCGGCCAGATCTCCGGCCAGTTCCCGCGCCCTCGCGTCTTCCCCCAGCCCACGCAAGTTGACACGATGGAGATGGAGGAAAGCCAGGGCATGTCGAAGCAGCGGCCGCCGCAGCACTTCGTCGTTTACGAACAGGTCCACCTCGCGAGCGAAAGCGCGCAAGTCCGCCAGCAGCCCGCCCCACAGCTTGCGGGCTTCCCACCAGCGTTCGTAGGCGGCGTTGTTGCGGAAGCCGAGGAACAGCGACAGCGCGATGCCGAACACGGTGAAGCCCAACCCGCCGACGGCGGGAAGCGCGGCGACGCGCTCGTCGATCCAGACCATCACCGCCGCCACGATCATCAGGACCGCGATGCGCGGGGCGACGGCCGGCACGATCGAACCGCGGAGCGCGAAAACGAGCTCGAAAGGCCGTGGCGTGTCGCGAAGGATCATCGATGCTGGCCGGCGGAATGACGGTCAGTCAGACCGCGCGAGCGGTGACGATGTAGTTGAGCGACATGTCGTTCGAGAGATGCAGCCCCTGCAGCGGCGAGAAGGCGATGCCGCGCGGCTCGCTCATCGTCAGCCCGGCCGCGGCGAGCAGATCGCGCAGCTCTTCCGGCGTGACGAAATCCCCCCAGTCATGAGTGCCTTTCGGCACGGCGCCGATCGCTTCGGCCGCGCCGACCAGCAGAAGCCGCGACTGCGGCGTACGGTTCGGGGTAGAGATCACCATCACCCCAGGTGGGGCGAGATGGCGCGACAGCTCCGCTACGAAGGCGGGTTTATCGGCCACGTGCTCGATCACCTCCAAGCAGGTGACGAGATCGAATTGCCCGAGACCCAAGCTCGCCAGTTCTCCATGCCGATAGTGGATCGACAGCCCCGCGCCCTGCGCGTGGAGCGCTGCGGCTTCGATGTTCGCCGGCGCCGCATCCACGCCGGTGACTTCGGCTCCGAGCCGGGCCAGCGGCTCGCACAAGAGGCCGGCGCCGCAGCCCACGTCGAGCGCGCGCTTGCCGGCTAGCGGCTTCAGGTGGTCGGGATCGCTGGCCCAATGCTGGTCAATCGCCGCGCGGATAAAGGCGAGGCGCACCGGGTTGAGGCGGTGCAGCATCGCCGAGCTGCCCTTCGGGTCCCACCAGTCCCTGGCGAGCGCCGCAAAATGCGCCACCTCCTCGGGACGGATGGTTGCCGCGTTGGTTGCAGTTGCGACAGTTGCATCAGCCATTCCCTCCCCCTAACAGCGCGCCGGACCCGTTACCAGCAGGAGCGCTTTCCTTGGCCCGCATCGTGATGAAATTCGGCGGCACGTCGATGGCCGGCACCGAGCGCATCCGCCGCGTGGCGAACATCGTGCGCCGGCATCAGGCGGCAGGCCACCAGGTCGCGGTCGTCGTGTCAGCGATGGCTGGCGAGACGGACCGACTGGTCAACTTCTGCCGCGAGGCCAACCCGCTTTACGATCCGGCCGAATACGATGTCGTCGTGTCCAGCGGCGAGCAGGTGACGAGCGGCTTGTTGGCGCTGACGCTGCAGGGCATGGGCTGCAAGGCCCGCTCGTGGCTGGGATGGCAGATTCCCATCCACACCGCCGAAGCGCATGCCAAGGCGCGGATCGCCACCATCGATGCGGAGCGCATGGTGGCGGCAATGGAAGCCGGAGAGGTTGCCGTGATCCCGGGCTTCCAGGGCGTTTCCGACGCGGGCCGGGTAACGACGCTGGGCCGCGGCGGCTCCGACACTTCCGCGGTCGCAGTGGCAGCGGCGATCGGCGCCGACCGCTGCGACATCTACACCGACGTGGACGGGGTCTATACCACCGATCCGCGGATCGTGGCCCGTGCCCGCAAGCTGCAATATGTCACGTACGAGGAGATGCTGGAGCTGGCCTCGGTTGGCGCCAAGGTGCTGCAGACCCGTTCGGTGGGTCTGGCGATGAAGGAGGGCGTGCGCGTGCAGGTGCTGTCCAGCTTCATCGACGATGATGCGCCCTTGGCGGACGAGCTGCCCGGCACGATGATCGTCTCCGACGAGGAAATGGAAGGTTTGAAGATGGAAAGCCAGATGGTCACCGGCATCGCGCACGACAAGAACGAGGCGCGCATCGTGCTCACCCGCGTGCCCGACCGTCCCGGTGCCGTGTCGAACATCTTCACCCCGCTGGCCGAGGCGGCGATCAACGTCGATATGATCATCCAGAACGTCGGCCGCGACAAGGGCGAGACCGACGTGACCTTCACCGTGCCGCAGGCCGACCTCGCCCGCGCCCAAGCGCTGCTCGAGGACAAGCGCAAAGGCATCGGCTTCAACCGCATCATTACCGACAACAAGGTGGCCAAGATCTCGGTCGTCGGCGTCGGCATGAAGAGCCACGCCGGCGTCGCCGCGACGATGTTCCGCGCCCTCGCCGATCGCGCCATTAACGTGCAGGCGATCTCTACCAGCGAGATCAAGGTCTCCGTCTTGATCGACGAGGACGAGACGGAGCTGGCGGTGCGGGTGCTGCACACGGCCTATGGCCTCGACGCGGACGAACCGGCGGAGTGATCTGCCCACGCGCGTCTGAGACGCGCATCGGCTTGAACCATTGCCCCGCGCCTTGCGTTTGGCGCGCATGGCAGCGGAGTTCCTCGATCGCCGCAAGCGCGCGCTCGGACTGACGGGCGCAGTAGCCGCTCACGGCCTGGTGCTGAGTGCACTGGTGCTGTTCGCCGGCCGGCAAAGCACCGCCCCGGCTCCGCGCGAGGCCGGGATCGTCGCTATAGATCTCGCCGAGCCGCCAGCGCCTCCACCGCCGGCCGCTAGCCCCCCGGACGCTGCGGAAGAGGGAGCGGCACCGCCGAGCCGCGGACCAACGGCCGAACCCGCCGTCAGCGAGCCTGCCACGCCGTTGTCCTCGGCCGCTCCCGCCGAAGCGGCGGCGGACACCGGCACGCGCTCGGCCACGGGGCTCGGCACCGCGCCCGGATCGGGCGCTGGACTGGGCGGCGAAGGAGTCGGTCGGGGCAGCGCCGGCAGCGGAAGCGGGAGCGGCCTCTTCACGCCCCCGGTTCGGATCGAAGGGGCGCTCACCCATGCCGATTACCGACGCGCCCGTCCCCCGCGCGGCGCGGCAGGCACGGTGCGGGTGGAGTTCCGGGTACGAACGGACGGCCGCGTCGACCGCTGCGAAGTGATCGGTTCCAGCGGGGTTGCGGTGTTCGACGAAGCCACCTGCCAGCTGATCGAGCAGCGGTTCCGCTTCCGGCCGGCGCAGGATGCAGCAGGCCGCGCGGTCGACTGGACGATACGCACCGAATACACTTGGACGCCCGGCTGAACGGGTAGGCGCAGCCCGGCCTCCGCTCGTCGGCCCGGGCTTGCTGGGCCGAGGCGTGGCGGCGACGAGCGGAACCGGGGGCGGGAGACGACGTTTTCCTCGCCGGGAGGCCAATCCGTATGTGCCTGAGGAGCGGGGAGCCGCGCCGATGGCGCTTCTTAGGAGAAGCATCGTGAACAAGGCAGTTATTTCGCTTCTGGCGGCAGCGGCGCTTCCGCTGGCCGCTTGCACATCGACCGATGGTAACAGCAACCTCGCAACCGTTGGCACCGGCGCCGGTATCGGCGCTGCCGGCGGCGCAGGCGTCGCCGCGATTGCCGGAGGAGACCTTTTGACCGGCGCTGCGATCGGCGCCGCTGTAGGTGGTCTGGCTGGCGCGGTCTGGGCCGACCGGAACGGTGATGGCCGGGCTGACGGCTATGTCTACAACGGCCAGTACTATGAAGGGGCGCCAGCAGGCTACCAGACCGCTTCGGCCGACCGCTGCCCGACGACGCTCGGCTCGGTTGGCACGGGCGCAGCCGTGGGCGGCGCTCTGGGTGCCGGCGCGGGCGCTGCGCTTGGCGGGCTCGGCATCCTCGAAGGCGCCGCGATCGGCGCGGCCGTGGGCGGCCTGGCCGGCGCGGTATGGGCCGATGCCAACAACGACGGCTGCGTCGATGGCTATGTCCGGGAAGGCCAGTACTATTCCGGCAGCCCGGTCGTTCAGCCGGCGAATGTCGCGTACACCGGCGAGCGCGGGTAACCGAGAGGCGTCAGGCGGAGTATGAAGGTCAGATTGAAGGAGCATATGCTCCGCTTGATGTTGCCAATCATGGCAGCGGCGCTGGTGGCGCCGCTGCCATTCGCCGCGCAGGCGCAGCCGGCTGGCGGTGAAGCGAGCGACGCTGGGCGGCAAACGGCTCTACAGCGTGAGATCGCGGACCGCGTGGGCAAGGACCTGCGCGCGTTCTATGCCGCGCGTGGGCATCGTCCGCTATGGCTCAACGAATTCGGCCGTCCCTCGGGCGCAGCGGCGATGCTGATGCATCACCTGCGCACGTCGGATTTCGACGGCATCAACCCCAAGAAGCTGCGCTTCAGCCGGATTGCCAAGCGCGTTGATCAGGCCCGGCGCGGCGACATCGACGATATCGCGCGGGCCGAGGTCGAACTGTCGGAGACGTTCGCCGCCTATGTGCAGGCGATGCGCGCGGCAGACCGCGACGGCATGATTTACGAGAGCCCGGCCCTCGCTCCAGTCGTGCCGACCCCGCAGGCGGCGCTGCAGGCGGCCGCCACGGCAGATTCCCTCGAACATTACATCGCCGAGATGCGCTGGATGCATCCGCTTTACGCGCCGTTGCGCGAGGCGATGGAAGATCCTCGCTTCTCGGAGGCGCAGCGACGGCAGATCTGGACCAACCTCGGCCGCATCAGAGCAATTCCCGCCATTCCGCAGGGCCGTCACATCCTGGTCGATGCAGCCAGCGCGCGGCTGTGGATGTACGAGGACGGCAAGCCCGTCGATTCGATGAAAGTCGTGGTAGGCAAGCCGGAGCTGCAGACCCCGATCATGGCTGGGTTCGTCCGTTTCGCGATCCTAAATCCGTACTGGAACATTCCGGATGATCTGGTGAAGAACAATATCGCCGCGAACGTGCTCGATCGCGGCGTGGGCTATCTGAAGAATGGCGGATATCAGGTGCTGGCGGACTGGCGGCCGGACGCCCCGCTGCTAGACCCTGCGAAAGTAGACTGGCGCGCCGTACATGAAGGCCGCGCCAAAGTGCATGTGCGCCAGCTTCCTGGCGGGTCGAACTTCATGGGCAAGGTGAAGTTCGAATTCCCCAACGCTTACGGCATTTATCTGCACGACACCCCCGATCGGCATCTGCTGCGCGAAGATCAGCGGCAGCTCAGCTCGGGCTGTGTGCGGCTCGAGGATGCGGGCAAGCTGCACCGCTGGCTGATGGGCAAGCCGCTACCCAACCGGCTGCGCGATCCCGAGCAGATCGTCCAACTGCCCGAGATCGTGCCGATCTACATCACCTATCTGACCGCCAAGCCCGAAGGGAAGACCATCGCTTTCCGCGATGACCCCTACAGCCTCGACGGCGTTCAGTTGGCTGCTGCCGATAGCGGCCGCGCGCGTTCCGACCGGCCCTGAGGGGGGCAAGCGAGCGCCGCCGGAACGCGGCGGCGCGGCACTTACTCCGTGGTCTTCCCGTCGAAATGCTCGTGCGAGGCTTGCGCCTCTTCGCAGGTGGCGTGAACCGTGCCGTCGATGTGCTCCGGTGGCCCATAAATGGTGTAGAGCTTGAGCGGCGTTGTCCCAGTCGCCTTCACGTTGTGCCGGGCGCCTTGGGGTACGATCACCGCATCATCGTCCTTCACGGCATGGTCGACTCCGTCGATCGAGATCACCCCTTCGCCGGCTTCGATGCGGAAGAACTGGTCGCGATCATCATGCACTTCGGCGCCGATTTCCTCACCGGGGTTCAGCGACATTACCACCAGCTGCAGGTTGTGGCCGGTATAGAGCACGCGGCGGAAGTCACCATTCTC
>JAJUJV010000043.1 GCA_029265155.1 Altererythrobacter sp. | reverse complement strand
CGGCAAGACCGGCAGCGCGGAAAAGCCCGGCTCCGGCGGCTACAACCGCACTTCGCTGGTCTCCACCTTCGCCGCCGCCTTCCCGATGGACAAGCCGCGCTACGTCATCATCATCATGCTCGACGAGCCCAAGGGTGTGGCAGCGAGCTCGTACCAGCGGACCGCGGCCTGGAACGCGGCTCCGATCGTCAAGCGTCTGGTGCCCCGCATCGGCCCCCAGCTGGGCGTCCTTCCCGACGAGACGCGCGACGTCGACATCACCGACCTGAAGCCGCTGGTCGGAGACGACCGGTGAAGCTCGCCCGCTTGGCCGAAACCGCGATAATGGACGCCGGCGCTTTCGGGGAGGAGACGGTCACCGGCTTCGCCATCGACCATCGCAAGGTTGCGCCCGGAACCGTATTCGGCGCTTTCCAGGGTGCTACCGCCAACGGCGAGGACTTCATCCCGGCCGCCGTCGCAGCCGGCGCTATCGCCGTCGTGGCCAAGCCAGAGGCTGCAGTCACCGGCGCCGTACATCTGCCCGACCCACAGCCGCGCCGCGCCTTCGCCCGCCTCGCCGCGCAGTTCTTCCGCCCGGTCCCTGAGACCGTCGTCGCGGTGACTGGAACCAACGGCAAGACATCGACGGTCGAAATGACCCGGCAGATTTGGCGGATGTGCGGCCACCGCTCCGCCTCGATCGGCACTCTGGGCGTGACTACGCCTGACGAGAGCGTATCGACCGGGCTGACCACGCCGGACATCGTCACGTTCCTCTCGAACATGACGGGGCTGGCCCGCGAAGGCGTCACGCACGTCGCGTATGAAGCGTCGAGCCACGGCCTCAGCCAATACCGCAACGAAGGCCTGCCGGTGGCTGCCGGCGCCTTCACCAACTTGTCGCGCGATCACCTCGATTATCACGCCGACATGGAGGACTACTTCGCCGCCAAGATGCGGCTGTTCTCCGAAGTGGTCAGTGACGGCGGTACGGCGGTGATCTGGGCCGACGACGCCTGGAGCGCACGGGCTGCAGAGGAGGCCAGGACCCGGGGGTTACGCCTCTTCACGGTGGGAGAAGGAGGCGCCAGTGACGCCGGGGGCATCCGCCTCCTCTCCCGCTCGCCCGGGCACTTGGGTCAGACGCTGGAAATCGAGCACGATGGCCGCCGCTCACGCATCGTCCTGCCGCTGATCGGCGCCTATCAGGCGGCCAACGCGCTGGTTGCCGCAGGCGTGGTGCTGGCGACGGGTGGCAAGGCCGAACATGCGTTCGATGCTCTCGGTCGTTTGCAACCGGTGCGCGGTCGGCTGGAGCGGGCGGTCATCACGCAAGCCGGGGCGCCGGTCTATATCGATTACGCGCACACCCCTGACGCTTTGGCTGCCGCTATCGAAGCGCTGCGCCCGCATATCGCCAGTAGTCCCAAGGGCCGGCTGATTACCGTGTTCGGCGCCGGCGGCGACCGCGACGCAGGAAAGCGCGCGCTGATGGGCGAAGTCGCCGCAGCCCGCTCGGAGTTGGTGATCGTCACTGACGACAATCCGCGCGGGGAAGATCCGGCAGCGATCCGCCAGCAGGTTCTTGCTGGCGCACCGGGCGCGCGTGAAGTTGGAGACCGCCGCGCGGCGATCCGCGCCGCCATAGCCGAGGCTGGGGCGGGAGACATCGTCCTGGTCGCCGGGAAGGGGCACGAACAAGGCCAAATCGTCGGGACAGGAGAGGCGACGCGAATTCTTCCATTCGACGACGTCACCGTTGCCCGTGAATGCGCCGCCGAATTGGCAGGAGTTGAGGGGGCATCATGAACGCATTGCTCAAGACTGTTCGCTGGCCGACCCAGGAACGTGATCGTCGCGGCCTCGCCCTGTGGACTGCCGAGGAGATTGCTGCGGCGACCGGCGGCGTCGCCAGCGGTTCCTTCCAGTTAGCGGGCGTGGAGATGGACTCGCGCGATGTCCGTGCGGGGGACTTGTTCTTCGCTCTGAAAGGCGAAAGCTCTGACGGACATCTCTATCTCGACAAGGCCTTCGCCAATGGTGCCGCGGCGGCCGTCGTCGAAAGCCCGATCGAACAGCCGCATGTCCTGGTCAGCGATACGACCCAAGCCTTGCAGCTTCTAGCGCGTGCGGCCCGGGCCCGCGCTCCGGCGCAAGTCGTGGGTGTCACCGGGTCGGTCGGCAAGACCGGCGTCAAGGAGGCGATCTTCGCCGCGCTCGAACGGACCAGCAAAGGTGCAGCGCATCGCTCCGTCCGCAGTTACAACAACCACGTGGGCGTGCCGCTGAGCCTGGCGAGGATGCCCGCCCGCTCACGCTTCGGCGTGTTTGAAATGGGCATGAACCATGCCGGCGAAATCCTTGAGCTGACGGCGCAAGTTCGCCCTCACGTCGCAGTCGTCACCACGATCGCGCCGGCTCACATCGAAAACCTGGGGAGCGAGGAGGCAATTGCTGATGCAAAGGCGGAGATATTCACCGGCCTAGAGCCTGGTGGAACCGCCGTCATACCCGCGGACAGTCCGCACTACGCCCGGCTCCGCGAGGCTGCGGAGGCAAGGGGCGCGCGCGTACTTTCATTCGGGCGCGCAGAGCATGCCGAGGTTCGCCTGCTCGACGCCATTCCGGTCGCCAACGGCGGTTCCCTGATTACCGCCGCACTCGAAGATCGACGGCTGTGCTACTCGGTTGCCGAGCCTGGTGAGCATTGGGTGGCGAACTCCCTTGCCGTCATGGCGGCGGTTTACGCCGCCGGCGGGGACCTCGGCGCCGCTGGCCTGGCGCTGGCCGAAATGGGCGGGCTCAAGGGCCGCGGCGCTCGCCACCGCATCCGCGTACCGGGCGGACACGCCTTGTTGATCGACGAAAGCTACAACGCCAACCCAGCCTCGATGCGGGCGACCTTGGCGCAGCTTGGTACCACACCGGCGTCGCGCCGAGTGGCGGTGCTCGGCAGCATGAAGGAACTGGGTGACTTCGCGCCGTCGTTCCACGCACAGCTGGCGGCGCCTCTTGCCGAAGCCCAAGTGGACTATGCGATCCTCGTTGGCGAAGAGATGCTGGCGCTGGCGCGCGAGCTGGGGAAAGCGCAGCCGAACATGCTTGGCAAGTCCGTTGCTTACGCCCATTGCGAAGGGCCGGGCGACGCGATCGCCGCGCTGGAAGAGTTCGGTCTTGCTGGCGGCGATGCGGTGCTCGTGAAAGGATCGAATTCGGTGGGGCTGGGCAGAGTGGTCGCCCATTTCGCCGCCAGGGAAGGCTAAACGCCCGCAAATGTTCTACCTGCTCGCCCAGTGGCTCGAGTTCGAAGGCCTGTTCAATCTCGTTCGATACCAGACGTTTCGTGCCGGTGCGACGCTCCTGACGGCGCTCGCCATTGGTCTGGTCATCGGTCCGAAGTTCATCAACATGCTGCGCGTGCGGCAAGGCAAGGGTCAGCCGATCCGCGCCGATGGCCCGCAAACGCATCTCGCCAAAGTCGGCACTCCGACGATGGGCGGACTGATGATCCTGACGTCGCTGACGGCTGCCATGCTGCTGTGGATGAACCCGGCCACGCCGCTGGTCTGGGCCTGCCTCGCGGTCACCGCCGGCTTCGGCGTGATCGGCTTCCTCGACGATTTCGACAAAGTCACGAAGCGTAGCCACAAGGGCGTATCGGGCAAGGTGCGGCTTTTGCTCGAATTCATCGTCGCCGGAATTGCCGTGGCGCTCATCGTCGGCCCGGCCGGGACCAATCTCTACGTGCCGTTCCTGGCCGACCGCTACATCCCGTTGGGCCCGCTGTATTACGTCTTCGCAGCAACGATCATCGTTGGCTTCGGCAACGCGGTCAACCTGACCGACGGGCTCGACGGCTTGGCGACGATGCCTATCGTCATCGCCGCCGGTGCGTTCCTGTTCATCTGCTACCTGGTAGGGCGCGTCGACTATTCCGACTATCTGGGCATTCCGCACGTGCCGGGCGCGGGCGAGCTGGCGATCATGTGCGCGGCAATCATGGGCGCCGGTCTGGCGTTCCTGTGGTTCAATGCGCCTCCCGCGGCGGTGTTCATGGGCGATACCGGCAGCCTTGCGCTTGGCGGCGCGCTCGGCGCGATTGCAGTCGCGGCCAATCATGAACTGGTGCTGCTGATCGTCGGCGGCTTGTTCGTGATGGAGACCGTCAGCGTCATCGTCCAGGTGTTCTGGTTTAAGCGCACCGGCAAGCGCATCTTCCGCATGGCGCCGATCCACCACCACTTCGAACAACTCGGCTGGAAGGAATCGACGGTCGTGATCCGCTTCTGGATCATCGCCATCGTCCTGGCTGTGCTCGGTCTGGCGACACTGAAGCTGCGATGATCGTCTCAAGCGCCTTCCGCGACAAACGCTACGTCGTGCTCGGCCTTGCGCGCTCGGGCATGGCCACGGTCGAGGCGCTGCTGGCCAGCGATGCGGCGGAAGTCATCGCTTGGGATCGCCGGCCTGGCCCTCGTGAGGAATTGGCCCGGCGGGCGACGATCGCCGATCCGCTGGCGATCGACCTGCGCGGCCTCGACGGCATCGTCCTGTCACCCGGCGTGCCGCTCAACACCCACCCGCTGGCTGCCAAAGCCCGCGAGGCAGGTGTTCCGCTGATCGGGGATGTCGAGCTGTTCGCGCAGGCGCGGCAGGATTTGCCGGCGCACCAGGTCGTCGGCATCACCGGCACCAACGGCAAATCGACCACGACGGCGCTCTTGCACCACCTCCTTGTCGATGCCGGGCGGCCTGCTCTGATGGGCGGCAACATCGGTCTGCCCATTCTCGCGCAGGAGCCGCTGCCGGAAGGCGGTACGTACGTCCTGGAGCTGTCGAGCTACCAGATCGATCTCACCTTTTCGCTCCGCTGCGATGCGGCCGCGCTGACCAACATCACCCCCGACCATCTCGACCGCTACGACGGCTTTGCCGCTTACGCTGCGTCGAAGGCTCGGCTGTTCGCCTTGCAGGACCCAGCGCAATTCGCGGTGTTCGGTTGCGAGGACGCTGCGACTGCGGAGATCTACCGGACGGAAATGGCGCGGCGGCCGGATGACCGCGCTCGCCCGGTCGACTATCAAGCATGGCAACCACATCAGCCGGAATGGCCTTCGCTGCAGGGGCCGCACAACTTGCAGAATGCGGCCATTGCCGCTTCGATCGCGCTGGAGTTGGGCCTGTCGCGCGAAGAGGTGCTGGCCGGGCTTGCCAGCTTTCGCGGACTGGCGCACCGGATGGAGCGGCTCGGCGAATTTGGCGGGGTCCTGTTCGTCAACGACAGCAAGGCGACCAATCCCGCGTCCACCGCGCCGGCTCTCGCCGCTTGGCCGCCGAACCCCGAGAAGCGGGTCCACTGGATTTGCGGGGGGCTGCCGAAGGGCGACGATCTCGACGAGTGCGCGCCGGCTTTCGGCAATATTGCTGCCGCTTATACGATCGGCGAGGCGGGTCCGCGTTTTGCCGAGCTTCTTGAGCCGCACATGCGCGTGGAGCGCTGCGAGATGTTGTGCGAAGCCGTGCAGCGCTCGATCGTCGCGGCCCGGCCGGGCGATGTCGTGCTGTTCTCGCCGGCCTGTGCCAGCTTCGACCAGTTCCGCGACTATGAGCAGCGTGGTGACTGCTTCCGCAAGCTCGTGCTCCAATTAACCGGGGCAGCGACGACCGAAGCCTCGCCCGCCGCCTGCAATGCGAGCCCGGCCGCGTGACGTCCACTCGCCCCTACATCCCGCGGCCCGGGCAACGCAGCGCTCCGGCGCAGCAGTTCCCTCGCAGCCGCAAGCGGCAGTTGCAGATCTGGTGGCGCGAGCTCGACCGCGGCTTGCTGTTCCTGGTCGTGGCGCTGATGACAATCGGGGCGATCGCGGTTGCCGCAGCGTCGCCCGCTAGTGCCCGGCGGCTTTCGACTGGAAGCACCCAGCTCGGCGATCTCTACTTCTTCTGGCTGCACTTGCGCTGGCAGTTCCTGGGCCTCCTGGTCATGCTCGCCACGTCGCTGCTGCCTCGCGACCTGGTTCGGCGCGGCGCCATCATGCTCAGCGCCGCGATGATTGCCGCCATGCTGCTGGTTCCGATCATCGGCTCCGAAGTGAACGGGGCGCGGCGCTGGCTGGATTTCGGCATCCGCTTTCAGCCCAGCGAGTTCCTCAAGCCTGCTTTTGCCGTTGCGGTGGCCTGGATCCTCTCGTGGCGGGCGCGCGATCCGGAGCTTCCGGTGATCCCGCTCAGCGCTGCACTGACCGGGCTCATCGTCATCCTGCTGATGGCGCAACCTAACCTGGGCGACGCGATCCTGTTCGCCTGCGCCTGGCTCGTGCTGGTCATGCTCGCCGGCCTGCCGCTGCAGCGGATCAGCATGCTCGGCGGCGCGGCGCTGGCCATGCTCGCGCTGGCCTATCTGTTCTACGACAACGCCCGCCACCGCATCGATTCTTTCCTGGGCGGCGGCACCGCGTTCGACCAGGTCGATCTCGCCAGCCGCACCCTCATGGGAGGAAGCTGGACGGGTACCGGCCTTTGGCTCGGCACCGAGAAGATGCGCCTTCCCGAAGCGCACACCGACTACATCTTCTCCGTGATCGGTGAGGAGTTCGGCCTGCTGATCTGCGGTGTGATCGTGCTGTTCTATCTGGCCATCGTTCTGCGGGTGCTGGCCCGCATGGTGGATGAGGACAACCTGTTCGTCCTCCTGGCTGCGACCGGGCTCGTGGCGCTGTTTGGCGGGCAGGCTTTCGTCAACATCCTGGTGAACCTGCAGCTGTTTCCCTCGAAGGGCCTCACCCTGCCGCTCGTCAGCTACGGCGGGTCCTCGACGATCGCGCAATGCTTCCTCATCGGGCTGCTTCTCGCCATCACTCGGCGAAACCCCTATCTCAGCCGCGAACGGTTCGACTGGCGCGGCGTGGCGGACGATCTGCTGCCCTTGGCGCCGACACCCAAGGCTCGAGCCGGAAAGGAGCAACGACCGTGAGCCCCGTGTCACGGCACTACGTCTTGGCAGCCGGCGGTACCGGTGGGCACCTGACCCCCGCGTTCGCTCTGGCGCACGAGCTGGAGCGGCGTGGCCATCACGTCGCGCTGATCACCGACGCGCGCGGCAGCGAGATCCCCGGCAAGCCCGACTTCCTCCCCGCGCACGTGCTGCCCGCCGGCCGCTTCGGCAAGAATCCGCTCGGCTGGCCCAAGGGCCTCGCCGCCGTGTTCGAAGGCCGCCGCATGGCCTTGCGGCTGTACGAGAGCTTTGCTCCGACCGCGGTAGTCGGGTTCGGCGGCTACCCGGCGCTGCCCGCGCTTCTCGCCGCCCGCTCGGCCGGCGTGGCGACGGTGATCCATGAGCAGAACGCGGTGCTCGGCCGCGTCAACCGCCTGCTTGCGGGGCGCGTCAACGCTATCGCCACCGCTTACCCTCAAGTCGACCGCCTGAAGCCAAAGCATGCCGCCAAGGTCCACCTCGTCGGCAACCCGGTGCGCCCTGATGTCCTGGCGCTGCGCGACGAGCCGTTCCCGCCGTTCACCGCCGAGGGCCTGCTGCGCGTGCTCGTTACCGGCGGCAGCCAGGGCGCGCGGGTGCTGTCCGAAGTCGTCCCCGACGGCCTCGCCATGCTGGCCCCGGCGCTCCGTTCGCGCCTGCAGGTGACGCAGCAGTGCCGGCCCGAAGACCTCGAAGCGGTCCGCGCCCGCTATGCCAGCCACGGCATTGCCGCCGAACTGGGCACTTATTTCGAGGACATGCACACGCGCCTCGCCGACGCGCACTTGTTCATCGGCCGCGCCGGTGCCTCGACGATCGCCGAGCTCACTGCGGTCGGCCGCCCGGCGATCCTCGTCCCGCTGCCGATCGCCACCGACGATCATCAGGCGGCCAACGTGCGCGAGATCGTCAAGTCCGGCGGTGCCCGCGCGATCCGTCAGCCCAACTTCACTGCCAAGGAGCTCGCCAAGCAGATCAACGCCATGGCCCAGCATCCTGAGACGCTCGCCACCGCCGCGCACGCCGCCTGGAACTGCGGGCGACCGAACGCCGCGCGCGAACTCGCCGACCTCGTCGAAAGCTTCGGCGCTTCGCCGATCCAGGACGTGATCCGCGTCGCCAGCGAGAGCCCTGCCAGTGCCGCGCCCGCTTTCGCCGGAGGCGCCGCGGGATGAAGGGCGTCGGCACCGACATCGGCACGATTCACTTCGTCGGCATCGGGGGCATCGGCATGTCCGGCATCGCCGAGGTGATGCACAACCTCGGCTACAGCGTGCAGGGCTCCGATCTTGCCGAAGGCCCATCGGTCGAGCGGCTCCGCGCCCGCGGCATCAAGGTCATGGTCGGCCACAACGCCGCCAACCTCGGGGGCGCCGCGGTCGTCGTCACCTCCACCGCGGTGAAGCGTGACAACCCGGAAGTGGCCGCCGCGCTCGAAGCGCGCATCCCGGTCGTCCGCCGCGCCGAGATGCTGGCCGAGCTGATGCGCCTCAAGCGTACCGTCGCGGTCGCCGGCACCCACGGCAAGACCACTACCACCTCGATGGTCGCCGCGCTGCTCGACGCCGGCGGGATCGACCCCACGGTCATCAACGGCGGCATCATCGAAAGCTATGGCTCCAACGCTCGCCTCGGCGACAGCGAATGGATGGTGGTCGAGGCCGACGAGAGCGACGGCAGCTTCCTGCGCCTTGACGGCACGTTCGCCGTCGTCACCAACATCGATCCCGAGCACCTCGACCACTACGGCAGCTTCGACGCGGTACGCGAGGCGTTCGTCGAATTCATCGAGAACGTGCCGTTCTACGGCGCGGCCGTACTGTGCATCGATCATCCCGAAGTGCAGAAAGTCATCGCCCGGGTGCGCGACCGGCGGGTGATCACCTACGGCTTTTCCGCTCAGGCCGACTGGCGCGCCGAGAACATCCGCCCGCGCGGCATGGAGGCGGGCGGCGGAAACCTGTTCGACGCCATTCACACCGATCGCGACGGCAGGCGCCGCCGCATCGCCGATATCGCATTGCCGATGCCTGGGCGGCACAACGTGCAGAACGCGCTGGCCGCTATTGCGGTGGCGGTTGAACTAGGCTGCGACGACGACACGATCCGCACCGGCTTTGCCCGCTTCGGCGGCGTGCGACGCCGCTTCACCCGCGTCGGCGAAGTGGCAGGCGCTGTCGTGATTGACGACTACGCCCATCATCCGGTGGAAATCCGCGCCGTCCTGTCCGCCGCGCGCGAGGCGACAAGAGGCCGCGTCATCGCCGTCGCGCAGCCCCACCGCTTCACGCGCCTGCGCGACCTGCTGGGCGAATTCCAGGGCTGCTTCAACGATGCCGACATGGTCTTCGTCGCCCCCGTCTACGCGGCCGGAGAGCCGCCGATCGACGGCGTCGACGCGGCTGCGCTGGTCGAAGGCTTGAAGGACCGCGGCCATCGCTCAGCCGCCGAGATCGCCGGGCCGGCCGAACTGGCGGAATGTCTCTCTAACCTCCTCGAGCCCGGCGACATGGTCGTCTGCCTGGGCGCCGGCGACATCACGAAATGGGCCGCCCGCCTGCCGGCGGAAATTGCCGCGAGGCAGGAGCGTGCGGCATGAGCGGGCAGATCGGCTCCTGGCAGGAGCACGCCGCCGCGCCCGGCTCGGACACCGACTATGCCTTCGACGGCTGGGTACCGACTGACGTTCGCGGCAAGCTGACCCACGATGCGCCGCTCGACAAGCTGGTCTGGTTCAAGAGCGGAGGCAGCGCCGACTGGTTGTTCGAGCCTGCAGACCTGGAAGATCTGGTGGATTTCCTCAGCGGGCTCGATGAAGGCACTCCGGTCATGGCGCTGGGCCTCGGCTCGAACCTGATCGTCCGTGACGGCGGAGTGCCCGGCGTCGTGATACGGCTCGGCAAGGCTTTCGCCTCGGTTGGGGCGAAGCGCGATGGCGTGCTCGAATGTGGCGGCGGCGCCAGCGGCATCCTCGTCGCCTCCACCGCGCGCGATGCTGGCCTCGCCGGGCTCGAGTTCCTGCGTGGCATTCCTGGCACGGTGGGCGGCTTCGTCCGGATGAACGGCGGCGCTTACGGGCGCGAAGTGGCCGACATCCTGATCGATTGCGACGTGGTCTTGGCTGACGGCACATTCATCACCGTTCCGGCTGCTGACCTCGATTACTCCTACCGCCACTCGAACCTTCCGGAAGGCGCGATCGTGGTGGCCGCGCGCTTTCGTGGCACCCCGGGCGATCCGAAAGCGATCGCTGCGGAGATGGACCGCATTGCGCAGGCGCGCGAAGAAACCCAGCCGCTGCGCAGCAAGACCGGCGGCTCGACCTTTAAGAACCCGCAGGGCGACAAGGCGTGGCGCCTGGTCGACGCGGCGGGTTGCCGGGGCTTGAAACTGGGCGATGCGCAGGTGAGCGAGAAGCATGCGAACTTCCTCATCAATACCGGCCGCGCCACCAGCGCCGACATCGAAGGTCTCGGCGAAGAAGTGCGTCGCCGTGTGGCGGAGAGCCAGGGGGTGAACCTGGAATGGGAAATCCAGAGGGTAGGGCGCCCATGAGGACCGCGGTGAGCCTGCCCAGGCTCCATGTTGCCGTCCTGATGGGCGGGTGGGCCAACGAACGGCCGGTTTCGCTGATGAGCGGCAACGGCGTCGCCGACGCACTGGAATCGCGCGGCCATCGCGTCACGCGCATCGACATGGATCGGGACGTCGCCGCTCGTCTTGCCGACGCGGCGCCGGACATCGTGTTCAACGCGCTGCACGGCGTCCCCGGCGAAGACGGCACGGTGCAGGGAATGCTCGATCTGATGGGCATCCCCTACACCCATTCGGGCCTGCAGACCTCGGTCATCGCGATCGACAAGGAACTGACCAAGCATGCGCTGGTGCCGCATGGCATTCCGATGCCCGGCGGCCGGATCGTCCGGTCGGCGGACTTGTTCGAAGCCGATCCGCTGGCCCGACCTTATGTGCTCAAGCCGGTCAACGAAGGGTCTTCGGTTGGCGTCGCGATCGTCACCGCCGAGTCTAACTATGGCCATCCGATCCGTCGCGATGCGGAAGGGCCATGGCAGCGGTTCGACAGCCTGCTTGCAGAACCGTACATCCGCGGGCGCGAATTGACCGCGGCCGTGCTCGGCGACCGGCCGCTGATGGTAACTGAGCTTGTCCCGAAATCGGGATTCTACGATTTCGATGCCAAGTATACCGACGGAATGACCGAGCACGTCTGTCCGGCTGAAATTCCGCCCGAAATTACTCAGCTGTGCCTCGAATACGCGCTGATGGCCCATCGCCGCCTGGGCTGCCGGGGAACCAGTCGGTCCGATTTCCGCTGGGATGACGAGCAGGGCGCCGAAGGGCTGTTCCTGCTCGAAACCAACACCCAGCCCGGAATGACGCCGCTCAGCCTCGTGCCTGAACAGGCGAAGCACTGCGGCATAGACTACGCCGACCTGGTTGAGATCGTGATCGAAGAAGCGCTGGTTCACTTCGGCAAGCTGGAGCGGACCGGCTGATGGCGCAGACGATCCGCCGCAATGCCAAGCCCGTGCGCCGTCAGGCCCGGGCCCAGGGCGCCAAGACCAAAGTGCGCAAGGCCAAGCAGACGACGAACTCCTTCGTCGATGCCCTGATGCGCATCCTGCCGTTCACAGAAGAGCAACTGCACAAGACGTTCCTCGTTCTGATCCTGGCCGGATCTGCCGCGTTGGCCTGGCTCGTCGCCAGCATGGCGGGGCTCACCGTGCTCGCCGGCCAGCAGTTCGCACTGGCTGCGGCAGATGCCGGTTACGAAGTGAACCGCGTCGAAGTGCGCGGGGTCGAGCGCCTGAACGAACTGAAGGTTTACGAGCGGGTGCTTGGGGAAAAGGACCGGGCGATGCCGCTGGTCGATCTCCATGCGCTCCGCGCTTCGCTGATCGAGCTGCCTTGGGTCGCCGACGCCCGGGTGTCGCGGCAACTGCCCGACACGATTGTCGTCGATATCGTCGAACGCGAACCCCATGCGGTGCTGCGCCGTCCGGACCGCCTCGTTCTGATTGATGCGACCGGCCACGAGCTGGAGGCAATCTCGGAGGAAGCGGCTCGGGACATGCTGCGGATTTCCGGACCGGGCGCACGCAGCCAGGTCGGGGCGCTCGAGGAACTGCTAGACGCTGCACCGGCATTGCGGCCGCAAGTCGCCGAAGCTGAATGGATCGGCAACCGGCGTTGGAACCTGACTTTCAGGACGGGCCAGGTGCTGGCGCTGCCGCAGGGTGACGAGCAATCGGCCGGCGCGCTGATGAATTTCGCGCGGCTCGATGGGGTAAACCGGCTGCTCGGCGGCAAAGTCGTCGCGTTCGACATGCGCAACCCAGACCGCATTTACATGCGCGTCCCGGGACGAGGCCAGCAACTGATGGCAGGGAACGGTATCTGATGGCCGCAGGGCAGCCCCGCATCGTGCGCTTGTTCGGCGCGGTGAACATCGGCTCGTTTCGCATCTCGGCCATGATCGCGGGGCTGACTGAAAGCGGGGAAATGGTCGTGCTCGGCAGCGGTCACCGCGCCGCGCAAGGCATCCGCCGTGGTTACGTCACCGACATGGCGGCAGCGACTTACGCGGTCCGCGACGCGATCGAGCGGGCGGAGAAGCTCGCCGAAACGAGCGTTGCTAGCGTATGGATCGGCTGCTCGGGTGCCGGCCTCGCCAGTCAGATTTCGCCGGTCGAGATCGACATCGGCGGTCGCCGGATCGAAGAGGAAGACATCGAGCACCTGCTTATCTCGGCGCAGGGCAGCATCGAACCCGATGGACGCATGGTGCTCCATGCTCAGCCGGCGTGCTATTTCCTCGACGGCGCGGAAGGCATCGCCAACCCGCGAGGCCTGCATGCGGAGCGGCTCGGTGTGGACGTGCACGTCATGCTTGCCGACGGAGCGCCGATGCGAAACCTGACCGAGGCGGTGCAGAACGCGCATCTTGAGGTCGAGGCGGTGGTCGCCTCCCCACTGGCGACCGGCTACGCCTGTCTGACTCCCGAGGAGCGGGACCTTGGCGTCGCGCTCGTCGAGTTCGGGGCCCAGGTCACCAACGTCTCGGTCTATATGGGCGGCATGTTGGTTGGCCTCACCGCCATCCCCCGCGGCTCGGCCGACATCACCGACGCCATCGCCAGCGCCTTCGGGATCCGCCGGTTCCAGGCCGAACGGCTGAAGTGCGTCTATGGCTCGGCGATTGCCAGCCCGGCCGATCACCGCGAGATGATCCCGGTCAACGGTCCCGGCGACGACCGCTCCGGTCCGATCGCGCGGGGCGCCGACGAGAGCAATCGCATTCCTCGCGCAGAGCTGATCAGCGTGATCACTGGCGAACTCGACCAACTCGTCAGCGAGGTTGGCCGGGCGCTCGAAGCCCAAGGCTTCTCCGGCCGGCAAGGTCGGCAGGTCGTGCTTACCGGTGGCGGGGCGGAGCTGGCTGGTCTCGCCGATTACGCGCAGGCGGCGCTCGGCCGGCCGGTACGGATCGGCCGCCCGCCTGCTTTGAAGGGATTGCCGGAAGCGCACGCGGTCCCGGGTTTCGCGACGCTTGCGGGCCTCGTTCTTTATGCAGCCGAGAGTCCGATCGACATCCGCACGATCGGTTCACGCTTCCAGACCAGCCACCGTTCGCCGGGGTTGGCCCGGGCCATGCGTATCTGGACGGCGATGAAAGAGTATTTTTAGACACTTGCGCCGGCGGCGCGGGGTTGTGGAAAGTTCCATTTACCTTTTGCACCGGCGGATTCCTTTGTGGCACAAGCGCGGCAAGGCAAACTGACCACGCCTCCTTGAGGAGAGCTTTGAATGAGCATCAATATCGGCCCGCCATCCGTGGAGGAACTGCGTCCACGGATCACCGTGATCGGCGTGGGCGGCGCCGGGGGCAACGCGATCGCCAACATGATCGAAGCCGAGATCGAAGGCGTCGATTTCATTGTCGCGAACACGGACGCGCAGGCGCTCAACGCCTCGATCGCCGAACACCGCATCCAGCTCGGGCCGGACATCACCCGCGGCCTGGGCGCCGGCTCGCGCCCGGAGGTGGGCCGCGCGGCGGCTGAAGAGACGGTCCAGGAAATCGAGCGTGCGCTCGACGGCGTGAACATGGTGTTCATCGCCGCGGGCATGGGCGGCGGCACCGGTACCGGCGCGGCTCCGGTCATTGCCGAGATCGCGCGAAGCAAAGGCATCCTGACCGTCGGCGTGGTGACGAAGCCGTTCCTGTTCGAAGGCACGCGGCGCATGCGTTCCGCGGAAGCCGGCATCGAGGAACTGCAGAAGAACGTCGACACGCTGCTCGTCATTCCGAACCAGAACCTGTTCCTGGTCGCCAAAGCGGAAACGACCTTCAAGGAAGCCTTCCAACTCGCCGACGAAGTGCTGCAGCAGGGCGTGCGCTCGATCACCGACCTGATGGTCATGCCGGGCCTCATCAACCTCGACTTCGCCGACGTTCGCTCGGTCATGGGCGAGATGGGCAAGGCGATGATGGGCACCGGCGAAGGCGAGGGCGACAACCGCGCGCTCGAAGCCGCCGAACGCGCCATCGCCAACCCGCTGCTCGACGGCGTATCGATGGCCGGCGCCAAGGGCGTCATCATCTCGATCATCGGCGGCGAAGACATGA
The DNA here is from genome assembly GCA_029265155.1 of Altererythrobacter sp. GTDB lineage: Bacteria > Pseudomonadota > Alphaproteobacteria > Sphingomonadales > Sphingomonadaceae > Croceibacterium_A. The sequence goes on along the minus strand of JAJUJV010000043.1, from coordinate 463 downwards.
AGCTGCTCGAGGTGGACGAGGCCGCCAACCACATCCGCGAGTTGGTCGATCCCGAAGCCAACATCATCTGGGGTTCGGCCTTCAACCCGATGCTCGAGGGCAAGATTCGCGTGTCCGTGGTCGCCACCGGCATCGAGCAGAGCGCGGATCAGGCGCACGCGGCCAGCCAGCCGATAAGCTTCGGCCGCGCCGCGAAGAAGCCGGTCCTGCCGCTTCCGACCGAGCAGGAGCTTGCCGAAGATTCCGCCGCAACGTTGTCGGGCGCCGATCTCCAGCCGGCTCGGTTCGAGAATGATTTTGCCGCAGAGGCGGGGGCGAGCGGTCCGCTTGCGGGGTCGTCAGGAATTCGGCCGTTCGATGCGGGTGAAGACAACGACACCGGCGTGGCCGAGCCCGCCGATGACAGCGCTTTTGCCGAGCGTGAGAGCGGCTACGCGTCGCTCGCCGGGACGAGCATCGATCG
>JAJUJV010000194.1 GCA_029265155.1 Altererythrobacter sp. | reverse complement strand
GTCACGTTCTCGACCCGTTGCCCGACGCCGCCGGCAAGAACGCCGACGACGACCGGAAAGAGCGGGCCGAGCAGGAAGAAGAAAAACGCGCGGCTGAACAGGATCGCAACGAAATCGCGGCGCGCGATGACATAGGCGGCTTTGAGCAGCGGCAGGCGACCGGCTTCGGCTGGTGCGGTCATGCGGTGGGCTCCGCCTCTGCCTGGAGGGCTTGCGCCGCGGCTTCACCGGCGATCGCGACAAACGCATCGTGGAGGCCGGCCCGTTCGATCGACAGCGAGAGTATGCCGGCATCGCCTTCGATCAATGCGCGCAGCAGCGGCTCGACCCCGCTGTCCGGCAGTGGGAAATGCCAGAAGCTGCCATCGCGTCGCGCCTCGTCGGGAAGGGCGCGGCGCCAAGGCCCATCGTGATGGCGCGTTTCGAGCCGGACCTGCGGGCGAATGCGGTCACGCGCCGCGTCGACCGAACCGGCATAAGGCACTTTGCCGCCGGCGATGATCGCCACGTTGTCGCACAGACGTTCGGCATGGGCGATGACGTGAGTGGAGAAGATCACCGTCGTCCCTTTGGCGGCAAGGTCGCGGATCAGCCGCTCGAGCTTGCCTTGGTTGATCGCGTCCAGGCCGGAGAACGGCTCGTCGAGGATGACGAGGCGCGGATCGTGGACCAGTGTGCCGAGCAACTGGACCTGCTGCGCCATTCCCTTCGACAGCTGGCGGATCTGGCGCTCGGCCGCATGGCCAAGGCCGGCCTGCTCGAGCAATTCGCGCCCCCGCCGCCGGCCATCCGCCAAGGGCAGCCCGCGCAGCGCGCCCATGAAGGCGATCGCGTCATAAGCTTTCATCGAAGGATAGAGGCCGCGTTCTTCGGGCAGGTAGCCAATCCGGCGGGCGATATCCTGCGGGTTGGCATGGCCGAGCACGCGGCGCTCCCCCGCGTCGGGATCGATGATGCCGAGCAGCATGCGCAAGGTCGTGGTCTTGCCGGCGCCGTTCGGGCCAAGTACGCCGTAGATCGCGCCTTCCGGCACGGCGAGGTCCACGCCGTCGACCGCCACTGCGCCATCGAAACGCTTGACCAGCCCCCGCGCTTCGATCGCAAGATTGCCGGTGCCGCCGCGTTCCCCTAGCCCCATAAGCGCCGTTTACGCGGCGGTAACGAGACGGAGCAACCGAATTGTGGCCGAGGCCGCGGACATCGCCGAGCTCAAGGAGCGGCTGAAGGCCGAGGCGCGCGCGCTCGGCTTTGCGGCGGTCGGCTTCGCACCCGCGGCGGACGATCCGGTACGCGCCGAACGGCTGCGGCAATGGCTGGCCTCGGGTGCTCACGGCGAGATGACGTGGATGGAGGACCGCGCGGAGGTCCGGCAGGGGCCGCAGTCGATGTGGCGCGAGGCGCAGAGCGTGATCGCGCTAGGCATGAGCTATGCCCCAAGCGTGGATCCGCTGGCGCTGGAAGGGGATGCGGAACGGGCCCGCATCTCGATCTATGCGCAAGGCGGCGACTATCACGACACGGTGAAGAAGGCGCTGAAGGCGCTGGCGCGGTGGCTGGTGGCGGAGGCAGGCAAGCTCGGGATCGAGGCGCAGCTCAAGGTCTTCGTCGACACCGCGCCGGTGATGGAAAAGCCGCTCGGCCAGGCGGCGGGCTTGGGCTGGCAGGGCAAGCACACGAACCTGGTCAGCCGGGAGCATGGTTCGTGGCTGTTTCTCGGTGCTATCTACACCACGCTGCCGTTCGAGCCGGACCTCGGCCATGACGAGCGTTGCGGGTCCTGCACCGCCTGCCAGGATGCTTGCCCCACCCAGGCTTTTCCGGCCCCGTTCCAGCTCGATGCCCGGCGCTGCATTTCCTATCTGACGATCGAGCTTAAAGGGCCGATCCCGCACGAACTCCGCGCGGGGATCGGAAATCGCATCTACGGCTGCGACGATTGCCTGGCGGTTTGCCCGTGGAACAAGTTCGCGCAAGCCGCCGCGCGGCACAAGGCGTTCCTGCCGCGGGCCGAGCTGGCGGCGCCGCGGCTTGCAGAGCTGCTGGCGCTCGACGATGCGGGCTTCCGCAAGCTGTTCTCGGGATCGCCGATCAAACGGATCGGGCGCGACCGCTTCGTGCGCAACTGCCTGATAGCCGCCGGCAACAGCGGCAACCGGGCGCTGGAGGCGCCGGTGCGTGCGTTGCTCGCCGATCCCGACCCGGTCGTGGCCGAAGCCGCCGGTTGGGCCCTGGAGCGGATTACAGCAGCGCTTTGAGCGGCGTGTCGGTGTCCATCAGCGCCTCAGGAGCGACGGACGCCTTGGCTTCGATCAGCTTGCGCCCGCCGACGTAATCCTTGGTCGAGTTGACGCAGTCGAGCGCGATGACCTGGCCGTCTTTCAGGTAAATCACCGAGAAACGGCGGCTCGCCGGATCGCCGCGAACGACGGCCGCATCGTGGCGGAAGTTGAGCCCGACGGTCTGCAGGCGCAAGTCGTACTGGTTCGACCAGAACCATGGCAGCGCCTCGTAAGGCTGCGGATCGCCGCAGATCGCCCGGGCAGCAGTGTTGGCCATGTCATTGGCGTTCTGGACGCTTTCCAGCCGCAGAACCGCGCCATTGGCCCAGGCGTTGGCATGCGCGGCGCAGTCTCCGATCGCGTAAACGTCGGGGAGGCTGGTACGGCAATATTCGTCGACATCGACGCCGTTGGCGCCGGCGGCGCCCGCGGCCATGAGCGGCCCGACCGAAGGGACGATGCCGATACCGACGACGACCATCTCGCATGGCAATACTTCGCCGCCGGCGAGGCGAACGCCGGTGACCCTGTCGCCATCGCCTTCGATCGCCTCGATTTCGGTTTCGAGACGGATATCGACGCCCTGGGCGCGGTGTTCGTGCGCATAGAACGCCGCCAGGTCCTCACCCGCGACGCGGGAGAGCAGGCGGTTTTCCTTCTCGACCAGAGTGACTTCGCAGCCGCGCTTGCGCAGCGCCGCGGCGACTTCCAAGCCGATGTAGCCGCCGCCGACCACCACCGCCTGGCGAGCATCGGCAT
>JAJUJV010000077.1 GCA_029265155.1 Altererythrobacter sp. | reverse complement strand
TGCTGACTGGCAGGTTTACGCCCAGAAACGCGAGAAGCTGCCATTCATACCTGTGCACCTGGTCCACTTGCGGGGACCCGCTCCATCTGGTGCGATGTGAGCAGTTCTTGGGCGATATTGATGGCCGTCCCCGACAGTCCCCACTTTCACCGCCATGCGACTACGGCCGCCACTCGGGCAGCTTTGAATCTGCCGCCTCTTTAACACCGCCCCGGCCCACAACACCGGGCGCAGATCCCCCCAGCCTCCATGTGCCCACGAGCGACACGGAACCCACGGCACGGTTCCAGGGCCGCCGCGCTGTAGGCGAAGCTCTCGGCGCTCGCCTGCAGGATCGAGCCGCACCTGCGGCAGGCGAGCAGCAACACGGGTTCCGCCAGACCTTTGTTGCGCAAAACCCAGCGCTTATTGATTACCGACTGCACCACTAGCCCCCGGGTCCTCAGCCGCGCGAGCGCTCGATAGATGCTGATAAGCGGGGTTTTGATCGATCTGGCGGCTGAGACGCGGCGCATCAACTCGGAGGCGCCAATTGCGTCGCCTAAGGCGAGAACCTCAAATACGTGGCGGGCAATCGGCGGCAGGTCCGCGGGGATCGACGGCCTCGCGGCCTCGAACCGAGGATCATTGCAAGCGCTGGAGTGGGCCTGCGAAGTCATCCTTAGCGGGGCCGCAAATGCCAGTTCATCAGATGCGCTGAAGCCAGAAGTAGACTGCCAGCCACAGTCAACGCGGTTTCCATATCGCGCTGTTCCACGAACAGCGCCAAGGTGAGCACCATCAGAGCCAGCGCCCCGGCGGCCGGCGGCAGGACCCGCCCGTGCCGGCGATGCCCGAGCGAGAGCGCTAAAGCGCTCGCCGGCCAGGCGAACGCGAGCAACGCGCGGTGCACCCTCATGTCAGCCTCTAGAAGGCCTGAGAGCAGAGGCAGTGCGGCTACAAACAGCGGCAGCGCTAGACAATGAAGCAGGCAGGCCGCGGAGGCTGCCAGCGTTGCAGTGTCGAGCCAGCGATGCCCGAGATGCCCCATCGTTCCACCTTTTGCGACTTGACGCGCAGCCCGGTCCGCGCCACTAGCACTACCCATGGATGACATGTTATATCATTCCTGGCCATTTTGATGAAAGGGTTTTTGTGGCAGTTCGCTCGCTCCTGTACTCGGCTGCTTCGCTCTCCGCGATCGCCGTTCCCTCCGCCCTCTCTGCCCAAGCGGGCAGCGAGACCGGTGGCGCCATCATCGTGACGGCCACCCCGCTGGCGCAGACAGCCGACGAGACCGCAACCCCGGTCATCGCTCTCAGCGGTGACGAGCTGGTGCAGCGACGCCGGGCAACGCTCGGCGAAACGTTGGAAGGGCAGCCGGGAATCCACTTCGATAATTTCGGCGGCGGCGCCAGCCGGCCGGTCATCCGGGGTCAGACCGCACCGCGGGTCGAGGTGCTATCGGACAGCTCCCAGATCGAAGACGCTTCGACGATCTCCCCCGACCATGCAGTAACGACCGAACCGCTCTTACTGCGGGGGATCGAGGTTTTGCGCGGACCGGCCACCTTGCTCTACGGCGGCGGCGCAATCGGCGGGGTGGTTAACCTGCTCGACGACAAGATTCCGACCGCAGTGCCGGAGCGCGGCATCACGGGCGTTGCTGAAGGGCGGCTCGGGACTGGCGACCGGGAGCGCTCGCTGGTGGGCGGGGTAACTGCCGGCGCCGGGCCGTTCGCCTTCCGCGTGGAAGGCGTGCATCGCAACTCCGACGACTATCGCGTACCCCGCTCATTCGGCGAGCGCAGAATTGACGGCTCGTTCAACGATACCTCGACCTTCAGCGCCGGCGGCTCGGTAATCTTCGCTGACGGCTACCTCGGCGCCGCCTACACCCGCCAGCGCAGCGAGTATGGCCTGCCCGGCCACAACCACGAATTCGAAGACTGCCATCCGCACGGCTCGGCGCTGCATTGCGGGAGCCATGACAGCGATCACGATCACGATCACGATCATGGGCATGACGAGGTGCCGTTCGTGAATCTGCGCAGCGACCGCATCGACGTTCGCGGCGAGTACCGTAACCCGATCGCCGGGATCGAGCAGGTCCGCTTCCGGACCTCGTTCACCGACTACGAGCACGATGAAATCGAGCACGATGAGGTCGCCACCACCTTCAAGAACAAGGCGCACGACATCCGGCTCGAGCTGACGCATGCACCCATTGCCGGCATCCGCGGAGTGCTAGGCCTGCAGCATTCAAACAGCGACTTCAGCACGATGGGGCAAGAGCAGTTCCTGCCCCCGAGCGAGACGCGCAATACCGCACTGTTTCTAATGGAGAGCTACCAGGCCGGGACAGTTCGCCTTGAGGCAGCCGCGCGGCACGAGTGGCAGTCGATCGAGACCGAGGACGGACGCGAGGCGCGCCATCGCCCGTTCTCACTTTCCGGGGCTGCCATCTGGGACATCGACGGCGACATCTCACTGGCGCTCGCCGTGGCCCGATCACAGCGCGCCCCCAATGTGCAGGAGCTCTATTCGAACACGCTTCGGCCCTATCGCGGCGTGCACCTGGCAACCAACACCTGGGAGCTCGGCACACCCACTCTGGACAAGGAAACCTCACGCTCGGTCGACCTGACCCTGCGAAAGCGCACCGGGCCGACGACGTTCACCCTCGGCGCCTATCATCAGGACTTCAACGACTACATCTTCGCCGAGACCGTCGACATCTATCCGGCCGAACCCGATCCCGGCGAGGATATCTTTCGCCTGATCCGCTATACCGCCGCCGACGCAACCTTCACGGGCATCGAAGGAGAGGTCCGGCACCAGGTCGCCCACGGCTTCGCGCTGTCGTTGTTCGGCGACTATGTTCGCGCCAAGTTGAAGGACGGCCGCGGCGACCTGCCGCGCATTCCCGCCGGACGGCTCGGCGCGCGCGCGGATGGGCACTGGGGGCCGTTCTCGGCCCATGCAGAATACTACCGCATGTTCGAACAGGAAGACGTCGGCGACTTCGAAACCAACACACCCGGTTACGACATGCTCAGCGCTACCCTAGCCTATAAGATCGAGCTGGACCCCACCAGTGGAGCCGAGCTGTTCGTGCGCGGCACGAACCTGGCGAACGAACTCGCGTTCAACCATGCCTCGTTCGTCAAGAACGCCTCGCCACTGCGTGGCCGCAACTTCGTGTTCGGCGTCCGGACGCTGTTCTGAGCCGTGCACCGGTGGGCAAGGCAGCACCAAGCAAGCCGCCGGGCCTGTTCCGCCGCATCGAGGAGCTCCAGGAAGATGTGCCCTGGGGCTCCTTCCTCGACGCAGGAACCGGGACCAATTCGATCGGCTGGGTCGCCTCGCTTCTGACCGATCGCTGGACCGCTGTCAGCGGGTCCGAGGCTCACGCGATCCAGGTTCGCGATGCAGCCGAGCCGGTGCGGCGGCCACAGGACCGTATTGTCGTCGGCAACTGGGCCGACCCGAAGCTGCTCGTCGGCGAGTGTTACGACACCGTGCTGGCCGACTACCTGCTCGGAGCGGTCGAGGGGTTCGCGCCCTACTTCCAGTCGCGCCTCTTTACTCGCCTGAGGCCGCTGGTCAGGAGCCGGCTCTACGTGGTCGGGCTCGAACCTTACATTGCCGTTGAGCCCGTCGATGCCCCCGGTCGGCTGGTGTGGGAGATCGGCCGCTGGCGCGACGCCTGCCTGCTGCTCGCCGGCGAGCGCCCTTACCGCGAGTACCCGGCCGAATGGACCGTCGCGCACCTTGAAGCCGCCGGCTTCCGCATCGTCGCCGCCCACCGATACGCGATCCGTTACAAGGAGCGGTTCGTGAACAGCCAGATCGACATGTGCGTCCCGCGCCTCGCCGCTCTGCCGGACCGCGGTTTGGCCGAGGCGCTCGCAGCCCACGGCGAGTCTCTGCGCCGCGCCGCGCTCGAAAGCATCGCCCGCGAAGGCTGCCTGCGCCACGGGCACGACTACCTCCTTGCAGCGGAGCCCGTCCGCTCCCCAGCCCCTGACCGGTGAACGGCTCATGAGAGGGCGCTCAGACGAACGCGGCCTTGTGCCGGAAACCTGCCTCCCGTTTACAGCCTGAACTAGAAAGCTGGTCGTCGAAGGGGGAATGCAAGACACCCGAGCCAGCCGGCTGGTCGATCTTACCGTCTACCGCGGATCATGCGACGTTCGAACCCCAACCCCTTCCGCCCGGAGCTTTGATGTCGCTACGCCGCCAGTGGTTCATCTCACGAGCCATACCTTGTAACCTGGTTGCGTAACGTGACACGTCGCACCTGGTTACCGTAATTAACTTGGCATGGGGTGGCCTCAACCGCACTGCCCGTCGCAGCCGCAAGTCGGCCGATAAAGAACCAGCCGTCGCTAACTGCTCCGTTCCGGTGCCGCGTCGGCAGTGACGGGGACAAACATGAAGGACTATCGTTGGGGATGCCGGGCCATCCAGGCTAGCGGCCTGGCTCTACTTGGCAGCTTAGTTCCACTGCCCGCTCAGGCCGAAGCTGTCGCAGAGAACGATGCCGCTTCCGACGAACGACCGGGCGTCACAGACTCGCAGATTATCGTCACGGGCACGGTCGATACCCTGCAGCTAAACAAAACGAGCGAAAGCGGCAGTCGGCTCGACCTCACAATCCTGGAAACCCCTGCCAGCATAGAAATTCTCGATGGCGATGCGATCCGCCTGCGCGGCGACCTCACGGTCCAAGACGCCGCCGCTCGCGCCACGGGTATCGTGAACACCTCCGGCGTGTTTGGTCAGAACCTCTCCGCCCGCGGCTTTGTCGGCCAGCATTCGGTCATGCAGCTCTACGACGGCATGCGGATGTACAATAATACGCTCACCTTCCCGGCAGACCCGTGGATGGCGGAATCGGTTGAGGTCCTGCGCGGACCGGCCTCCGTGCTTTACGGGGAAGGTGCCATCGGGGGCGCGGTTAACGTCGTGCGCAAGCAGCCGACCGACACCTTCGAACACGCAATGCGTGCCGGCATCGGGTCTCACGGGTTCTGGAACATGGCCGCCGGGAGCGGTGGTCCGCTGAACGAGCAGATCGGCTATCGCGTCGATGCCAGCTACCGCCGCTCGGACGGGTGGATGGAGCGTGGTGATTCCAACGCCATCGCCTTGTCGGGAGCCCTGCGGTTCCGGCCGACCAGCGATCTCACTATGACTCTCTCGCATGATTTCAGCCGTCAGGAACCGCGCGTGTGGTTCGGCGTGCCCTTGGTGGATGGCGAACTCGAGATGCCGATCGCCAAGAACAACTACAACGTCTCTGACGCAGAGTTGCGGTTCCGCGACAACTGGAGCCAGTTCAAGCTGGAGTGGTCGCCGGGCGATAACTTCGGGCTCGAGAGTACATTCTATCACTTGTGGGCCAACAAGTACTGGCGCAACTCCGAGCGGGCCACCTGGGTACCGGCGACCGACAGCAGCCCGGAACAGGTCCGCCAGTCGAGCTTCCTTGAACTCTACCACATCCAGAAGCAGACCGGGAACCGGACTACGCTGTCCTACAGCCAAGTTCTCGGGAGCGGCTTCGAAGGTGGGCTGGTCGTCGGCGGCGACATCAACCGCATCAGCTATCAGAACGTCAGCAACTCCGGAAACAACGCGACCCGGCTCGTGGCTCTGATCGACCCTATCGTCGGCGAGTTCATCCACCAGCCCGGAGCCGCCGAGACACGGACCCGCTACATCAATACTATCGATCAATTCTCCATCTTCGGCGAGGGTCGGATCGCGTTCAATGACATGTTCTCGATCGTCGGCGGTATTCGCTATGATCGACCCGAGATCACCAAGGACGACTACGTCAACCCAGCCAATAACTTCACGTCGGTGCCTGATGCGGTGACCTGGCGGCTGGGCGCGGTCTACAATCCGATCGTCGACATCGCCCTTTACGCGTCTTACGCAACCGCAGCCGACCCGGTGGGCGCGCTCGTTTCCACCAGCGTCGGCCAGAGCACCTTCGATCTATCGACCGGCGACCAGTGGGAAGCGGGGATCAAGCAGGCGTTCTGGGGCGGCCGCGGTCAGTGGACCCTCGCCGCCTACAAGATCACCAAGCGGAAACTGCTTACCTCCGATCCGCTTATTCCGACGTTGCAAGTGCAGATCGGCCAACAGTCGTCAAAAGGGGTGGAAGCCTCACTGTTCCTCGAGCCGTTCCGGGGCTTGACGGTGAACCTCAACGGCGCCGTGGTCGATGCCCAGTACGACGACTTTGCTGAGTCTGTTGGCGGCGTACTCTTTCAGCGTGCCGGAAACCGCCCGACAAACGTCGCCGAAAAGACGGCCAACCTATTCGTGAGCTGGGAGTTTTTGCCGAATTGGGTGGTGGACGGCGGGGCGAGCTATGTCGGCAACCGCTATACTAATGCGGCCAACGATCAGCTTCTACCGTCCTATACGCTTACCGATCTCGGCATCCGCTGGAACTTCGCCCACGGGATCAGCGCCAGCCTGCGCGGCCGCAATCTGTTCGACGAGACCTACGCACGCTCGACTTACGGTGGCGGAACCCAATGGGTGCTCGGCGATCCGCGCACCGTGGAGCTGACGATCCATGCCAGCTTCTAGCGCGCTGTCTTGGAAGCTGGCGAAGCGATGGATGTATTTCATCCACCGCTGGACCGGCATCATCCTGTGCATCCTCTTCGCCGTCTGGTTCGTCTCGGGCGTGGTGATGATGTACGTGCCTTTCCCATCGTTCAGGGCAGAAGAGCGCGTCTCGGTTGCCCAATCCATCGACTGGAGCCAGGTGCGCTTCGGGCCTCATGAAGCACTCGAGCGCCTCGACGCCCCTGATGCACCTGAAGAGATGCGGCTGGAGATGACCGGCGGCGAGCCGATCTACCGGATCGGCCTCAAAGACGGACGCCGCGCATTGTCGGCTGCAAGCGGCGAGGAAATTCGGGGCATCGATAGCAAGCGAGCGATGGAGATCGCCGAAACGATGACCGGCTCTCCAGCCGCGTCGGCAACGTTGATCGAGCGTGATCAATGGGCGGTGACCCGGGCCTACGCCCGCCTTGCGCCGTTCTGGCGTGTCCGCATGGACGACGGCGCCGGCACTGACATCTACGTGACACAGAAGACCGGCGAGATCGTCCAGAATACCGATCGGCAGGAACGGTTCTGGAATTGGCTCGGCGCCGTGCCACACTGGATCTATTTTGAGTTCCTGCGCATTTATCAGGAGCCTTGGCGTCAAGTAGTCATCTGGACCTCGGGCGTGGGCATCCTGGGTTCGATCCTTGGCGTCTGGATCGGCATCCTGCGCGTACGGCTGAAGCGGCGATATTCAAGCGGCTCTACCAGTCCTTACCGCGGTTGGATGAAGTGGCATCACATCGCAGGGTTGGTCGGCGGCCTGTTCGTGATCACTTGGGTGTTCAGTGGCTGGTTGTCCATGAGCCCGTTCGGCGGAATTCCGGGAGGAGACTCACGCGCAGTCGCGGACCGCTACACTGGAGAACAGACAGCAGGGTTCGTCCGAACCCAGACCGCTGCGTTGTCGAGCTTCGCCCCTGACGCCCGGGAGCTGCGCTTCATCCATATTGGCGGAAACCCTGTCGTCTTGGCCGTGGACGGAGAAGGCCGTAAGCGCGCGCTCGACGGGATTGCGGCCGCGCCGGCGCAGCCCGCGGTGGGAGAGATCGAGGCGCTCGCTCGTTCATCCGTGCCGGAGGGCCGGCTTGTCCGCACTGAGCTGCTGACCGAGCACGATGCCTACTGGTATGCAACCGGTGATCCGCGGCGTGACGCCCGGCCGCTGCCGGTGCTACGGCTGACTTTCGATGATCCACACGCGACCTGGCTCCACATCGATCCATCGACCGGGGAATTACTGGGTGTCAGTGACAGTGGCCGGCGCGGTTATCGCTGGCTTTTCAGCGCCCTCCACAGCTTCGATCTGCCGTGGCTGTTGCAGCATCGATGGCTGCGCGATGCGCTGATGATCATCCTCTCCCTTGCCGGCCTGATCGTATCGCTGAGCGGCGTGGTCGTGGGGTGGCGATACTTGCGGCCGAAACCAGCCTACAAGGCCGAGGTCTCGTCGCGGCGAGCAAGGGCACAAACCGCTCACCGGGAACGCTCCAGCGAAGCCGAGCATCGTTTATCGCAGTGAGGCACCTGCTCATTCGCGGCAGTAGGCAGCAGCGATATGGGTAAATTTTGAGGAGTGGGTCGCGCTGTGAGCAGGCCGATCTTTCGATCGGGCTTGTACCGTGCCAAGTGGCGTGTCGCCGACAGCTACTGGCCTAGAGAGCGAAGGCGGCATTCCGGATCCAAGCAGATCGTCGGCTTTTGGGCACCCTGATCCCACCTTTGGACGGCCGAATTGAGGGCGCCTTGCTGACCGGCAGCTTGTTACGGGACCGGTGTTACGGCTCCTGGGCCGCTTGCTGAACGGCAGGTCCGGGCGAAGATGGGGTCGAAGTCGCCTGTCGGCTCAGCTAGCTCCCGCCGGACACAGCTGGCCGCAAAGGCCCGGAGGGCGGCAACCAAACTAGGCCAGAAAATTCGGTGTCAGAAGCGAAGCGGCGACGACCCGAAGCTAAGCGTAGATCGGATTCTTAAAGCGCAAACGCGAGTTAAGCACCCTAGCGACATCCAGGTCGCGGCTGGCTCGCGATCGGCATGCTCGGCGCTTACGGCGCGGCGATGAAGACCCGCTTCGGCGGCTTCGGCACGGCCGAGGCGGTGATCGTCGCCGACGAGCCGATGGCCAGCCTCTACACCGGCGAACGCGCCGACCCGCGCCAGAGCGACAACGTCGTCAGCTTGCGCTCAGGCTTACCGCCCCTCCGGTCCGGGAGGGGCGGCCCAGCGTCAGTATCCGAAAATGCTGATCCCGCGCGATTGCCGCTCGGTCGATCCGCGCAGGATACCCTCGCTGGGGATCTCCGGCTTGTACGCCTGGTGGCATTCGTTGCAGTTCTGGATCAGGCGGTCGCCAACCGCGCGCCAGGCTTCCTGATCGGTCGACTTGGCCTGGGCCAGCTCGACCGCGTCGGCGCCGATCTCGGTCAGCTCTTCGGACAGCCGGATCCACTCGGGTTCCTGCACCCATTGCCGGTCGAACTCGCCGGTCCCCGGGATCTGGATCACCGCACCGCCGAGCATGATCTCGTAGGCGGAGTTGCTGACCATGTGCCAGTCGTTATCGTTGCGCGGCATGTCGCCGTTGCCGAGCGCGAACAGGTAGTCGGCCGAGTGGTCGATCATCCCAACCATTGCCGCGTTGATGCTGACCGGCAGAGTCAGGTCACCGGCGGCGCTTGCGGTGGCGTCGGCGGCGGGCCCGTCGGCCTGCTTGCAGGCGGCGAGGCCCAGGGCCAGGGCAGACGCTGCGGCCAGGGTTGCCAGTCGTTTCATGGTGTTCTCCCTCATGGCGGCAGTCGTTGCCGCGCGGAGACGAGGATAACCTCTCAGGTGCGTGTCGGCAAACCGTAGTACGATCTCCCGCTACGGCCGGTTCCAGCAGGTGTATGGGTTCCGCCGCGGTGTTACTCTCTACCCACGCGCCCATATCGGCGGGCTCAGTTGTCTAATGGCCGATGTTGCCGCGCCGTCGGGTGCTTTCTGTGGGCTAAATTAGGCCGCGTGTTAGCCAGAGATCTTCCCGCTGCGCCGGTACTTCGTCCTCACAGCTCTTGATCAAGCTTGAGAACGCCTCATCCTGTGAGAGGAAGACCTCGCCGCTGAGCTCTTCGAGGAACGAGGAGCGCTGCAGCCGGTCCATGACCGGACCCTTCACCTCCGAGAGGTGCAGTCTGACGCCGGCATCCGCCAGCCGGTGATTGATTGCCTCGAGGCTTTCGAGCGCCGAGGCGTCGATCGAGTTCACGGCCGAGGCCATCAGCACGAGATGCTTCACCTCGGGGTGGTCGGCCACCGTCTCGAGCACGAACTCCTCGAGCCAGCGGGCGTTGAGATAGGTCAGGCTCTCGTCGATGCGGATCGTCAGCACGCGCGGATCGGTCAGGACCTTGTGGCGCTTGACGTTGCGGAAGTGTCCCGTCTCCGGTACGCGGCCGACGATCGCGGCATGGGGGCGCGACGAGCGCCACAGGTAGAGCGCCAAGCTGAGCCCAACGCCGGCGATCACGCCCGGCTCGACCCCCAGCAGCAACGTCACGGCGATGGTCGAGGCCATCGCGGCGAAGTCCGCTTGCGAATAGCGCCAGATGGTGCGCGGCGTCTTCAGGTCCACCAGGCTCAAGACAGCCACGATGATGGTCGCGGCCAGCGTCGCCAGGGGCAACGCGTAGAGCAGAGGCGTGAGGAACAGCGCGGCGATGGCGATGCCGACGGCGGTG
>JAJUJV010000212.1 GCA_029265155.1 Altererythrobacter sp. | reverse complement strand
TGGCCGGTCACCGGATGATCGAAGCTGAACGGCGGGATGTAAGCCGCCGGGAACGTGCGATAGACTTCCGTCGGCGGATGATCCGGCGGAAATAGCGCGCTCGGACCTTCCATCCTCAGTGCCGAGCGCATGAAGCCAAGATCGTAATCGGTGAGCGCCACCGGATAAAAGTGCAGCTTCGAGATTTTCCAGGTGCCGCGATCCTTGACGTAGGCGTTCTCGTAAATGCCGACACCCCAAATTCCGTTGGCGCCCGGCTCGGCCAGTTGGATCATTCCCTGCCAGCGTGCGGTGGCGGTGCGTCCGTCAGGGGCGACGGTGATGATCGACTGCAATTGCATGTGATTGTTGAGGCGCCCCGCGGCGAGCCCTTCCGGGCCGAACAGCAGCATCGCCCGGCGGATGCGGTCTTTGCCGACGTAAACGCCGCGCTGCCCGTATTCGAAGCTTGCGTCGTTGGCGAACAGCTCCGCCGCTTCGTTCCACAACCCTTTGTCGAAGTAGTAGCCGAACGTCGCCTGGAGGTTCTCGATCGCGTCTTCGGCCTCGAGCCGCTCGACCCGGTCGCGATAGGCGGCGAGCCGCTCCTGGAGCGAACTCTGCGCCAGCGCTGGGGCAGGGGCGAGGACGGCCAGCGCGCAGGCCAGGCCGATGATCCGAGGCATGCTCATCAGCGGGCTCCTCTCACCGGTCGGCCCGTCACCGGGTTGGACGCCTGGAACGGCGGGACCTGCGTTGCCGGAAACGGCTGATAGCTCACCGTGGACGGCCGATCGGGCGGAAAGCTCCGCGACACCTCGCTCTGTACCAGCCCTTCGCCCGGTTGCAGGCGAGCCCAGCCCTTCTCGTAAGGCACCAGGAAGTTCACATAGAGCCGCAGCGACTGGATCTTCCAGACGCCGTCTTCCTTGACGTAGCTGTTCTCATAGATGCCGTCGCGCCATTCGGCGTGCTGCTTGTACTGGCCGAGCATGCCGTGATCGCGCCAGCGCGCGGTGGCGCTCCGACCATCGGCCGCGACCGCAATCGCCGGCTGCAGCGTCACCCATTCGTTGAGCTGGCCGTAGATTAGCCCTTCCTGCCCGCCGTGGAGGCGCTTCAGGTATTCGCGGATCCGATCACGCCCGACATAAACGCCGTCGATGCCGAGCTCGAGCGTGCCATTGTCGGCGAACAGGTCCGCCGCGTCACCCCAGAGGCCGCGGTCGACGTAATAGCCGAAGGCCCGCTGCAGCTTCTTGACCGCGCGTGTGCCTTCGAGCCGCTCGACCCGCTGTGTCAGCTCGGTAATCTGGGCGTCGACGCTCTGCGCCTGCACGGGTGCAGCCAAGGCCGCTGCTGCCAACAGTGCCGCGGCGCTCCATGCCTTCGCGCGCGCAGCCGGTGCTCTCGTCATGCCCTCTCCCCGCCCGGATGATCCCGTGTGCGGCCGGCATGATAAGCACCCGCGCGGCGGTGGGAAGTCCCTTCCCGAGCTTTTCCGCGATCTGCGGCCGCTTCAGGCAGCGAGCGCCAGGCGCAGCTTGTCGAGAGCGGAGGCTTTGAGTTGGTGCACGCGCGGCACGCTAACCCCGAGCACTTCGGCGATTTCCGACAGGTTCAGCTCCTCGACGAAGTAGAGCTGGATGACCATCTGCAGCCGCTCCGGAAGCGCGCCGATCCCCTCGACCAGGCGGTCGCGATCTTCGAGCTTCAAAAGCGTTGTCTCCGCATCGTGGTCGGGGTCAGCGAACTGCGCTGAGCTGTCCGAATAGCACTCCTCGATCGAATCGAGGTGAAGCGCCGCGCACTCGCTGCGAAGCCGCTCGAACTCCGCCAGCGGAAGCCCCATTGCAGCCGCCGTCTCGGCGGCACTGGGTGCGCGGCCGAGCTGCAGGCGCAGCCGGTGTTCCGCCTGTTCGATGCGGCGGCGCTTCTCGCGCGCCCCGCGCGCTTCGGGCGACGAGCTGCGCAGCAAGTCGACCATCGCCCCGCGCACCCGCAGCTTGGCATAGGCGGCAAAGCCGTCCTCGCTCGGTCCGTCGTGGCGCTGAGCGCTTTCGGTGAGCGCCACCAGCCCCGCCTGCATCAGGTCTTCGACGTCGAGCGACGGGCC
>JAJUJV010000166.1 GCA_029265155.1 Altererythrobacter sp. | reverse complement strand
GGCGATCTGGCACGCGTAAACCGCCTCACCCTCGCTTACCGGCCGACGCTTGCCTTCCTGCGCCGCGCAGTGGGCGAACGCCGCCGCTTCAGCCTGCTCGATGTCGGCTTCGGCGACGGCGACATGCTGCGCAAGATCGACGCTTGGGCGCAAAAGCGCGGTATCGAGGCGCATCTGACCGGCATCGATCTCAATCCCCGCAGCAAAGTGATCGCCGAGACCAAGCCCAGTCTGCAACCGATTACATATCTCTCGGGCGACTACGTCAGTTTGGCGGGACGCGGTTTCGATTGCGTGATCTCGAGCCTCGTTGCGCATCATATGAGCGAGGAGGAGCTCACGACCTTCGTCGGCTTCATGGAGAGCGAAGCGAGGCTGGGCTGGTTCGTCAACGACCTCCATCGCCATGTCTTCGCGTACAATGCCTGGCCCTTGCTCGCCACCTTGATGGGATGGCACCGGATCGTTCGCCTTGATGGCCGCACCTCGATCGGACGGAGTTTCCGAGCGGCCGAATGGCAAGCACTGCTGGTCCGCGAAGGGATCGTCGAAGCCGAGGTTCAGCGCCGCTTCCCGTTTCGGTTATGCGTCGAACGCCTCCGCTGATCGTCGGCGCCGGACCAGCCGGTTGCGCCGCAGCAATCGTTCTGGCGCGAGCGGGACTGCGGCCGGTCATCGTCGACCGCGATGCCGAGATACCCGACCGGCTGTGCGGCGGGTTCTTAAGCTGGCGTACGGCCGAGCAGATGCAGGAGCTGGGCCTGGACCTGCGAGACCTGGCCGCAGCGCCCGTGCAGCGTTTGAAGCTAATCTCCGTCCACCACACGCTTGATGCTTGGTTGCCGGCACCGGGCTATGCCGTCTCGCGCCGGACGTTGGATCGCGCGCTTCGTGAAGAGGCGATTGCCGCAGGCGCGCGCCTGGAGATCGACACGATCCGCGGCATCGATAGCGGCGCGGCGGTCGGCAAGCGCCGGACGTGGACAGGTGATGGCGTGTTCCTCGCCACGGGCAAGCATGACGTGCGCGGCCTCGGCCGCCCCCGCCGCTCACGCGATCCAGCGCTCGGACTCCGCCTGCGGTTGCCGAACGACGCATCGCGTAGCGCTACGCTCGCTGGTGTGATCGAACTGCACCTGTTCGAGCGGAGCTATGCCGGTGTGGTGCTCCAGGAAGATGGCAGCGCCAACGTCTGTCTGGCGGTGCGCAAGTCGAGGCTCGCTTCCTGCGGTGGCGACCCGCGCCGACTCCTTGTCTCCCTCCGCGACGACCATCCCCTTTTCGGCAACCGACTTGGCACCGCGTGGAACGCGGCAAGGACCGAGACGATCGGTGCGGTACCCTATGGCTGGCTGGCGCAACGAACCGCCCCGGGCCTGTTCCGACTCGGCGATCAGGCGGCCGTTATTCCCTCGCTCGCGGGCGAAGGCCTGTCGATCGCCCTCGCCAGCGGAGTTTTGGCAGCGCAGGTCTGGCTCGAGCACGGTGCCGATGGAGCGGCGACCTTCCAGCGACGCATCGCGGCGGCGGCAAGCCCGGCCCTTCGCGTGGCTGCAGCGGCGCGCATGATCGCCGAACGTCCGCTGACTGCCCGGCTCAGCATGAAGCTTGCGGAACGAGTTCCCGCTGCGCTCAACTGGCTGATGGGCGCTAGCCGCGTTGCCCCTGCCTCCCTTGCGCCGCGCTCCCTCGCTGCCTAAGGACGCGGCACTCTTTCAGCACAGGCTTCAGGAATCCACGAATGGCGAAGATCAAGGTCGTGAACCCGGTCGTCGAGATCGACGGCGATGAGATGACACGGATCATCTGGCAGTGGATCCGGGAACGATTGATCCTCCCTTACCTCGACATCGACCTGAAGTACTTCGACCTCGGCATCGAGAAGCGCGACGAGACGCGCGACCAGATCACGGTGGATGCGGCCAACGCCATCAAGCAGCATGGCGTGGGCGTGAAATGCGCCACGATCACTCCGGACGAGGCCCGCGTCGAGGAATTTGGCCTGGCCGAGATGTACAAGTCGCCCAACGGCACGATCCGCAACATCCTGGGAGGCACGATCTTCCGCGAGCCGATCGTGATCCAGAACGTCCCGCGGCTGATCCCCGGCTGGACCGATCCGATCGTGGTCGGCCGTCACGCTTTCGGCGACCAGTATCGCGCCACCGATTTCCTCGTCCCCGGCGCCGGCACGCTGCGCCTGGTGTTCGAGGGTGAGGACGGCCAGGTGATCGACCGCGAGGTCTATCAGTTCAAAGCCCCGGGCGTCGCGATGTCGATGTACAACCTGGACGAATCGATCCGCGATTTCGCGCGCGCTTCCTTCAACTACGGGCTCGATCGCGGCTGGCCGGTGTATCTCTCGACCAAGAACACGATCATCAAGGCTTACGACGGTCGCTTCAAGGACCTGTTCGAGGAAGTGTTCAACACCGAAGGCTTCAAGGAGCGCTTTGCCGAAGCCGGCATCGAGTACCAGCACCGCCTGATCGACGACATGGTCGCCAGCGCCCTCAAATGGAACGGCAAGTTCATCTGGGCCGCCAAGAACTACGACGGCGACGTCCAGTCGGATCAGGTCGCGCAGGGCTTCGGCTCGCTTGGCCTGATGACCAGCGTGCTGATGACCCCGGACGGCAAAACCGTCGAGGCCGAAGCGGCGCACGGCACCGTCACGCGCCACTATCGCCAGCACCAGCAGGGCAAGGCGACCAGCACCAACCCGATCGCCAGCATCTTCGCCTGGACCCGCGGCCTCATCTACCGCGGCCGGTTCGACAACACGCCGGACGTCGTTCGCTTTGCCGAAACGCTCGAGAAGGTCTGCATCGACACGGTCGAGAGCGGCAAGATGACCAAGGATCTCGCGCTGCTGATCGGCCCCGACCAGCCGTGGATGACGACCGAGCAGTTCTTCGAGGCGATCGTCCAGAACCTCGAAGCGGAAATGGCCACCTGGGCCTGAGGAGCTTCGGATGACAGCCGCCCGTCTCGAGATCCGCCAGGCCGAGACGGGCGACGTCGCCGAGATCGCCCGCCTGGCGCGACGCGTTTACGAAGACTTCCCCCCCTATACCCGCGGCCATATCCGCGGGCAGATCAACAACTTCCCGCGCGGCTGCTTCGTCGCGGTGCTCGACGGCCGGCTGATCGGCTACTGCGCCTCGATGCGCCTGTCCGGCGACAAAGCGCTGCGGCCGCACAGCTGGGACGAGATCACCGGCAACGGCTACGGCTCGCGCCACGATCCGAATGGCGACTGGCTCTACGGCTACGAGATGTGCGTCGATCCCGAGGTGCGCGGCACCCGCATCGGCCGCCGCCTCTACGAGGAGCGCCGCGCGCTTGCCGAAGAGCTGGAGCTGAAAGGCATCGTCTTTGGCGGACGAATGCCGAACTACGCGCGCTTCGCCCGGCGAGTGGCGGGGCCGGAGGAGTACGTCGAGCAAGTCATTGCCGGCCGGCTGCACGATCCTGTCCTGCGCTTCCAGCTCGCCAACGGGTTTGAGCCGATCGGCATCTTGCAGGGCTATCTCCCCGAAGACCGGCGCTCAGGCGGCTACGGCGTGCACCTGGTCTGGCACAACCCTTTCGTCGACCAGGACGAGAGCGGCAAATTTCACGTTCCGCGCGGCGTGGAAAGCGTGCGCATCGCCACCTGCCAGCTGCAGGCGCGCGCGGTAAAGGGCTTCGACGAGTTCATCGGTCAGGTCGAATACTTCGTCGACGTGGCTGCCGACTACGGCTCCGATTTCATCCTGTTCCCCGAACTCTTCACCCTGATGCTGCTCAGCGCCGAGGAGCAGGAGCTTTCGCCGATCGAAGCCATCGAAGCGTTGAGCCGCTACACACCGCGCATCCGCGCCGCGCTTTCGGAGATGGCGCTCAAGTTCAACATCAACATCATCGGCGGCTCGCACCCGACGCGGATGGACGATGGCGACATCCACAACGTCGCCTACGTGTGCCTGCGCGACGGCTCGATCCACGAGCAGGAGAAGATCCACCCCACGCCGAACGAGGCGTACTGGTGGAACATCAAGGGCGGCGACTCGCTTGACGTGATCCAGACCGACTGCGGGCCGATCGGCGTGCTGATCTGCTACGACAGCGAATTTCCCGAGCTGGCCCGCCGCCTGGTCGACGAAGGCGCGCGGATCGTCTTCGTGCCGTTCTGCACCGACAGCCGCCAAGGCTACATGCGCGTCCGCTACTGCTGTGCGGCGCGCGCCATCGAGAACCAGTGTTTCGTGGTAATGAGCGGCAACGTCGGCAACCTCCCCAATGTCGCCAACATGGACATCCAGTACGCCCAGAGTTGCATCCTGACGCCCTGTGACTTCCCCTTCGCCCGCGACGGCATCGCCGCGGAAGCGACCGAGAACGTCGAGACGCTGACGATCAGCGACGTGAACCTCGCCGACCTGTCATGGGCCCGCGCCGAAGGCACGGTGCGCAACCTCGCCGACCGCCGCTTCGATCTCTACCGGATCGGGTGGAGCGAAGACAGCCATG
>JAJUJV010000021.1 GCA_029265155.1 Altererythrobacter sp. | reverse complement strand
GATGCCAATGACGATCCGGTACCAGGCAAACGGAGCGAAGCCGTAGCGGCTTACGTAAGCGACAAAGACGCGGATCACGACCAGAGCCACCAGGAACGCGGCAATGAAGCCCGTTGCGATCTCGCCCCAGCCGATCAGTCCTCCGCCCGACAGTAGTTTCTCGGGCTCGGAGGCGATCTTCACCGTCGCTGCACCCAGCATCGTCGGCACTGCCAGGAAGAACGAAAACTCGGCTGCGGTCTTGCGGTTCACGCCCATCGCCAGCGCGCCCAGGATCGTCGCTCCGGAGCGGCTGACGCCCGGCACCATCGCCAGGCATTGAGCGAAGCCGATCCCGATCACCTGCTTCAACGGCAGGTCCGCCACGCCGCCATCGCCTTTCGGCCGGACGGTCTTCTCCAGCCCCAGCATCAGCACGCCGCCGATCAGCAGAGCCCAGGCGACCACGTTGGGGCTTTCGAGCATCGCATCGATGCCCTTCTTGGCGAACAAGCCGATCACAGCCGCGGGCATGAATGCAACCAGGATGTTGCGCACGAAGCGCACGGCCACCGGCTCACGCTTCAGGAAGCCGGTTCCCATGTCCCAGAAGGTGCGGAAATATTGCACCACGACGGCGAGGATCGCGCCGAGCTGAATGACGATATTGAACTGCGCCCACTGCGCCGCGTCGTACCCGAACAGCTCGGTAGCGAGGATCAGATGCCCGGTCGAAGACACGGGGAGGAATTCGGTGAGCCCCTCGACGATGCCGAGAATGACGGCGGTAAGAGTCAGGTCCATGTCGCCGTGGTCATGGCGGAGCGGGCGGCCAAGTCAACCGCCCGCTCGCGCTATCACCAGATGCTGACGCGCTCTTCCGGCGGCAGGTAAAGCTCGTCGTCGGGCGTGACGTTGAACGCTTTGTACCAAGCATCGTGGTTACGCACCGCGCCGTTGGTGCGGAACTCTTCGGGGCTGTGCGGATCGGTGAGCAGGCGCTGGCGTCCCGCCTCCTCCCGTTGCGCCGAGCGCCACACTTGAGCCCATGCCATGAAGAACCGCTGGTCGCCGGTCAGCCCGTCGATCACCGGGGCTTCTTCGCCGCCGAGCGAGAGCTTGTAGGCGCGATAGGCCAGGCTCAGCCCGCCGACGTCGCCGATGTTCTCACCCAGCGTGAAGCGGCCGTTCACACAGGTCTGGCCTTCGTCATAGGGGCAGTAAGTGTCGTATTGCTCGGCCAGCTTCGTCGCCAGAGCCTCGAACTGGGCTCGGTCGCTGTCGGCCCACCAGTTCTTCAGCGTACCGCTGTGATCGAACTTCGAGCCCTGATCGTCGAAACCGTGGCCGATTTCGTGGCCAATCACCGCGCCGATGCCACCGTAATTCACTGCCGGGTCCGCGTTGGGCCCAAAGAAGGGCTGCTGCAGGATCCCGGCCGGGAAGGCGATCTCGTTGAACACGGGGTTGTAGTAGGCGTTGACCGTCTGGGGGAGCATGAACCATTCGCTGCGGTCGACCGGCTTGCCGAGACGCGACCGGTCCTCCGCTACCTGCCATGCCGCCGCACGCATTTGGTTGCCCAGCGCATCGCCGGCCCGAATCTCCAAACCTTCGTAGGTCTTGAACTCGTCAGGATAACCGATCTTTGGAGTAAACGAATCCAGCTTGGCAACTGCCTGCTGCTTCGTGGCGTCGGTCATCCACTCGTTCTCGGCCAGGCTTTCGGCCAGAGCTTTGCGTAAGTTGGCGACAAGCTCGTCCATCGCCGCCTTGGATTCGGGCGGGAAGTAGCGCTCGACATAGAGCGCCCCGAGTTGTTCGCCGAGCTGCTCTTCGACCGTGGCGATCGCCCGCTTCCAGCGCGGCCGCTGCTCTTCCTGGCCTTGCAGGAACTTCCCGTAGAAGGCGAAGTTCGCTTCGTCGATTTCGCTCGGCAGAACCGCCGCGTGGTCGCTGAGGAAGCGGGCGGCCATGAACGCCTTGACGGTCTCGATCGGGGTCTGGGTCAGCAGCTTCAGCATCGCCGGGGTGCCGCCACCGATGCCGCTCAGCATCTCCGGCGTCAGGCCGAACTCCGCCACTTCCTCAGGCGTGGGCGGGATCTGCGAGGAGAGGAAGTGCTGCTCGCCCGCGAAGCCGGCGGTCGTTAGGAGCGTTTCAAGCGGGAATTGCGGCGCGAGCGCCAAGAGCTCATCGCGGCTCAGCTTGTTGTAGGTGATGTCGTCGTTGCGCAGCGCGGTGCGGTCCCACTCCAGCTTGGCGACTTCATGCTCGAACGCATAGACCGCCTCAGCCGTGGCTGCAGGATCGGCGTAGTCCGCCTGATCGAGCAGGAACGCCAGGTACTGCTTGTAGCGCGCCTGAATCTCGCGGTTCCGCTCGGTGTCCTCCAGGTAATAGTCGCGGTCCGGCAGCCCCATTCCGTCGAAGCCGACGCTGACGATGTAGCTGTTGGGGTCCTTCGAATCGACCGTCACACCCGCGGCGATGACCGAAGGTATACCCGGTTCGGCAAACAGACGGGTCAGCGCAGCCAGATCGGGCGCGGCCGCGATCTTGGCAAGGTAAGGTTGGGCCGGCGCTAGCCCAGCTGCATCGATCGCCGCCGTGTCGAGGAACGCCTGATAGGCATCGACGATGCGGCGCTCCGGCGTACCCGCCGCGGGCTGCTGCTTCACTAGGTCGGTGACAAGCGCTTCGACATCCGCGGTCGATTTCTCGCGCAGGATGTTGAACGCGCCGAAACGCGTGAACTCGGCGGGGATCGGGTTCTCGCGCACCCACTTGCCGTTGACGTAGGCGAAGAAGTCGTCGCCTGGGTCGACTTCCGGATCGAGGGAGGAAGTATCGATACCCCAGGTGCCGAATTCCATCGTCGGGAGCGGTGCGCGCTCCGCATCCTGGGCCGTAACCGGAAGCGAGAGAGTCAGCGCGGCGGCGGAAACGCCCAGCGCGAGGATGCGTCGGATCATAGAGCGGAAAGAGCCTTTCGTCAGCAGGCTACCAGCACGGCAGCGGCAGCCCTGTGCAAGATCGGGTGTGTAGCGCCGCCACGCCGAGCGCGCGCGCCGTTCGTCGGTTACAGTTGATACTTTTATCGATTAACCGCCGCTGATCGGGCTGTAAATCGCCTCAGGCGACGGCGACGTCCTGGAACTGCAGGGCGGCCAGCCGCGCGTAGAGCCCCCCTGCCGCGGACAGGGTGGCATGACTGCCCTCCTCGATGATCCGCCCGGCATCCATTACCACGATCCGATCGGCCGCACGCACGGTGGCCAGGCGGTGGGCGATGACCAGCGTCGTACGCCGCTCCATGAGCCGCTCCAGTGCCTCCTGCACCAATCGCTCGCTTTCAGCGTCGAGCGCACTTGTCGCCTCGTCGAGCAGCAGGATCGGCGCGTCGCGCAGCAGCGCCCGGGCAATCGCCATTCGCTGCCGCTGCCCGCCGGACAGCCGTGCTCCGCCCTCGCCCAGGAACGTGTCGAGCCCTTGCGGCAGCTCGCGCAGGAACCGCGCGGCGTTGGCCGCCTCTGCCGCTTCCCAGATCTGCTCTTCGCTCGCGTCCCAGTTGCCGTAGCGCAAGTTGTCACGTGCGCTGGCGGCGAACAGCGTGCCTTCCTGCGGCACCAGCGCCATCCGCCGGCGTACTTCGGCAGGGTCCGCTTGGACGAGCGGCACGCCGTCGAGCCGGATCGTCCCGGCTTGGGGATCGTAGAACCGCTCGGCGAGCTGGAACACGGTGGATTTGCCCGCCCCGGACGGTCCGACGATCGCCACTGTCTCGCCCGGCTCCACCGTCAGGTCGAAGTCGATCAGCGCCGGCGCGTCGGGCCGGGTCGGATAGCGGAACGTCACGTGCTGGAACGAAAGCGCTCCGCGCGCGGGCTCGGGCAGAGCGATCGGGCGCGCCGGTGCGGCGATCGCCGGCTTTTCCTGCAGCAGCTCGTTCAGCCGGCTCGCCGCGCCAGCGCCGCGCAACAAATCCCCGTAGACCTCGGTGAGCGATCCGAACGCGCCCGCGACCAGTACGCCGGTCAACACGAACGCGGCGATCGTCCCGCCCGACAGCGTCCCTTCCGCGACCTGGATCGCGCCGCGCCACAGCAACGCGGTGATCGCGCCGAAGATCACGCTGATCACCACCGCCGTCATCGCCGCGCGCAGCAGGATGCGGCGCTTGGCGGTTTCGAACGTCGCTTCGACCGCGTCGCTGAAGCGCTGCTGCTCGCGCCATTCCTGGTTGAAGCCCTGCACGATCTTCATCGCGCCAAGCACCTCGGAAACGCGCGAGCCCACGGTAGCCACCCGGTCCTGGCTCTCGCGCGAGACGGTCCGCAGCCGCCGGCCGAACCAAACGATCGGCAGCAGCACCAACGGCACGCCGATCAGCAGCAGGCCGGTGAGCGCTGGCGCCAGATAGAGCAGGTAGCCGATCCCGCCGATCGCCATCAGCGCATTGCGCAGCGCCACAGAGATCGTCGTACCCACCACATGCTCGATCTGCGCGGTGTCCGCTGTCATGCGCGAGGCGATTTCGCTCGGGCTGTTCTCTTCGAAGAAGCCGGGCGAAAGGCGCAACAGATTGCGCTGCACCGCCGCGCGAATGTCGGCGACGACCCGCTCGCCTAGCCACGAGACGAAATAGAACCGCGCCGCCGTGCCCAATGCGAGGACGACGACGATGGCGAACAGATAGCGGAACCAGCGCCCGATCTCGGCCGGATCGGCACCGGTGGCGAAGCCGCGGTCGATGATAAGCCGAAAACCGGATGGAATCGCTAAGGTGGCCGCCGCGGTCACCACCAACGCGACAAGGGCGAGCGCGACTTTGCCCGGATAGCGCGCGGCGGCCGCGAAGATCATCCGCAACGGACCCAGCGTTGTCGCAGGCTCAACCTGGGGAGTTTGTGGTTCGGCCATGGGCCGGGGCTCTAGGGCTTGTGCTCGCCGCCTGTCGAGTGCGAACCGCGCCGTTGAGGAAATCATGGCGGCCGGCCCCGGGGCGCCTTATCTTGGCAGTATTCGCCGCGAGGACCGCCATGCTCTACGACGCTTACGAACTCCACCGGTCCTGGCTCCACAACGCCAGTAACTGGGCCTCGATCGGGGCCGAGCTGCTGAGCAATCCGGCGCTGCCGATCGGCTACTTCGGCACCGGCCCGATCATGGCCAGCGCGTTACAAGTCTTCGCGCACCTCTATGCCGAACGCGGCAAGCCCGAGTTCCTGATCCAGCACGTCACCATCGAAGGCGAACGACATGCGATCTTCGAGAGCGTGGTCCGCCACAAACCTTTCGGCGCGCTCAGGCACTTCCGCCGCGCCGGCCTGCCCGAGGACGCGCCCAAGCTGCTGATCGTTGCGCCGATGAGCGGGCACTATGCTACGCTGCTGCGCGGGACCGTGGAACGAATGGTCCTCAACCAGGAAGTCTGGATCACCGACTGGGCCGACGCGAAGATGGTGCCGATCACCGCCGGGCGCTTCGATCTCGACGACTATATCGACTACCTGATCGACTTCCTGCGTTTCATTGGGCCGGACACGCATGTGCTGGCGGTGTGCCAACCCTCAGTTCCGGCTTTCGCCGCGACCGCAGTAATGAGCGCCGAGAACGATCCGTGCCGGCCCTCATCGCTGACGATGATGGGTGGACCCGTCGACACCCGGGCGAGCCCGACTTCCGTCAACGACGTTGCCGTGCGCCAGCCGCTAAGTTGGTTTGCCAACAACGTCATCGCGACGGTGCCGCTCAACTATCCAGGCGCGGGCCGGCAGGTCTATCCGGGCTTCCTCCAGCTCGCCGGGTTCCTGTCGATGAACCTGGAAAGCCACCTGCGCAGCCACTGGGAGATGTTCAAGCATCTGACCATGGGTGACCAGGAAAGCGCCGAAGCCACGCGGCGGTTTTACGACGAGTACCTCTCGGTCTGCGACATGACATCCGAGTTCTACCTGCAGACGATCGAACACGTGTTTCAAAAACACTCGCTGCCCAAGGGCGAGTTCGTCCACCGCGGCAAACCGATCGATCCCGACGCGATCCGCGACACGGCTCTCCTCGCCATCGAAGGCGAGCGCGACGACATCTCCGGTATCGGCCAGACCCGCGCCGCGCTCGACCTTGCTCCGCATCTTCCCGATGCCAAGAAGAAGTACCTGCTCGCCGAGGATGTCGGCCACTACGGCATCTTCAACGGCAGCAAATGGCGCAAGCGGATCGCCCCGGTGGTCGAGGACTGGATTAGGGAGAATGCACGCTCATAGCGGGGCGTCCCAGCAAAAGGGCGGCCTCAGGCGGTAACCGCGATCTCCCGGCCTACGCCGGCAATTGCGCCGCCGGAACCGCCTCTCCAGCCCGCTTGAACCGCGCTTTGCGCGGCGCCCGCTCGGTCCGCTGGACGTAGCCCCACAGCGCGCACTGCAGCCCGACCAGCATGAAGATGAACGGCTGATAGGCGATGCCGACGAACAGCGCGCCAACCAGGTAGACGATCTGCGATTGCTGCAAGGCGGTTGCCAACCCCCATTGCCAGGACCGTGCGCCGTCTTCCCGCTTGCCGAAGCGCCAGCGGATGCGCTCCATCTGCCACACGCCCAGCGCGTGGATCAGCAACCACAGGACCAGCCCCGGCCAGCCCTGCTCGCCCAGCATCTCGAAATAAGCGGAGTGGTAGGCGCGGCCTTCGTCGGTGACTTCCTTGTACTCGATCGTCTGCACGTTGCCCTGTCCGACCACTTGCCGCGTCTGGTACGTGAAGCTGTTGCCGAGATAGGCGTTGAAGCCGCCGCCGAGCGGGCGTTCCTTCACGTAGTCGAGCGTCCACTTCCACACTTGCACCCGCGTGGAGGCGCTTTCATCGCCTTGGTACTGGGTGATCGTGCCCATCCGCTCGCGGTAGCTCTCGGGCAGGAACGGTATCGAGACGACCAGCGCCAGACCGGCCAGGCCGGCATAGACGAAGCGGTACTTGACCGAGCGCAGTAGCAGCACCGCGAGCACCGCGAGGCAGACCAGCCCGGTTCGCGCCGCCGTGCCCACCGGGATCAGCAGGCACGCGAAAATCAGCCCAGCGGTGAAACCGTAAACCCGCCAGTCGGGCTTGAAGATCGTCCCGTACCGCGCGAGCCACAGCGCCAGCGGGATCATCGCCACGGTGGCCGTGGACAGGATCGAGCCCTCGTAGAGCCCGGCGTTCTCGCGCACCAGCAGCGACAGCGTGCCGTATCCGCCGCCGCCGAGCACCGTCTTGATCCCGCCATTGATGACGATCGTGCCGATCGACAGCACCATGATCAGCGCCGCCGCTTCGATCCGCAGCTGCGTGCGAAGCGTCAGCGGCAGGAACATGGCGAAGATCAGCGCCTTCCACACCCACTCCCATTTAAACCACGCGTCCTCCGGAAACTCCGCCCACAGCAACGTAGAGGCTGCGCAGAGCGCCAGTAGCGCCCCGATCAGCGCCTGCCGCAAGGTGAAGCGGCTGCCCTGTTTGCTGTCGAGGAACAGCCATCCGGCGAACGCCGCGGCGAACGCGATCAGCGACACCGGAAGCGCTTGGATCGGCCCCCAGCCGATCTTCTGCGGCGCCACGATATCGATGTAGATGTAAGTCAGGACCCAGAAAAACGGCCGCTTGAGGCCCAGCGCCAGCAGCGCCCCAACGAAGGCGATCAAGGCAAGGTCAAGCATCGTCGCCGCCGCCTCGGCTCGGGCGCTCCGGCCGCTCTCTGAGCCACGGGCGCGGCAATTTGGACCGCGCGTCCTCGACGTCCAGCTCGTCGCGGAACAGCAGGCGCCAGAGCGCGATCAGGATCAACCCGTGTGTCAGCGCAAGGGTAAGAAGATCGATCAAGCGCAGTCGTCCCGGCGGCGTTCAGGCTGCCTTATCGCCGGCCGGTTGACGCGGCGTTAAGGTTGTCGTGCCACCACGCCGGCGATGTTCCGGGTCCTCCACGTCCTCGATCACTCGCTGCCGCTGCACAGTGGTTATGCGTTCCGTACCCGCGCGATCATGACGGCGCAGGCCGCGGACGGGCTGGAAGTGCGCGGCATCACCGGCCTGCGTCACCACCATGACGGTCCGGATGTTGAACGGGCCGAACGGCTCACCTTCCACCGCACCCGCGGATCCGCCGGCTTGACCCGTGAATGGGGAGAAATCGCCGCCCTGGCCAATGCTATCGGCGCTCTCGTCGAGCAGTGGCGCCCCGACGTGCTTCATGCCCATTCCCCGGCATTGTGCGGCATGGCCGCCCTGCGCGCCGCCCGCCGGCACAGGCTGCCGCTGGTCTACGAAATCCGCGCCTTCTGGGAGGATGCAGCGGTCGGCAACGGCACCGGGCAGCAAGGATCGCTGAAGTACCGGCTGACCCGAGCGCTGGAGACCCATGTCGTCAGCGGCGCCGACGCCGTGGTGACGATCTGCCGCGGCCTTCGCGACGATCTTGTCGCGCGCGGCTTCGCAGCGGACCGGATCGCCACCATGCCCAACGGAGTCGACCTCGCAATGTTCGGCGACCCGCCCGCCCGCGACGCGGCGCTAGGGCAGGAACTGCAACTCGGTACCGGGCCTGTCATCGGCTTCATCGGCAGCTTCTACGACTACGAAGGGCTCGATGATCTGATCGAGGCGATGCCGCTGCTGCTCGCCGACCGCCCGGATGCAAGGCTCCTGTTGGTCGGCGGCGGCCCCGTCGAGGCCGCGCTCCGCGCCCGCGCGGAAGCCTCGCCCGCCGCGCACGCGATCCGCTTCGTCGGCCGTGTTCCGCATGCCGAGGTGGAGCGCTACTATTCGCTGTGCGACGTGATGGCCTACCCGCGCAAGGCAAGCCGGCTCACCGATCTCGTCACCCCGCTCAAGCCGCTCGAAGCGATGGCGCAAGGCAAGCTGGTCGCTGCGTCGTCGGTCGGTGGCCACCGCGAACTCATCGCCGACGGCGTGACCGGCACCCTGTTCGCGCCGGACGACCCGGCCGACTGCGCCGCTTCGCTGAGCCGCCTGCTTGCCCGGCGCGAGGAATGGACCGCCATTCGCGACACTGCCCGAGCCCATGTCGCCGAGCATCACGATTGGGTCCGCAACGCGCGGCGTTATCGGGACATTTACCGCCCCCTGCTAGCCAGCGGCAAAGCTCCGCTACCCGCTGCGGCGTGAGGCGGCAGCGATGACAAACCGCCGATTCTTGAAGGATCCCGACGTGGCGACGATCGCATTCGACACTCCCGACGAAGCGGAAGCGGCTCGGCTGCCGATCAGCGCTCACCCCGCTTTCCCCGGTCTGGTCGCGCTATGGTTTGCCGCTCTGCTCGGAGTGGGAAGCTTGATCCTACCGGTAACGCTGCTCGAATACGCAGTTGACGCCAGCGGGCTGCCTTCGCTGCTGCCGGCTGCTCATCCGCCGCTCGGTTCCACCGCGCGCGTCCTGATCGCCGTTGCCGCCGCTCTGGGCGGAGCGGCTCTCGGCCTGATTATCGCCCGCCGCGTCGCTGCGGCGCAAGCGGCGCACGCCACCACCCGCTCACCCCGCCTCAGCGACTCGCGCCGCCCGATCAACGCGCATGAAGAGCTCGACACCGAAGGTCTCGCAAGCGTACGCAGCCGGCCGATCACCCGCCGCCGTGCGATCGCGATCAGCGAAAACCATGACGACGATGACGAGGGTAACGTCAGCGACGACCACCCGCTCGACCTGTGTGATTTGGCCGAAGAGCCCGAGCCTGCACCCGCTAGCGTCGAAGACACTCCGCAGCCGCTTATTGCACCCGATTCGCGCCCGCTTCGTGCGGATGCGCCAGTACGCCCGTTCGACGCTCCCGGAGCGGAGTTCGCTTCCGGCGTGACGCACGCTGACGAACCCCTTCCCTTCGCCGCCCCTTCGCTGTCGCGGCAGCCGGAGCCGGAACGCGATGCGGCCCCTTCCCCTGTCGAGCCCCGCGCCGACTGGCAGACCGGTCCGCTCGACGAGCTTGGCCTCGTTCAGCTCGTCCAGCGCCTCGGCTCCAGCATCGAACGCCGCCGCCAGCTCGCCACCGAAGCCGCCACGCAGCGACCGCCCGTGACGGCCACGCCCCTCGGCTTCGAGCCCGCTCCGGCCGATGAAGCCGCCCAAGCCATGGCCGCCTATTTCGGCTCCGCCAAGCCGGCCCAGGTCCCGCCGAGTGCCGCGCCGGTTGCGGATGCGCCGCTGCGCACCAAGAGCCCGCCCGACATGCTCCGCCCGGCTGATCTGGCTCCGTTCGAAGAGCTCGGCGAATATGACGAGAGCTTCGCGCCCGAGACGTTCAGCCTTGCGCTTCGGAGCGCGTCCGCACCCTCGGGCGCGGACGACGAGGAAGACGATGGCTACGGATCGCTGCTGGGCCTCAGCAAGCCTTTCATGCCTGAGAGAGAGCCGCTTCTACGCGCCGAGGCGGAGCAGGCGAACGAGGCGCCAATTGAGCTCGACCAACCCGGCCCCGCTCACAGCCCGGTCCCTGCCGTCGATGCGGACGCCGCGCTGCGCGCCGCTCTGGCCACTCTGCAACGGATGAGCAGCACCGCCGGTTAGGCGCCCCTTCAGCCTTGGCCTAAAGTTGCGCTTTACTCACGTGGCGCGCAATTTTGTGGCGCGGCCACCTTGCCAAAACGGTCGCATATCGTCATGGCGGGCCATCGCGACATTTTGCATGGCACTCAGTGCCGGGTGATTCGCGCTCTGCGTCCGATGATGGCGCTGGAGTGGGCCTTGTCCCGGCTGAAACAGGAACAAACAGCTTGACCGAGTACCCAGCGCCTCAGGGCCTCTACGATCCGCGCAACGAACACGATTCCTGCGGCGTGGGCTTCATTGCCCACATCAAGGGTGCCAAATCGCACGCGATCGTCGGCCAGGCGCTGGAAACTCTCGCCAATCTCGATCACCGCGGCGCGGTCGGCGCGGACCCGCTGCTCGGCGACGGTGCCGGCATCCTCATCCAGATCCCCGACCCGCTCTACCGCCGCTGGGCCGAGAGCGAAGGCCTGACACTCCCCCCGCCGGGCGAGTACGCCGTCGCGATGTGCTTCCTGCCGCAGCGCCAGGAAGCGCGCGACTTCATCGCTGGGCAGTTCGAGAAGTTCATCGCCAAGGAAGGGCAGCGCCTGATCGGCTGGCGCGACGTGCCGACCACCCAGGACGGGCTCGGCAAGGCGGTGCTCGAATCGATGCCGATGATCCGGCAGTGCTTCATCGCCCGCGGTGACAACTGCGCCGACCAGGACGCGTTCGAGCGCAAGCTGATCGTCATCCGCAAGCAGACGCAGAACCCGCTCGCTGCGCTCGCCGAAAAGCACGGAATGCCGGAGATCACGCATCTCTACATGCCGAGCTTCTCCAGCCGCACCGTGGTCTACAAGGGGCTGCTGCTGGCGAACCAGGTCGGCAGCTTCTACGACGACTTGCGCGATCCGGACTGCGTCTCGGCGCTCGGCCTCGTCCACCAGCGCTTCAGCACCAATACCTTCCCGAGCTGGAAGCTCGCGCACCCCTACCGCTTCATCGCTCACAACGGCGAGATCAACACCGTTCGCGGCAACGTGAACTGGATGAACGCGCGCCGCCGCACGATGGAATCGGAGCTGCTCGGCGCGGACCTCGACAAGCTCTGGCCGATCATCCCGCACGGGCAGTCGGACACCGCCTGCCTCGACAACGCGCTCGAGCTGCTGCTGATGGGCGGCTACTCCCTCGCCCATGCGATGATGATGCTGATCCCGGAAGCCTGGGCGGGCAACCCGCTGATGGAGCCGGGCCGGCGCGCCTTCTACGAATACCACGCCGCGCTGATGGAGCCGTGGGACGGCCCCGCCGCGGTTGCCTTCACCGACGGCCGCCAGATCGGCGCCACGCTCGACCGCAACGGTCTTCGCCCCGCGCGCTTCTCGATCACTCGCGACGACATCGTCTGCATGGCCTCGGAATCGGGCGTGCTGCCGTTCCGCGAGGAGGACATCGTCCGCAAGTGGCGACTCCAGCCCGGCCGGATGCTGCTGATCGACCTCGAACAGGGCCGCATCGTCGAGGACGAGGAGCTCAAGGCCGATCTCGCCACTGCCAAGCCTTACGAGAAGTGGCTGGGCCAGGCGCAGTACAAGCTCGAGGACCTCGAAGCGCTCGACGGCCACGTGCACGAGATCACCACCGACGAGGAAATGCTGCTCAAGCAGCAGCAGGCGTTCGGCTACACCCAGGAAGACATCGGCAAGTTCCTCGAACCGATGGCCGTCAACGGCGACGATCCGATCGGCTCGATGGGCACCGACACGCCGATCGCCGTGCTCAGCCGCCGCCCGCGTCTGCTGTTCGATTACTTCAAGCAGAACTTCGCTCAGGTCACCAACCCGCCGATCGACCCGATCCGCGAAGAGCTGGTGATGAGCCTGCTGTCGATGATCGGCCCGCGCCCGAACCTGCTCGGCCACGCCGCGGGCACGCACCGGCGGCTCGAAGTCGCGCAGCCGATCCTCACCAACGAGGATCTCGCCAAGATCCGTTCGGTCGAGGAAGCGCTCGACGGCGCCTTCCGCACTGCGACCATCGACATGACCTGGGACGCCTCGACCGGTGTCGACGGGCTCGAAATGGCGATCAAGGAAATGTGCTGGGCGGCCACCGAAGCCGTGCTCGCCGACAAGAACATCCTCATCATCTCCGACCGCGCGCAGAGCGAGGACCGCATCGACATGCCGGCGCTGCTGGCGACCGCGGCGGTCCACCATCACCTCGTGCGCCAAGGCCTGCGCATGCAGACCGGCCTCGTCGTCGAGACGGGCGAAGCGCGGGAGGTCCATCACTTCTGCGCGCTCGCCGGCTACGGCGCGGAAGCGGTCAACCCCTACCTCGCGTTCGATACGCTCGAGCAGATCCGCAAGAACAAGTTCCCGGAACTGACCACCAAGCAGGTCCAGAAGAACTACATCAAGGCGATCGGGAAGGGCATCCAGAAGGTCATGTCCAAGATGGGCATCTCGACCTACCAGTCCTATTGCGGTGCCCAGATCTTCGACGCGGTCGGCCTGTCGAGCGAGTTCGTCGACAAGTACTTCACCGGCACCGCCACCACGATCGAAGGCATCGGCCTTCGGGAGGTCGGAGAGGAAGCGGTGCGCCGTCACGCCGCCGCTTACGGCAACAACCCCGTCTACAGGACGATGCTCGATGTCGGCGGCATCTATCAATACCGCCTGCGCGGCGAGGATCATGCGTGGACGCCGCAGACCGTTGCCAACCTCCAGCACGCGGTGCGCGGCAACAACTTCAAGAACTACGAAGAGTTCGCCCGCGCGATCAACGAGCAGTCGGAACGGCTGCTGACGATCCGCGGCCTGATGGAGCTCAAGAAGGCCGACAAGCCCGTACCGCTCGAAGAGGTCGAGCCGGCCGCGGAAATCGTCAAGCGCTTCGCCACCGGGGCGATGAGCTACGGCTCGATCTCGTGGGAGGCGCACACGACGCTGGCGCTGGCGATGAACCGCATCGGCGGCAAGTCGAACACCGGCGAAGGCGGCGAAGACCCGAAGCGCTTCCAGCCGCTCCCCAACGGCGACACGATGCGCTCGGCGATCAAGCAGGTCGCCTCGGGGCGCTTCGGCGTCACGACAGAGTACCTGGTCAACGCCGACGACATCCAGATCAAGATGGCCCAGGGCGCGAAGCCCGGCGAAGGCGGCCAGCTTCCCGGCCACAAGGTCGACAAGACGATCGGCGCCACCCGGCACTCGACCCCGGGTGTCGGCTTGATCTCGCCGCCGCCGCACCACGACATCTACTCGATCGAGGATCTGGCGCAGCTGATTCACGATCTGAAGAACGTGAACCCGGCGTCGCGCGTCTCAGTCAAGCTGGTGTCCGAAGTCGGCGTCGGCACGGTCGCGGCGGGCGTTTCCAAGGCGCGCGCCGATCACGTGACTATCTCCGGCTACGAAGGCGGCACGGGCGCTTCGCCGCTGACCTCGCTCACCCACGCCGGCAGCCCTTGGGAAATTGGCCTCGCAGAGACCCAGCAGACGCTGCTGCTC
Organism: Altererythrobacter sp.; assembly: GCA_029265155.1. Classification (GTDB taxonomy): domain Bacteria; phylum Pseudomonadota; class Alphaproteobacteria; order Sphingomonadales; family Sphingomonadaceae; genus Croceibacterium_A. Next base: position 11,694 of record JAJUJV010000021.1, on the reverse strand, counting down.
AACGATCTGCGCAGCCGCATTGCGGTGCAGGTCGACGGCGGCCTCAGGACCGGCCGTGACGTCGCCATCGGCGCGCTGCTCGGTGCGGACGAGTTCGGCTTCGCCACCGCGCCGCTGATCGCCGCGGGCTGCATCATGATGAGGAAGTGCCACCTCAACACTTGTCCGGTCGGCGTCGCAACGCAGGACCCGGTGCTGCGCGCGCGCTTCACCGGCCAGCCCGAGCACGTCATCAACTACTTCTTCTTCGTCGCCGAGGAACTGCGCCAGATCATGGCCGAGATGGGCTTCCGCACCGTCGAGGAGATGATCGGTCGCGTCGACCGCATCGACATGAAGAAGACGATCGGGCACTGGAAGGCCGAAGGCATTGACCTGTCGCGCCTGCTGCACCGCGTCGAGCTGCCCGAAGGCATGCCGCTGCACCACACCGGCGAGCAGGATCACGGCCTTGCCGCCGCGCTCGACCAGGACCTCATCGCCGCGGCGCGCCCGGCCATCGACAGCGGCGAAACCGTGGTGGTCGAGCGCGAGATCCGCAACGTCAACCGCACCGTCGGCGCGATGCTCTCAGGCGAGATCGCGCGCCGCCACGGTCACGCCGGCCTCAAGCCGGAGCAGCTCCGCGTCAACTTCAAGGGGGTCGCCGGGCAGAGCTTCGGCGCCTGGCTCGCCCACGGCGTCACGCTCGATCTCGTCGGCGATGCCAACGACTACGTCGGCAAGGGCCTTTCGGGCGGGCGCATCATCGTCCGTCCGCCCTCGCACGTCGATCGGGACCCGACCCAAAACATCATCGTGGGCAACACCGTGCTCTACGGCGCCATCGCCGGCGAAGCCTACTTCAACGGCGTCGCGGGCGAGCGCTTCGCAGTCCGCAATTCGGGCGCGATCGCCGTGGTCGAAGGCACCGGCGACCATGGCTGCGAATACATGACCGGCGGCGTCGTCGCGGTGCTCGGCCGCACCGGGCGCAACTTCGCGGCCGGCATGTCGGGCGGCATCGCCTACGTCTACGACGAGGACGGCTCGTTCCGCGACCGCTGCAACCCGGCTCAGGTCGACCTCGTCGAAATCGATCCGAGCCCGAGCGAGGAAGAGGGCACCGGCCGGCCGCAGCAGCGTCCGCAGCACGTCAACGACTTCGGCATGGGCGACATGCTGCGCCACGATGCCGAGCGGCTGCGCATCCTGGTCGAGCGACACAAGCTCCATACCGGCTCGAAGCGCGCTGCCGCGCTGCTCGACAACTGGAGCGAAGCGCTCGGCAAGTTCGTCAAGGTCATGCCGCGCGATTACGCGCTCGCCCTCAAGCAGCTCGAAGCCGAGCGCGAACAGGCCGCCACGGTCGCGGCGGAGTAGGAATGGAGTTTCCCTTCGTCGTCATTCCCGCGAAAGCGGGAACCCAGCGCACGAAAGGGCCGCGCAGCGTCAACTGGGTCCCCGCTTTCGCGGGGATGACGAAAGTTTGATTGGATAAGTTGAAGATGGGCAAGGAAACCGGCTTCCTCGAGATCGAGCGCGAGGACCGCACGTATGCGGATCCGCGCGAGCGCGTTCGCCACTATCGCGAGTTCGTGATCCCGCACAGCGAGGAAGGCCTGAAGAACCAGGCCGCCCGCTGCATGAACTGCGGCATCCCGTACTGTCACAACGGCTGTCCGGTGAACAACCAGATCCCGGACTGGAACCACCTCGTCTACGAGAGCGACTGGCGCAACGCGCTCGACAACCTGCACTCGACGAACAACTTCCCCGAGTTCACCGGCCGCGTCTGCCCTGCGCCGTGCGAGGCGGCTTGCACGCTCAACATCATCGACCAGCCGGTCACCATCAAGTCGATCGAGTGCGCGATCGTCGACCGCGGCTGGAAGGAAGGCTGGATCGAGCCGCAAGTCCCGGCGCGCAAGACTGGCAAGACTGTCGCCGTCGTCGGCTCGGGACCTGCCGGCCTCGCCTGCGCGCAGCAGCTGGCTCGCGCCGGCCATACCGTCACCGTGTTCGAGAAGGCCGACCGCGTCGGCGGCCTGCTCCGTTACGGAATTCCCGACTTCAAGATGGAAAAGCATCTGATCAACCGCCGCGCGGTGCAGATGGAAGCTGAGGGCGTTACTTTCCGCACCTCCACCGAAGTCGGCGTCGACGTGTCGATGAAGTCGCTCAAGGAGAACTTCGACGCCATCGTGCTGGCGGGCGGTGCCGAGGATGCGCGCCCGCTCCAGATCCCGGGGTCCGAGCTCCCCGGCGTTCGCCTGGCGATGGAGTTCCTGACCCAGCAGAACAAGCGCGTCGCCGGCGACAGCGAGGAACGCGCCGCGCCGCGCGGCACGCTCGTCGCCACCGGCAAGGATGTGATCGTGATCGGCGGCGGCGACACCGGCTCCGACTGCGTCGGCACGTCGAATCGCCAGGGCGCCAAGAGCGTCACTCAGATAGAGATCATGCCGCGCCCGCCCGAAAAGGAAGACAAGGCACTCACCTGGCCCGACTGGCCGATGAAGCTGCGCACCTCCTCGAGCCACGAGGAAGGCGCGGTGCGCGACTGGGCGGTGCTGACCAAGGAAGTGGTCGGGGAGAACGGCCAGGTCACCGGCCTCCGCTGCGTCCGCATCGAATGGGTCGACGGCAAGATGCAGGAAATCCCCGGCAGCGAGTTCGTGCTGCCCGCCGACCTGATCCTGCTGGCGATGGGTTTCCTCGGCCCGAAGAAGACTGGGATGCTCGACCAAGCGGGCGTCAAGCTCACCGATCGCGGCAACGTCGAAGCCGACACGCTTCGCTATGCCACGTCGGAGGAGAAGATCTTCGCGTGCGGCGACATGCGCCGCGGCCAGTCGCTGATCGTCTGGGCCATCCGCGAAGGCCGCCAGTGCGCGCGGTCGGTGGACGAGGCACTGATGGGGGTGAGCGAGCTGCCGCGCTAAGCGCGGCGCTCGCTGAACCCTTGACGGGTTTAGCTATCCAGCGCGTCGATTGCGCGATCGAGCAGCGAGAGCAGCGCGGCCATGTCCTCGCCGAGTGCGTCGCGGATCGCCTGCTCTTCGCCGGTCACGCGCGAGAACAGCTCGTGCATGATCCGCTCGCCCTCTGCGGTGACCACCACCTCATAACGGCGGCGGTCGGTCGGAACGCGCTCGCGTTCGACGAGCCCGTTCCGTTCGAGATGGTCGACGATACCGACCAGCGCAGACTTGTTGAGACCCGCACGGGTTGCCAGCGCCGTTTGCGAGCTGCCCGGATTGGCGGCGATCAGCGCGAGCACCGTCAGCGAGCCGGTCGGCAGGCCATGCGGCGCGGACACCGCGATCGAGCGTGCGGAAAGCGTGTTCCGCAGCAGCCGCACCCGCGGCCCGATCGATCCGTCGAGAATCCCCCAATCCAGCTTCTTGCCCACAGCTCTATGCGTCGCACTGGCACGATATTTTTGCAACAGTTCATCCAATCAACTAACCGATGGTGATGAAGGTCTCTCCCCTCCATCCGCTATTCGCCGCGGAACTGACCGGCGCCGATCTGACGTGCAAGCCCACGCCCGAGCTCGTCGACATCGTGGAAGATGCGATGGCCCGCTACGGCGTGCTGGTCGTGCGCGACGCGCGTATCGACGATGCGCAGCACAAGCGCTTTGCGCGCGCGTTCGGCCCGCTCGAAATCCCCAGTCGCTCTCCCGAAGCTCCGCTGCGGCCGTCGGGCAAGCGGAAGATCGACCCGGAGATGTTCTACGCCGGCAATCTCGACAAGGACGGCGAGATCATGGCCTACGGCTCCGAAGGCTACCGCCTCGCCCAGGGTGCCGAGCGATTCCACACCGACAGCTCGTTCCACGCGATGCCGACCAAGTGGTCGCTGCTCCACGGCGTCGAGACGCCCCCGCCGGATGTCGGCGGGGACACGCTGTTCGCCGATTCGCGCGCCGCTTACGACACCCTGCCGCCCGAGATGCAGGAGCGGCTCGAAGGCTTGATCGGCATCCACGACTTCTGGGAAGGCCGCCGCCGCGCCGGTCTCAAGGGCGAGATCACTCCTGAGATGCGCGCCATCATCCCGTTCGATCCGGTGTCACACCCGATCGTCCGCACCCTGCCGCACGGTCGCAAGACGCTGTTCATCGGCGGCCACTGCATCGGCATCGAAGGGATGGACGCCGATGAAGGTCGCCTGCTGGTCGAGGAACTCTACGCCCACTCGACGCAGGATCGCTTCGTCTACGCCCACCACTGGCGCCAGTACGACCTCGTGATCTGGGACAACCGCTGCACGATGCACGCCGCCACGCCGCTGACTTCGAACGCCTACCGCCGCGACATGCGCCGCACCACGGTCAACGAAAGCGGGCCCGAAATGTCCGCCTACGAGTGGATCGCCCAAGGCTGCCCCGCATAGGTCAACTCCAGCGAGGGGCAGTCCTACCAGTCGATCCGCCCCCGCCCTTGCGCCTCGAGAAACCCGTTTGCTTTGCTGAATGGTTTCGAGCCGAAGAACCCGCCATGCGCGGAAAGCGGGCTCGGGTGCGGCGAGGTCAGGATCAGGTGGCGCTCGTTGCGCGCGAGCTCGGGCACTTTAAGCGCCTTGTTGCGCGCATGACTGCCCCACAGGATGAACACGCTCGGCTCCTCGCGCGCCGCCACCGCCGCCACCGCGGCATCGGTGATCGCTTCCCAGCCCTTGCCGGCATGGCTCCCGGCGCGTCCCGCCTCCACCGTCAGGCAGGTGTTGAGCAGCAGCACGCCCTGCTTTGCCCAATGCTCGAGGTTCCCGTGCGGCGGGATCTCCACGCCGAGATCGTCTCGCAACTCCTTGTAAATATTGACCAACGATGGCGGCGTCCGCACGCCTTCGGGCACCGAGAAGCACAGCCCGTGCGCCTGACCTGGCCCATGGTAGGGGTCCTGCCCCAGGATCACCGCCCGCACCTGGTCGAGCGGCGTCAGCTCCAGCGCCCGCAGTCGCTGCCCGCGCGGCGGATAGACCACTTTGCCTGCGGCCTCTTCGCGCGTCAGCCATCCGCCCAGCCGCCGTGCTTCGGGCGATTGCAGCACCGGCGCCAGCGCCGCGCGCCAGCTTTCAGGAATGTTCTCGCTCATCTCCGGGCAAGCTAGGGAGGCGCAGATGCCGCGGCTAGCCGCCCCTTTCCCTCTATCCCCAATGCGCCTAAGGCCCCGCCATGGCAGTCCATTTCCACGAAGAAGACCTTCCCGAGGGCGTCCTCGCGCCCGGGCCTGTCGCCGTCGATACCGAAACCATGGGCCTCGTCACGCCGCGCGACCGACTCTGCGTGGTGCAGATCAGCGATGGCCGGGGCGACGAGCATCTGGTCCGCTTTGCCGTCGGCAGCCGTTACGACGCGCCCAACCTCAAGGCCGTGCTCGCCGATCCGGCGCGGGTGAAGCTTTACCACTTCGCCCGCTTCGATCTCGCGGCGATCGAGTATTACCTCGGCGTCACGGCCGCTCCGGTGTTCTGCACCAAGATCGCCAGCAAGCTGACCCGCACGTACACCGACCGGCATGGCCTTAAGGATATCGTGCGCGAGCTGCTCGGCGAGGAAATCTCCAAGCAGCAGCAATCGAGCGACTGGGGCGCCCCCGAGCTCAATGAGGCTCAGCGCGAATACGCCGCTTCGGACGTGCGCTACCTCCACCGCATGGTCGAAATCTTCGAGCAGCGCCTCGCGCGCGAGGGCCGCACGGAAATGGCCCAGGCCTGCTTCGAATTCCTGCCCACCCGCGCCCGGCTGGATATCGCCGGTTGGGCCGACCGCGACGTCTTTTCCCACGCGGATTGAGCGAGAGCGGCGTCCCTGGAGCGACGATGAGCCAGCAGGCCGACCAAATCCGCAACCGGCGCCGGGCCTTCGCCTACCCGGGCGGCCGGCTCGACAAGGCGGTCAAGCTGCTCGCCGTCCTGCTGCCCGCGCTAGTCGGCGCGATCGCCGCCGTAATGCTGATTGCCCCGCTCGGCCCGCGCGGCGAAGTCAGCTTCCTGCTCGACCGCAATAAAGTCGACACGGCGGCCGAGCGCCTGCGGGTCGACGATGCGATGTACCGCGGCCGCGACAACGCCGGGCGGCCGTTCTCGGTCACCGCAGGCAACGCGGTGCAGCGCAGCGCCAGCGTGCCGGTGGTGCAATTGTCGGACCTGACTGCGCGCATGCTGCTGTCCGGCGGGCCGGCCGTGCTTACCGCTCCGGCCGGCCGCTTCCACACCAATGAACAGCAGCTCGCTGTCGATGGCACCGTGCGCTTCGCCACGGCCGACGGCTACAGGATGAGCGTGCGCAACGTCTCGGTCGATCTGCCGGCCCGCACCGTTACCGGTTCGGGCGGCGTCGAGGGAACGGTGCCCGCCGGCACTTTCTCCGCCAACACGATTCGCGCCGATCTCGACGAACGCATCGTCGCGCTGCAAGGCAATGCCCGGTTGCGCATGGTGCCCGGCCTGATGAGAGCGCCCTGAGCCATGGCTTTCCCCGCCCTTTCCCAGACGTTAGGACTGCGCCGATGACCGCCCGCCTCGCTTCGATCGCCCGCACCGCCTGCCGCTCGTTCGCTGCCGCCTTCGTCGCGGTTTCGGTGGCCATCGGGGTCACGTCCCTCGCCGGCGCTCAGGCCATCGCGGGGTTCAATTCGAACCAGCCGGTTAACTACGCGGCCGACCGTATCGAACTGCAGGACCGCCAGAGCCGCGTTGTCCTCTCCGGAGACGTCGTCATCACCCAGGGCGACCTGCGCCTCACCGCCGGCCGTACGACGGTATCCTACACCAACGAAGGTTCGCTGCGCATCCAGCGGATCGACGCGACCGGCGGCGTTACGGTCAATCGGGGCAACGAGTCGGCGCGCGGCGCGGCCGGCGTCTACGACTTCAACCGCCGCGTGATCGTGCTTTCCGGCGGTGTCGCGCTGCGCCGCGGCACCGACACCCTCAACGGCGGCCGCCTGACGATGGACCTCAACTCCGGCCTCTCCAGCGTCGACGGCACCGGCGCCACAGGCCCGCAAGGCGGCCGCGTCACCGGCTCGTTCTCGGTCCCGGAGAACTGAGCGCCGGCCTCAGTCGCGCAGGAAAATCTCCTCGATCGCCAATCCGAACAGGTCGGCGATCCGGAATGCCAGCGGCAGCGACGGATCGAACTTGCCCGTCTCGATCGCGTTGACGCTCTGCCGCGAGACGCCGAGGTGCCGGGCGAGGTCCTGCTGGCTCCAATCACGTTCGGCGCGCAGCACCTTGAGTCGGTTCTTCATGCCCGCATCCGCACGAGCGGTGCCGCAATGCCCCACATGGCCAGCCAGAGAACTCCGATCCACTGCGGACCGACGGCAAGCACGCCATACACCGTCAGGAACTGCCACGCGGTGGAGATGACCAAAGTCGCTGCCGTGGCTAGCAAGGTCTGGCGAACCATAAGCAGCTGCTGGTACTCGTCGTCGCATTCCTGGATCAGCTTCATGATCGTCCAGAAGACGCCGGCGATCGGCGCCGCCGTGACGAGCGCGAGAAGCACGCCAACCGGCTCGGAGACACCGCCCCGCGCTAGCGTGAGTCCCGCGACCAGAATGACCACATAAAGCACAATGAAGCTCGTGAGACGCGCGGTATAGCGCTTGATGTATACAGGCATATGCATGGCGGTTCTCCTCCCCCACCAGCGGAGCAATGGCCGCTAGATGCGTATGAGGCTGACAAAGCTAGGAGCAATTGTCAAGCAAACACGACACAATGTCGTCGTTGCTTGTCTTCGCTAGGAAAGGCGCTGGTTGGCGGTCCGGCAACCGCTTCCGCTCAAGCTGTCGCTGGCGGATTGTCATTGGGCGACGCCGTCCAGGTTCGGACGGCACGGTTTTCCGCTAACGGGCGCCTCTTCCATGCCGCCCCTTCCGGCGGGCCTCGCCTTGTGCCAAGGCCGCACCAGAACCAGTATGATAGACCGACCATGACCGAACTGCTCAAGATCAGCTTGCCCGACGGCTCCGTGCGCGAGATGCCCGCGGGCTCGACTCCGGCCGACGTCGCCGCAGCGATCGGGCCGGGGCTGGCCAAGGCCGCTCTCGCCGCGCGCGTCGACGGCGAAGTGCGCGACATCAACCGTCCCTTCGACGGCGACGCCGAACTCGCGCTGATCACCTCGCGCGACGAAGCGGAAGCACTCGAACTGGTCCGTCACGACTATGCCCACGTGCTGGCCGAGGCGGTTCAGGCGCTGTGGCCCGACACCCAGATCACCTTCGGCCCGGCAACCGAGGACGGGTTCTATTACGATTTCGCCCCCGGCGAACGCGGCCCCTTCACCGAGGAAGACCTGCCAGCGATCGAGGCCAAGATGCGCGAGATCATTGCCGCGGACAAACCGCTCCGGCGCGAAGAATGGTCACGCGATGCGTTGATTGAGTGGTTCAGGGAGAATGGCGAGACGTTCAAGGCGGAATGGGCCGCCGAGCTGCCCGAAGGCGAGCCGCTGACCGTCTACCATTCGGGCGAAGGGTGGCTCGACCTGTGCCGCGGGCCGCACCTCGCCAGCACCGGCAAGCTCGATCCGCAGGCATTCAAGCTCACCCGGGTATCCGGGGCCTATTGGCGCGGCGACCAGAAGAACGCGATGCTCAGCCGCATCTATGGCACCGGCTGGCTCAACAAGAAGCAGCTGAGCGAGCACCTCGTCCGCCTGGAAGAAGCGGCCAAGCGCGACCACCGCAAGCTCGGCGCTGAGATGGACCTGTTCCACCTCCAGCAGGAAGCCCACGGTTCGGTCTTCTGGCATCCGAAAGGCTACCTGATCTGGCGCGAGCTCGAAGCCTACATGCGCCGCGCGATCGACGGCGCCGGCTACCAGGAAGTCAAGACCCCGCAGGTCATGGACGCCCGCCAGTGGGAGCAGTCCGGCCACTGGGGCAAGTACCGCGAGAACATGTTCGTCATCCCCGACGAGGTGCCGAATACCGAAGACGAAGGGCCGCTCGTCTCCGATGCCGCCGAGTGGATGGCGTTGAAGCCGATGAACTGCCCGGCGCACGTGCTGATCTTCCGCCAGGGCATCAAGTCGTACCGCGATCTGCCGCTGCGCCTCTACGAGAACGGCTGCTGCCACCGCAACGAGCCGCACGGCGCGCTTCACGGGCTGATGCGGGTGCGCCAGTTCACCCAGGACGACGCGCACATCTTCTGCCGCGAGGACCAGATCGTCGCCGAGGTCCAGGCGTTCTGCCAACTGGCCGACCGCATCTACAAGGACTTCGGCTTCACCTACGCGATCAAGCTCGCGTTGCGCCCTGAGACGCGGTTCGGCAGCGACGCAATCTGGGACCAGGCCGAGGCCGAGCTGCGCGACGCCGTCGTCGCCGCGGGTCTCGCTACCGAAGAGTACGGCTGGGAAGAGCTGCCCGGCGAAGGCGCGTTCTACGCCCCCAAGCTCGAATGGCACCTGACCGACGCGATCGGCCGCACCTGGCAGGTCGGCACGATCCAGTCCGATCGCGTGCTGCCCGAGCGGCTCGACGCGACGTACGTCGGCGAGGACGGCGAGCGCCATCGCCCGATCATGCTCCACCGCGCGATCTTCGGTTCCTACGAGCGCTTCATCGGCATCCTGATCGAGCACTACGCCGGCAAGCTGCCGCTCTGGCTGGCCCCGACCCAGGCGGTGGTGGCGACGATCGTCTCGGACGCGGACGGCTATGCCCATGACGTCACGGCCAAGCTCCACGCCGCCGGCATCCGCGCCGAGTCCGACCTTCGCAACGAGAAGATCAACTACAAGGTCCGCGAGCACTCGGTCGGCAAGGTCCCGCACATGCTGGTGGTCGGCAAGCGCGAGGCCGAGGAAGGCACCGTCGCCCTGCGTACGCTCGGCGAACAGCAGCAGCGCGTCCTTCCGCTCGACGAAGCGATCGCCCTGCTCAAGGCGGAGGCGCTGCCGCCGGACCTGCGGTGAAAGTCCGCCGCGGCACGCCGGCCGATGCGCCGCGCGCGCTGGAAATCTGGCGCGACGCGGTCGATGCGACTCACGGTTTCCTGACCCCGGAGGACCGCGCCGAGATCGATGCCATGGTGGCCGACTGGCTGCCGACGGTCGAGCTATGGCTGGTCGATGACGGCGAGCGTGCGGTCGGGTTCCTGGTGATGGATGGCGAGATGATCGACGCGCTGTTCGTCGATCCCGCCGTATACGGCTACGGCACCGCCCTGCTCAGCCACGCCGTCGCGCTGTCGCCGCACGCCACGGTCGACGCCAGCGAACAGGCGAGCAACGCACTCGCCTTTTACGAAGCGCGCGGTTTCGTCCGCACCGGACGCTCCGAGACTGACCCGCAGGGCCGGCCTTATCCGCTGATCCACCTGAAATACGCAGGAACCGGTCGATCTATTTCTCGCTTGACATTTTGAACCTTTCTGGTTAGATGTAGCCGCGTCAGCTCCAAGCTGGCACAGCGGCGGGTGCAGGGGCGTCTAAGCGCTTCGCTTCCTCATCCCTGCATCATACGGCCGGCGCGCCTCGGGCACTCTGCCTGATCAGCGTGCCCGTTCGAACGCGAGGACAGGGCTTTCGCGCGGTGGACCTCAACGCCGCCTGGAAGCCCGCAAGGCCGGGGTAGTCCCCGGCGGCAGGCGGCTCACGTGCGAGCCCTACCCGCCACCGCCTCGCCCCACCAGGGCCGAGCCGGCGAACTCAAGTACGTGGTCTCTCGCCAGCCGTTCGCAGCATCAGACCCACGTCAGGCAACCCTGTGACGCCCAGGTCCCGCGCCGGCCGCCGTCCGCTGCCTACGCATCCCCGGCGTAATCCCGCACTCGCCAGCGGGCGATCACACGTGCCTGCGCACCGTCAGCGGCGGCCGTCAGATCGGCAGGATGTCGCCGGCCAGGATCAGGGCCATCGCGCAGCCCAAGACGATCCCCGCGCGGAGATGATCACCTCCGCGGCGGGCAGCATGGCGAGCGAGCAGAAGCGCCTTGGTCACAGCCGCGACTGTCCGCCGCGGCGGTAAACAAAGCGTTAAGCGCCGGCCTTCGGAGCGTGCTGGCTGGCGCAGTGGAAGCTGCCGCCGCCGGTCAGCACGTTCTGCGCCGGAATGCCGACCGCAGCACGCCCCGGGAACAGTTCGCCGATCGCCGCGACACCGTCCTCGTCGTGGTACGAGCCGTAAGTCGGCACGACGATGACCTTGTTGCAGATCGCGAAGTTCATGTAGCTCGCCGGTTCGACGATCCCGGCCTCGTCCATCCGCCCAGGGGAGGGAATGTCCTTGACCGTGAGCCCAAAGTCGAGCGCCCGCGCCCGCGCATCGGCATAGATCGCGGCGTTGGGATCGTCCGGTCGGCTCGGCATCGGGATAGCCAGCGTACCGGGCGCGACGAACCGTGCGAGGTTGTCGACATGACCGTCGGTGTGATCTCCCAGCAATCCATCCCCGAGCCACAGTATCCGGTCGAAGCCGAGGTGCTCGCGCAGCCGCGCCTCGATCTCCGCCTTGCCGAGATGTGGGTTACGGTTGGGATTGAGCAGGCACTGCTCGGTCGTCACCACGAGGCCGGTGCCGTCGGTGTCGATCGCGCCGCCCTCGAGGATCCAGTCCATCTTGTCGCCCGGCAGCCCAGCGGCGGCGGCCATCGTCTCGCCGACCTCCTGGTCGCCTTCCATGATGAACTTGCCGCCCCAGCCGTTGAAGCCGAAGCGCCGGGCGATGCGCTTGCCCGCTT
>JAJUJV010000052.1 GCA_029265155.1 Altererythrobacter sp. | reverse complement strand
CGGGCTCGCCGCGCTGCTCAACTTCCTGCCTTACCTGGGGCCTTTGGCAATGTTGGCGCTGCTGACGCTGTTCGGGCTTGGCACCGCTGACGCGCCGCTCGTCGGCATGATACCGGCCGCAGCCTATCTGGCGCTCCACACGGTGGAATCGAACGTTGTCACCCCCGCCGTGCTCGGCGCGCGCTTCACGATGAACCCGGTGCTGATCCTCATTGCCCTCAGCTATTTCAGCTGGATCTGGGGGGTGACCGGCGCGCTGCTGTCGGTGCCGATCCTGCTGACGATCACCGCGCTGATCGACCACCTCGGCCGGCCCAACCTCGTCGGCTTCATCTTCGGCGAGCCGCTGTTCAAGGCAAATCTGCTCGATCTGTCGGACGAAGGCTGACGCAGTCAGGAGGCGGCGGCACCGGGCAGAAACCCGGCGCCACCGATTTTCGTGTGCTTAGGCGGGGTACTTCCAGGTCGTTCCGCGCGCCAGGTTCTCGGAAGCGAACTCCCAGTTGAGGCGCTCGTCGAGCACCGCCTTGAGGTAATCCGGACGGCGGTTCTGGTAATCGAGGTAGTAGGCGTGCTCCCACAGGTCGATCGTCAGGAGCGGAAGCACGTCGAGATCGGCCAGCGTATCACCGTCGTGCGTTTCCTCGATCGACAGTGTGCCGCCCTTGTCGGCGAGCCAGACCCAGCCGTTCGAGAAGTGACCGACGCCGCGTTCGGCCAGCTGCTGCGTCAGCGCATCGAGCGAACCGAAAGCCGCATCGATCTTTGCCGCAAGATCGCTGCTCGGCGCGTTGCGCTGCGGCGTCAGCGAGTGCCAGTAGAACCCGTGGTTCCAGCTCTGCGCCGAGTTGTTGAACAGGCCCTGGTTGCTGCCGCGCGCGCTGGCGATCACCGTCTCGAGATCGGCGGTGGCGAGGTCGGTGCCTTCGACCGCAGCATTGGTCTTGTCGATGTAGGCCTTGTGATGCTTGCCGTGATGGAAGCTCAGCGTTTCGGCGGAAATCGCCGGGGCGAGCGCTTCGCTGTCGTAAGGCAGGGAGATGAGTTGGAACGCCATGGGCTATGTCCTTCTGTTCTGGGAGGTCGCCAGGACCCTAACGCGATCGCGAGGGCGAGGTTGCGTTAGGATTTCTCGGTCAGTCTGAAGCTTCGGTATGTCGGTCGACCGTAGAGGTCAACGCCACGTCCATTGTGACGTTGCCGAGCGTCCGCATGATGTCCGGTACCATCTCGACCGCAATCAGCAGTGCCAGCGGCTCGATCGGCACGCCCATGACGATCGCGATCGGGCCGATCGAAGCGATGAAGCTGATCGAGCTGGGCAGCGACACCGAACCGATCGTGGTCAGCAAGGCCACCGCGGCGCCCGCTGCGATCATTGCCGCCGTCAGCTCGACCCCGCTCAGATAGGCGACATAGATCGCGACCCCCAGGTTCATCGCCGGGCTGGTGGCGCGGAAGATCGTCACCGCCAGCGGCAGAACGAAGTCCGCTGTCGTTTCCCGCACCCGCAGCAGCCGGCACGACTGCAGCATGGCCGGCAGGCTGGCGAGCGAGCTTTGCGTCGATATTGCCACCGCTTGGGAAGGCAGGACCGCCCGCGCGAAGACCAGAAGGTCATAGCCGCCGCCGACCACGCCCAGTGCGTAAGCAGCCAGCATGACCGCGAAGCCCAGCGCCGACACCACCAGGATGTAGTGGCCGAGAGCGGTGAAGGCTCCGCCGCCGCTATCGAGCCCCACCCCGAGCGCCAGGGCGAAGACACCGGCCGGCGCGATCCACAGCACCCAGCCGATGATCAGCAGCATGGTCTCGCCCAGTGCTTCGAAGAACCGCACCATCAGATCGCGTCGGTTGTCCGGCAGCCGGGCGACCGCTGCTCCGAACAGCGCGAAGAACACGATCAGCGGCAGCATCGCCGTCTCCGCCGCCGCCGCGATGACGTTCGAGGAGATAAGGGATTCGAAGAACTCGCCGATCCCGGGTACTTCCTGTGCTTCACCGCTGGTGCGGGCCAGCGCGGCAGCTTCACGGCCCGGGATCGGAAAGGCCTCCAGCAAAGCCGGCATTGCAAAGGCCGCGAGCACGGTTCCGGAGGCCAGGATGGCGAGGATCGTCAGCAGCGTCCGCCGCGCCATTGCCCCTGCCTGCGCGGTTGCGACCATGCGAACGATACCGGTCACCAGCAGGGCAGCGACCAGCGGCACGATCGTCATCTGCAAGCCGCGCAGCCAGATCGTTCCGATCGGCGAAGCGATCGCCCCTACCGTGTCGGCGACTAAGCTGCCGGAAAGCACCCAGCCGATCGCCAGCCCCGCAAGCAAGGCGGCGAACGTCCAGCCGGCGGGCATCCTGATCTGCGTCACTGCCTACGTGACATTGCAGCCGCGGCGCGGCATGGCAATCGGTAGGAGACACGAGGAACCGGATGGGACGCAAGTATTTCGGCACCGACGGCATTCGCGGCCGCGCCAACGACGGCGTGCTCGATGCCGCCACTGCCATGAAAGTCGGTCAGGCCGCCGGCCGCCACTTCCTGCGCGGCACGCACAAGCACCGCATCATCATCGGCAAGGACACCCGCCTTTCGGGTTACATGATGGAAACGGCGCTGGTCGCTGGCTTTACCAGCGTCGGCATGGACGTGATCATGACCGGCCCGCTTCCCACCCCGGCGGTCGCCCTGTTGACGCGTGAAATGCGGGCCGACCTCGGCGTGATGATTTCCGCCAGCCACAATCCCTATCACGACAATGGCATCAAGCTGTTCGGGCCGGACGGCTTCAAGCTCTCGGACGAGGATGAGGAAGCCATCGAGCGCGCCCTCGAAGGCCCGATCCCGCTGGCTTGCGACGGGGACATTGGCCGTGCCCGGCGGATCGAGGACTCTCGCGGACGCTATATCCACGCCATCAAGCAATCGCTTTCCGACGAAGTCCGTTTCGACGCGCTGCGCGTCGTGGTCGATTGCGCCCACGGCGCCGCGTACGAAGTCGCGCCCACCGCGATCTGGGAACTGGGTGCCAAAGTCATCGCGATGGGGGTCGAGCCCAATGGCCTCAACATCAACGACGGGGTGGGTTCGACCTGCCTAGAAGCCATCCAGACGCGGGTCGTGGCGGAAGGCGCGGACATCGGCATCGCGCTCGATGGCGACGCCGACCGCCTGATCGTCATCGACGAGAAGGGCCAGGTCGTGGACGGCGATCAGATCATGGCGCTGATCGCCACCTGCATGGCCGATAAAGGCCTTCTGCGGGGCGGCGGCGTCGTCGCCACGGTCATGTCGAACCTGGGGCTCGAGCGCTATCTCGACGGGCGCGGCCTCAATCTGGTGCGCACGAAGGTTGGCGATCGCTACGTTCTCGAAGCGATGCGCGCCGGGGGTTACAATCTCGGCGGCGAGCAGTCGGGTCACATGATCCTGCTCGATCATGCCACCACGGGTGACGGCTGCATCGCCGGGCTGCAGGTACTGGCGGCGCTGGTCCGTTCCGGTAAGCGCGCCAGCGAGTTGCTGCACCTGTTCGACCCCGTGCCGCAGGTGCTGAAGAACGTCGTCTATTCCGATGGCGACCCCCTGGCCCAACCCCAGGTCCAGACCGTCATCGCCGAGGGCGAGGCCAGCCTCGCAGGGCGGGGACGGCTGGTGATCCGCAAGTCGGGAACCGAGCCCAAGATCCGGGTCATGGCCGAAGGGGACGACGCAAGCCAGGTCGAGCAGGTGGTGGACAGCATCTGCGAAGCGGTCAAAGCAGCGGCATGAGCCTCGAGATGCGCCCGGATTGTGAGCGTTGCGGCGTGGACTTGCCCGCCCATGCCCTCGGCGCATTCATCTGCAGCTTCGAATGTACGTTTTGCGCGCCCTGCGCTGAAGCCTTGGACGATACCTGCCCGAACTGCGCCGGCGAGCTGGTGGATCGCCCGACCCGTGCCAAGCGTCACCTGGTGGAACACCCGGCTTCGGCCGAGCGGCGCTTCAAAAGCCGATGACCACGCCTCCGCGGATCCTGGTCATCGCTGGCTCCGACAGTTCGGGCGGCGCCGGTATCCAGGCCGACATCAAGACTATCACGATGCTCGGCGGCTACGCTATGACTGCGATCACCGCTGTGACCGCCCAGAACACACTCGGCGTCACAGGCGTCGAAGCACTCTCGGCCGAGATGGTTGGCGCGCAGATCGATGCCTGTATCTCCGATATCGGCGTGGATGCGGTGAAGATCGGCATGCTCGGCTCGCCGGAAATTGCACATGTCGTGCTCGATCGGCTCGAAGGCCTGGAAGCCGCTGTCGTGTTCGATCCGGTCATGGTGGCCACCACTGGTGCAGTTCTCGCCGACGATGACACCATTGCTGCTTTCGAACGACTGATGCGGATGGCCACGCTGACCACTCCGAACGTCCCGGAACTCGCCGCCCTTGGCGGCCACGAAGCCATGGCCGCGCGCGGCATCGCCTATCTCGCCAAGGGCGGCGATGCTGAAGGCCCAATCGTCGAAGATGTTCTGGTCCGGCCCGGCTCAGAGGACCGCGTCTGGCGCTCCGACCGGATCATGACCCGCCACAGCCACGGCACCGGCTGTACGCTTGCCAGCGCGATCGCCACTTGGCTCGCGCGTGGCTTTCCACTCGAGGAAGCGGTGAGCCACGCCCGCGAATTCGTCCGAGCGGCCCTCCTTGCTGCCCCTGGCTTCGGTGCCGGTAACGGACCCATGGGGCACCAGGCGGTACGCTGAGCCGAGGGGCGTTCGGGCTTAGTCGGCGATCTTGTAGAATTCGGCGATGTTACGCCAAGCCTCGTCGGCGGTTTCGCACCAGGTGAAGAGTTCGAGATCCTCGGGCGAGATCGTGCCTTCGCGGGCCAACGCGCCGAAGTCGATGACCCGGGTCCAGAACGCCTTGCCGAACAGCAGCACCGGAATGGGCTTCATCTTTCCGGTCTGGATCAGCGTCAGCAGCTCGAACAGCTCGTCGAACGTCCCGAACCCGCCGGGGAACACTGCCACCGCCCGCGCCCGCATCAGGAAGTGCATCTTGCGCAGCGCGAAGTAGTGGAACTGGAACGACAGGTACGGCGTGACGTACGGGTTCGGCGCCTGCTCGTGCGGCAGGACAATGTTGAGGCCGATCGATTCGCCGCCCGCATCGGAGGCACCGCGGTTCGCCGCTTCCATGATCGATGGGCCGCCTCCGGAGCAGACGACGAACTGGCGCTTGCCGTTTTCGATGATCGCCATCTCGCTGACCATCCGCGCCAGCTTGTAAGCTTCGCCGTAGTACTTCGCCTTTTCCGCGAGCCGCTCGACCACCAGACGCTGATCGGCCGGCAGATCCTTAGCCCCTTCCAGCGCAACCTCGACAGCCTCGGGAGGGGGAATACGCGCCGAACCGTACATGACCAGCGTGGAGCCGACCCGCGCCTCGTCCAGCAGCATCTCGGGCTTGAGCAGTTCGAGCTGAAAACGGACCGGACGCAGTTCGTCGCGCAGCAGGAAATCGGTATCCCGAAACGCCAACCGGTAAGCCGGGTGCCGCGTCTGCGGGGTATCCATCGGCGCGGATTCGGCGAAGTCCGCTTCCTGGTCCGCAGGATAGAACTTCCTGTGTTCCAGATCGCGGTCCGGCTCGATCGGTGGCTTCCTGTCGCTCACGCGTCTCTCCCTACGTTCTCCGCTGCCCTAGGGCGCCGTACGGCCGATGAAAAGCAGGGGGAAAGCGGTGGATGCCCCGCGAGGATTCGAACCTCGATTGACGGAGTCAGAGTCCGTAGTCTTACCATTAGACGACGGGGCAGTGAGGCGGCGCATCTAGATAGGGCGGCGCCCCTCGTCAAGCCGCGCTTCTCGCGCGAACTTGCCGGCAGGGTCCGCTTTCGCTAGCCTCAGCTCAGGTTCCGCCTTCGGGCGCGTGAGATATTTGGAAAGTTCTTGATACGATGGCGGATTTTCATCCGCCGGGCGAGCGGCGGAGTGCCGCGGGAGGACATGCCGGCGAAGAACGTCGGGGCGCTTCCCAGCCGATCCACTCCGCGCGAGCCGGCGACAGCCAGCCGAATGGCGGCCAAGCGAGCTTCTCCTCGCGGCAACCGCTCAACCCCCGGCCGCGCCAGGCTTATGCGGCGATCGATCTGGGCACCAACAACTGCCGGCTGCTGATTGCCCGGCCCGCCGGGGAGAACTTCGTGGTCATCGACGCCTTCAGCCGGGTGGTCCGCTTGGGCGAAGGACTCGCGCAGCGCGGCCGGCTCAGCGACGCGGCGATGGATCGCGCGGTGGGGGCTCTGCGTATCTGCTCCGACAAGCTCCGCCGCCGCAACGTCCATCTCGCCCGATCGGTCGCCACCGAGGCGTGCCGCCGCGCGGCCAATGGGGCCGAATTCATCGAACGGGTGCGGAACGAGACGGGCATCCGTCTCGACGTCATCTCGGCGCAGGAGGAAGCGCGGCTTGCGGTGCTCGGCTGCCACATCCTGCTCGAAGACGGGATTGGCCCTGCAGTCATTTTCGATATCGGCGGCGGATCGACCGAGCTGGTGCTGATCGAGCCCGGCGCTCCCGTTCCGCGCATCCTGGACTGGCAGAGCGTCCCCTGGGGCGTGGTCTCGCTCACCGAGACCGCTGGCGGGCACGAAGGCAGCGAGAACTCGCGCCGGGCCCGTTACGCCGAGATGCGCCGCATGGTCGCCGACAGCTTCGCCGAGTTCGCCGAGCGCATCGCCCCGTACCAGGAGCCCGGGCTCAGGCTGCTCGGCACCAGTGGCACCGTAACCACCCTTGCCAGCCTGCATCTCGACCTGCCGCAGTACGACCGCAAGGCGGTGGACGGCCTGATCGTGCCGTCGGTCTCGATGCGCGACATAGCGACGCGGCTCTCCTCGATGTCGCCGCAGGACCGCCGCCAGTTGCCGTGCATCGGCCAGGAACGCGCCGATCTGGTCGTGGCCGGCTGCGCCATTCTCGAAGGCATTCTCGACATCTGGCCGGCCGAGCGGCTTGGCGTTGCCGATCGGGGGATCCGCGAAGGGATCCTGCGCGGACTGATGGCGGCCGATGCCGAAGGACTGGCGGCCCAAGCGGCCTTGCGCCGGTTGAAGCAGGTCGGCTCATGAGCCGCTCGGGCAAGGATGCGGACCGGCGCGTCAGAACCGCGCGCGGTCGCACCGCCTCTTCCACTCGCTGGCTCGAGCGGCAGCTCAACGACCCGTACGTCAAGCAAGCCAAAGCCGAAGGCTACCGGAGCCGCGCCGCGTACAAGCTGATCGAACTCGACGACCGGTTCGGCCTCCTCAAGGGCACCAAACGCGTCGTGGATCTCGGCGTCGCGCCCGGCGGATGGAGCCAAGTGGTGCGCAAGCGTGCGCCCGCGGCCGGCGTGGTCGGCATCGACTTGCTCGAAACCGAGCCGCTCGAAGGCGTGACGATCCTGCAGATGGACTTCATGGCCGACGAAGCGCCGCAAGCGCTCGAAGCGGCGCTCGACGGCGCCCCCGATCTGGTCCTGTCGGACATGGCGGCCAACACCGTGGGCCACAAGCAGACCGATCACTTGCGGACGATGGGCCTGGTCGAAGCGGCCGCTCACTTTGCCGTCGAAGTGCTCTCCGAAGGCGGCGCATTCGTCGCCAAGGTGCTGGCCGGCGGCACCGACGCCGATCTTCTCGCGCTGCTCAAGAAGCACTTCCGCACCGTCAAACACGCCAAACCACCCGCGAGCCGCAAGGGCTCGTCCGAGTGGTACGTCGTCGCGCAGGGCTTCAAGGGGCGGGATTAACCCGCCCCGATAAGGTGCTTAGTTGTCGCCCGGCTGAGTTGCCGAGGGCGTATCCTCTTCCGGCTGCTCCTGGGCGACGGCGCCCGCGGCGGCCTGCCCAGCTTCTTCCGCGGGGCCGGCGGCTCCGGTCTCGGCGCCTTCGTCACCTTCGGCAGCAGGTTCCTCGGCCGG
Organism: Altererythrobacter sp.; assembly: GCA_029265155.1. Taxonomy (GTDB): domain Bacteria; phylum Pseudomonadota; class Alphaproteobacteria; order Sphingomonadales; family Sphingomonadaceae; genus Croceibacterium_A. The sequence continues at coordinate 5,946 of JAJUJV010000052.1, read as the reverse complement.
CGGCTCGGGCAGCGGCGGGCCGCCACCGTTCTGCACCATGTACAGGATCACGTTGGCCCGCTCTTCCGGGTTACCGAGGCCGGCGAAGCTCATCTTCGTGCCCGGGACCATCCCCTTCGGGCTGCGCAGCCACTCGTCCATGACTTCGTAGGTCCATTCACCCCCGAAGCTGGCCAGATCGCTCGAGTAAGCGAATCCCGCGGCATGCTTGCCGATCGGCTGCCCCATGATGCCGTAGAGGTTCGGACCGATGCCGTTGGCGCCGCCCTGGTTGATCGTGTGGCAAGACACGCACTTCGCAAACGAAGCCTCACCCTTCGCCGGGTCGCCGCTTGCAAGCAGCAGCGCCAGCGACGGGCCTTCGTCCGCCCCTTCCTCGACCACGCCCTCGATGGCATAGCCCATCGTCTCGGGCCGGTGCGGCTTGTCCGCGCCGAAATACATGTCGCTCAGGATAGACAAGCCAAGAGCGACGATTCCGGCGAATAGGGTCCAGCCGGCGATGGTATTGAAGCGGTCGGTCATCGAAGGGTTTTCTGCCAGGTGTTCCGGTTTGGCCAGCGCTCTAGTGTCGCGGCCCCAACCGCGCAAGTCCGATAGTCACTTGTCGCTCGCGTGCGGCGCGGTTACGCGCCAGCCCCGATGGACAGCTTCCCCGCTCCCGCCCTCGCGCTGGTCGAACAGATGCGCACCGCCGCTGCCGCCGCACCGGAGCGCGCCGTAGCCTTCCAAGGCGCTCCGGGCGCGAACTCGCACCGTGCAGCTCTGGAGTGGGCACCCGACGCCCTGCCCCTGCCCTGTTTCGCATTTGAAGACGCGCTCGATGCGGTGAGTTCGGGCGCCGCCGCCAGCGCCATCATCCCCATTGAAAATTCGCAGCACGGCCGCGTCGCCGACATCCATTTCCTGCTCCCGGGCAGCGGTTTGTCGATCATCGGCGAGCATTTCCTGCCGATCAGTTACGCCGTGATGGGGCTGACCGAAGGCCCGTTTACCGCCGCCTACAGCCACCCTCAGGCGCTTGGCCAGTGCCGGCAGTACCTGCGGACGCGCGGCATCGTGCCGATGGCTTATGCCGACACGGCGGGCGCCGCGGCGCTGGTCAAGGAACTGGGCGACGCCAACTTCTGCGCGATCGCTCCGGCGCTTGCCGCGGAGCTCTACGGCTTGAAGTTGGTCGAGGACGGAGTCGCCGATGCCGCGGACAACACCACCCGCTTTGTCGTGCTGGCGCGCGAGGCGCTCAACCCGGCGACGCTCGCAGGCGAGACGGCCATGACGACCTTCGTGTTCGAAGTGAAGAACGTCCCCGCCGCGCTTTACAAGGCGCTGGGCTGCTTCGCGACGAACGGCGTCAACATGACCAAGCTGGAAAGCTATCAGCAGGGCGCCAGCTTCGCCGCCACCACGTTCTACGCCGACATCGTCGGCGCCCCCGGGGATCCGGCGATCGACAGCGCGCTGGAAGAGCTGGCCTTCCACTCGAAGGAACTGCGCATGCTCGGTTCATACCGGCAGGCGCGGCCGCGCGGCTGACGCACGACGCTTGCCCCGCTGGGCCGGGCATGCCACCAACTCCCGAGTGACCACGGGACGGGGGGACAGCGCGGCGTCGGATGCCGGCAGCGGCTTTGCGCAGGACTGGCAGGCATTGCGCAGCGATGCCGATATCCAGTTCGCCCCGCTGAAGCCCCCTCAACAGGCCGAACCTCCCGAGTGGTTTCAGGCGCTTCTCGAGTTCCTCGGCGACATCTTCGGACCTCTGACGAATGCTTTGAACGCCCTCGGACGGCTTATCGGTCTTTCGGGTCAAGCTCTCACCTGGTTGCTGATCGGGGTCGGCGCGGTCATCCTGGGCTATCTTGCCTGGCGCCTGACAGAGCCGCTGCGCCGCCGGCGCTCGAATCCACCGCCCGAGGCCGCCGAGTGGCAGCCCGACACCGAGGCAGCGCTCGCCTTGCTCGAAGATGCCGACCGTCTTGCGGCGCTGGGACGCTACGAAGAGGCCACGCACCTTCTACTGCGGCGTAGCGTGGAGCATATTGCAGAAGCACGCCCCGGGCTGCTCGAGCCATCCACTACGGCCCGCGAAATCGCGGGGCTGCCCGGCCTGCCGGATCGTGCTCGCCGCGCGTTTCGTGTCATCGCAGACAGGGTCGAACGCAGCCTCTTTGCCTTGAGGGGCCTCTCCGCCGAAGATTGGCAGCAGGCTCGCGCCGCCTATGCCGAGTTTGCGCTCGCCCTGCCTGCCGCATGAGCCGCGCCGCTTCTCCTTTTAGTTCGCGCACGGTTGTCGCCGTCGTGGCGGTGGGCGCTGCCGCATTCCTGCTGCTGCTCTACGCGATCGGCGCCGGGTGGGACGGCAGCCGCGATCGGAACGGCGGCGCCCATGCCGCGGCCAACGGCCTCAACGGCTTCGCCGGGCTGGTCCGCTTGCTCGAAAGTCGCGGCCATGAAGTGGCTCTCTCGCGCAGCGAGGGGCGGCTTGAGGACGAAGGCCTGCTGGTCCTGACCCCGCAGCACGCCGCTGACGGGGAAGCGCTGTCGCGGATCATCGCCGCGCGCCGCTACAGCGGTCCGACGCTACTGATCCTGCCCAAATGGGTCGCCGTCCCTGCCGATCGCGTCCCCGAGCTTGAAGCTCCGACCGGGTGGGTCATGTTGGGCGGTGCAGTGCCTCCGGGTTGGCTGGCAGAGATCGACACGTTTGACGATGCGGAGCTCGCAGTCGGCACCCGCCGCGGCTGGTCTGGATTGGGGCTCCGCGGCAGCTTTCCTGACGCCGGGGAAGTTCTGTCGCTCGATGCTACCCGCGTCCTGCCACTCGTCACCGACGAACAGGGGGACGTGCTCGCCGGCTACCTGGCCGACGCCGGGACTTATCCGGCGCTGGCTGAAGCCGCCCAGATGCCCGACCGCGACCCGGAAGAGTTGGATACCGATCCGGACTTGTGGCCGGTGGTGGTGATCGTCGAGCCCGATCTGGCCAACAACTACGGCCTGGCCGATGCCCGCCGCGCGCGCGCTGCCGTCGAGCTCGTCGAAGCCGCGCTGCAGGGGCAAGACCTGCCGATCATATTCGATCTTAGCGTTGCCGGTCTGGGACGGGGTCAGAACCTCCTCACGCTCGCCTTCGAGCCTCCGTTTCTCGCCGCAACTTTGTGCCTGATCCTGGCGGCCATGCTGGTCGCGTGGCGCTCGTTCCGCCGGTTCGGACCGCCCGTCGCTGAGGTTCCCGAACTGGCGATGGGCAAGCTGCAGCTGGCCAGCAACAGTGCCGCGCTGATCGAACGCTCGAAGCGCCTGCACCTTCTCGGCCCGCCTTATGCAGCGCTGCTCGCTGCCCGCATGGCCCGAGCGCTGGGCATTCGTGAAACCGAACCTCGAGCCCGCGCTGCAGCGATCGCGGCGGCGCTCTCCTCTCGGGGCGTGGCTTCCGATTACCTGGCTAGCGTCGACGCCCTGCGTCACGCTCGGCGGCCGGCCGAGCTGCTGCGCGCCGCTGCCGCTCTCAAGACCATCGAAAGGACCCTCGCCGCATGAACCAGGCTCTCGAGCACACCCGCCAGCTTGCTGAGGCGATCCGCGCCGAGATTGGCAAGGCGATCGTCGGACAGGGGGAAAGCGTCGAGCACTTGCTCACCGCGCTTCTTGCGCAAGGTCACGTGCTGCTCGAAGGTCCGCCCGGCACTGCCAAGACCTTTCTCGCGCAGTGCTTCGCCGCTGCCGCCGGGCTGGAATTCGGTCGCATCCAATTTACTCCCGACCTGCTGCCGGGCGATATTCTCGGCTCTAACCTGTTCAACTTCCAGACCAGTCAGTTCACTCTGACGCGGGGCCCGATCTTCCGCGAGTTGCTGCTCGCCGACGAGATCAACCGCACCCCGCCCAAGACTCAGGCGGCCTTGCTCGAGGCCATGCAGGAACGCCGCGTCACCCTCGACGGGCAGACCCATCCGCTGCCGGACCGTTTCATGGTCGTCGCCACCCAAAACCCGATCGAAAGCCAGGGCGTCTATCCGCTGCCCGAAGCGCAGCTAGACCGTTTCCTGTTCAAGCTGCTGGTTCCTTATCCCAGCGCCGAGGAGGAAGCGGCCATCGTTCGCCGCTTTGGGGAGCGCAACGGTCCTCCGCGGCCGGCCAACTTCGGCATTGCCGCCGTCGCCAATGCGGACGCGATCGGCGCCGCGCAAGAAGCGCTGAACGCCGTCGTGCTCGCCGAGGAAGTGATCGGCTATACGGTTGCGCTGGTTCGCGCCACGCGGGAGAGCCGCGACATCGCTAGCGGCGCTTCTCCGCGCGCCGCGGTGCTCCTTGCGGGTGCGGCTCGGGCGCGCGCCGCCTTGCACGGGCGCGACTATGTGCTGCCGGACGATGTGAAGGCGCTCGCCGTACCCGTGTTGCGCCACCGCCTGCTGCTCTCGCCTGCCGCCGAGATCGAGGGCAAGGAGGTCGAAGCCTTGGTGGCCGACCTGGTCGAACGGACCGAGGCGCCGAAATGACGGTTTTAGGTCAAGCGGCACGGTGAAATCGTCCGTCATCCCCTCGGCGCGCGCCTTGGTCCTGCTCGGCCTGCTGGCTCCTGGGACCGTGGTCGTTGCTTCGACCGCGCCAGGCGCGTGGATCGTCGCACCGATCCTAGCCGCTGGGTTGATTGCCGCGATTGTGATCGACGGACTGCTCGCCGCCCGCCTGCTCGACCTCAAGCTCGCTCATCCGGCGGACGTCGAGATCGGCCAGCCAGCCCGCCTGACGCTACACGCCGAATTCGACCGGCCAATCGGCCGCGCCACCCCAGAGGCCTCGATCGGCTTCGATCCGCGGCTCGGCGCAGCCGGCACCGCCGCCTTCGCGCTCTCGGCAAGTTCGGCTGCGGATATCCGGTCGGGCGCGAGCAGCCTCTCCCCCACCCGACGCGGGACCGGGGCGCTGCACGCTCTGTGGCTGCGGTGGCCCGGCCCGCTGGGGCTGGCGCACCGTCAGGCGCACCGCTCGCTCGACGGTGAAATCCGCGTCTGGCCCGATCTTTCGCCGGTGCGCTCGCCCACGCTCCAGGCGTTCCTGCGCGACGCGCAAATCGGCCTTGTCGCTCGCCGCATCCGTGGGGAAGGCACCCAGTTCGAAGCGTTAAGCGAATACGAACCCGGGATGGACCGGCGCCGGATCGATTGGAAGGCGAGCGCTCGCCACACCCGTCTCTACGCGCGCGAGAACGAAGCTGAGCGCGACAATCAGATCGTCTTCGCCTTCGATTGCGGCCAGGCAATGTGCGAGCCCGTCGATGGCCTGCCGCGCATCGACCGTGCCGTCTCTGCCGCTCTGCTTGCCGCCTATGTCGCGCTCAAAGGCGGGGACCGCGTCGCCCTGTTCGGCTTTGCCGATAAACCTGAAATGCTGACGCCGTTCGCGCTCGACAGCCGGCACTTCCACCGTCTTCAGGTGGCTGCGGCCGGGCTCGACTACATGGCGCGCGAACCCAATTTCACGCTGGCGCTGGCAACGCTCGCCGCCCGGCTCAAACGCCGCTCGCTGATTGTCCTATTCTCCGACTTTTCGGACACGACGTCAGCCGAACTGATGATCGAAAGCGTCGAACGGCTTGTCCGGCACCATCTGGTGATCTTCGTCACGATGGAAGACGCCGAGCTGGCGCAGCTTACCGATGCCGATCCTGTCTGCCTGCGCGATCTCGCCGCTGCCGTGGCCGCTGAGGGATTGGCCCGCCAGCGCGCGCTGGTGCTGCAGCGCCTGCGGCGCCTCGGTGTCGATGTCATTGAGGCGCCGTGGCAGGCGATCGGCTATCGTCTGATCGACCGCTATCTGGCAGCCAAGCAAGCGGAGGCGGTGGGCTGACGATGATCCCCTTCTTCCGCAAGACCCAAGTCGCCGCGCCTCCCGACATTGAGGCCGCCTCGCTGCGTTCCGACCGCTTCCGCCTCGAACGCG
>JAJUJV010000157.1 GCA_029265155.1 Altererythrobacter sp. | reverse complement strand
GAGGAAGTGCGGCGGGTGGAAAACCAGAAGGGGCGCTTCACTCTCTACTTCCTCGCCGCGCCCGGGCAGAAGGACGTCGCTGAGGTCGAGCTGACCTATAACTGGCCGCCGGAAGACGGCAGCGAACCCGAACAGTATACGGGCGGCCGGAATTTCGGGCACCTCGCTTACCGCGTCGGCAACATCTACGAAGTCTGCCAGCGGCTGATGGACGCGGGCGTGACCATCAACCGGCCGCCGCGCGACGGGCACATGGCGTTCGTGAAGACGCCCGACGGGATCTCGATCGAGCTGCTGCAGGACGGACACCTTCCCCCGGAAGAGCCGTGGGCGAGCATGGAGAACACCGGCACCTGGTAGCTTGCCAAGCGCGCCGGTAACCGCCACCTGCCCAGCATGTCCCGCAAGCTTCCCCAGGTCGTGATCATCGGCCGGCCCAACGTCGGCAAGTCGACGCTGTTCAACCGGCTGGTCGGCAAGAAGCTGGCTTTGGTCGACGACCAGCCCGGCGTCACACGCGACCGGCGCTTCGGCGAAGCGGGGTTGCTCGGGCTCGAGTTCCAGGCGGTCGATACCGCCGGCTGGGAGGACGAGGAGCCCGACAGCTTGCCCGGCCGGATGCGGGCGCAGACCGAGGTTTCGCTGAAAGGCGCCGACGCCGCGCTGTTCGTGATCGATGCGCGCGCCGGTCTGACGCCGCTCGACGAGGAGATCGGCCGCTGGCTGCGCGAGCAGGAAGTGCCGGTGGTGCTGGTCGCCAACAAAGCGGAAGGCAATGCAGGGCAGGCTGGTATTCTCGAGAGCTATTCGCTTGGCCTCGGCGAGCCGGTGGCGATCTCTGCCGAGCACGGCGAAGGCGTGGCCGACCTTTACGAAGCGCTTATCCCGCTAATCGCCGACAAGCAGCCGAGCGACGAGGTTATCGAAGAGGAGGATGAAGCCGATCCCTCCCGCCCGCTGCAGTTCGCCATCGTCGGCCGACCGAACGCGGGCAAGTCCACGCTGATCAACCGGCTGCTCGGCGAAGATCGCCTGCTGACCGGGCCGGAGGCGGGGATCACCCGCGATTCGATTGCGGTCGATTGGCAATGGACCGCGCCCGACGGAACGGTCCGTCCGATCAAGCTGATCGACACCGCCGGCATGCGCAAGAAAGCCAAAGTCGACGACAAGCTGGAGCGGCTCGCGGTGGCCGATGCCAGGCGGGCGGTGGACTTTGCCGAAGTGGTCGTGCTGCTGCTCGACGCGACGCGCGGGCTCGAGGTCCAGGATCTCAAGATCGCCAATCTCGTGCTCGAGGAAGGCCGCGCGCTGATGGTGGCGATCAACAAGTGGGACGTGGCCGAGGATGCCAGCGGCCTGTTCAACGGCATCCGTGCCGCGCTCGACGAAGGTCTGGCGCAACTGAAAGGTGTGCCGCTGCTCGCCGTGTCGGCGATGACCGGCAAAGGGCTCGACCAGATGCTGAACGCCGCGTTCGAACTGCGCGAGCAATGGAGCCGCCGCGTGCCGACCGCGCTGCTCAACCGCTGGTTCGACAAGGCGATGGAAACCAATCCCCCGCCCGCGCCCGGCGGCAAGCGGATCAAGCTGCGCTACATCACGCAGATCAAGACCCGGCCGCCCAGTTTCGTGGTGTTCGGCACCCGGCTGGACGACTTGCCGGCAAGCTACGAGCGCTATCTGATCAACAGCATCCGCAAGGAACTCGGCTTCGGCGCGGTGCCTGTGCGCCTCAGCTTGCGCAGCCCGAAGAACCCGTTCGCGAACGACTGAGCGCCTTCAGTCGCTACTGCCCGAAGCCGATGATGCGCAGCGCGGTTGTGCTCGGCATGAGCGGCTGGCCGGTTGGGAAACCGTTGGCCTCGAGAATGTAAGCCATGGCCGCCAAATGCTCGTCTTCGCGCAGCCTGTCCGCGGCGCCGGGCGGCATCGTGGCGCGGATGAGCGTGAAGAGGTCGGCGAGCGTGCGCCCGCGCCAGTTGGCGAGGAAGGCGGCACCGTGAAGGGGCGGGCTTCCGGGGGCGGGTTCGAAGTTCGTGCCATGGCAGGCGGCGCACGCGCGGGCATAGACGGCCTGCCCTGCCCTCGCCTGGTCGGCCGAAAACACACCGTCGCGGACGGTGCGCGCCGCGGCGGGTGACTGGGCCGGGTCGACCGCCGCGGCCAAGCCCGCGCGGTTGATCGGAGCCTTCACAGGCCCACGATGGCCTATGCCGGCTTCGGGCAGAGCGAAGACGAACAGCGTGTTCTGGGTGCCGTGAACCAGTTCCGGCGTGAAGCTGTCCGCCAGCCAGCGCCCGGTCGAGACCGCCACGTACTGATGCCCGTCGACCTCGAAGGTGGCCGGATAACCGGTGACCGACGAGCCGAGGTTCATGTCCCACAGTACAGCGCCGGTTTCCTGGTCGAGCGCCCGAAAGCGGCCATGCCCGTCGCCGGCGAACAGCAGTCCGCCTCCTGTGGTCATCAGCGACTGCATTCCGGCCCGTTGCGCATAAGTCCAGGCGGTACGGCCGGTGACCGCGTTGACCGCATGGATGACGCCGAGATTGTCACCGGCATCTTCGGCGAGAAACGAGCGCGCGGCCATGCCGTAGATGCCGGGGCCGGCGCCGGTCGGTTCGACCGCAGTCACCATCGAACAGGTGTTCTGCGCCGGCAGATACATCGTCCGGGTCAGCGGGCTGTAAGCGCCGGCCTGGTAGTTCGCGCCGCCCGAAGCCGCCGGGCAGACCAGCGCAGCCTTGCCATAGTCGGTGAAGACGGTGTCCGGGTTTACCGTGACGCGGCCGGTGGCGCCGTCGATCGAGTGTACGACGTTCTGGCGGATGGTGGGCCGGGCCCACAGGAACTCGCCGGTTTCGCGGTCGAGAGTGTAGACGACGCCGGTTTTGCCGGGGACGCCGGTGAGCACTTTGTAAGTGCGTCCGGGCTCGATGCGCGGGTTGATCCACGCCACTTCCGCCGGATCCGGCGCCACTTCGTCATCGATCAGCATGCGCGGGAACGGGTGGTCGAGATCCCAATGATCGACGAGGTGCTGGTAATGCCAGACGATCCGCCCGGTGCGGACGTCGAGAGCGAGCGTCGAATTGTGGTAAAGGTAATCGTGCTCGTTTCCAGCGAGCGCGAGCTTCGGGGCTGGGGCGGTGACCGACGTCCCCATGTAAACCAGCTTGAGCGCCGGATCGTAGCTGGCAATCATCCAGGCGCCGACCTGCTGGCGCCGCTCCAGCGGCAGCCCACCCCAGGTGGCGTCATTGGGATCGTCGCCGCGAGCGATCGTGCTGGTGCGCCAGACTTCCTGGCCGGTCAGCGCGTCGTGTGCGGTGATGACGCAAGCGTCGGGACCGCCCTCCGGCTCGCACGAGCGGCCGGTGATCGCGAGACCTTCGGCGATGATCGGCCCGGAAGACTGCTTCGCGCCCTTCCGGTAGTCCATGATCGTGGTTTCCCACGCGAGTTCGCCGGTGCGCGCATCGACGGCATAGATCACATCGTCCGAACCGCGAGCGATGACCAGGTTGCCATAGATCGCGAGGTTGCGGTTGGTCTCGTAGAACGGGAGGTACTCGCCGATGTCTTCGGGCAATTCGCGGCGATGTTGCCACAGCACCTCGCCCGACTTGGCGTCGATAGCCTGGATCACGTCTCCGGGCCCCGGGAAGTATAGGACGCCATCGTAGACCAGCGGCGTGCCTTCGTTGTGTCCGTCCGGCAGAGGGCGGGCCCAGACGAGGCGGAGTTGTTCGACGTTGCTGCGGTCGATCTGATCGAGCGGACTGTAGCCCCACGAATTCAGCGTGCGGCGCCAGCTCAGCCAATCTTTCGATGCGGGCTGCTGGATCATCGCGTCGGTGACGGGAACGAAGGGAACGGCCGTCTGCGCCAGCGCCTGGACCACCAGCCCCACAGCGGCGGCCGTAGCAGCCAGCGTGGGCGCGACCAGGCCGATGATCTTCATAGCACCCCTCCCTGCTTATGGCGGCAGCTTAGCAGCGTCGCTGCGGCGCTCCAGACCGCGCGAGCGCGGTCCGCTGTGCCGCCCCCCGGTTGACGCCCCTGCATGCGGGAGCTGTCACCTTTCGCCGGCGTCCGCCGTTGACCGTCCGACGCGTTCATCAAGCCTGCCGATCATTCGCAAAAGCTTGGAATTGTCCGGTTTCTGTCTGAAGCCGAGATAGCGTCCGCGGAAGACGAGTGGCTGGATCAGGCCTTCGAAAGCCAGGAAATGCTCGTCATCCACTGTAACCTTCCGCACGGGCGCCCCGAGCGCCGCGTCCCAGGCGGCAGCGAAGCTCTCCGCGCCGGGCCGGCGGCGCAGGCGATAGGCCCCGTTGCGGCTCATGCCGACCCGCTCCGCGGCATCGGACACCGAACCCGTCACCGCCAGAAGAGCGAGAAACCGCGCCTGAATCTCGGCGCTCCAGCCATCTCGCCGCGAGCGCAAGGGAACCGGATAAAACGGAGGAACACGCGGCGTCCTGCGGCGCGGCGGGCGAGCTGCGGGTGATTCGGGCGTCATCGGAAAGGATAAACCCGATTTCGGGGCGTGTAGGAAAGTGTTTTTTTTAGTCCGGACGAAGGGCGGCTGACGATCGCGGACGTTCAGGACTACCTGTCCGCCTCCTCAAAGCAGATGGGGTGGATGGCTCCCGCTCACGGCATCTGAGTGCCAAAGTGTGGTTGCTGTCGAAGCGTCCACGAGAAGGAGCCACCCACATGGAGAT
>JAJUJV010000089.1 GCA_029265155.1 Altererythrobacter sp. | reverse complement strand
GGCGCTGCTGATCGCGCACAAGCTTGGCGCCACCGACCGCACGGCGCTGAAGCATCGCGGCATGCGGCTGATGCTGGGGCGCCCATCGCCTGATCGCCTGGCGGCGGTCTCGGCGAAGTTTGCGCAGGCCCGGCTGAGCCGGCTCTATCCTGGCGCGCGGCGGATGCTGGCCGATGACGCGGCCGAAGGGCGGATGCAGGTTGTCGCGACGGCGGCTTACTCCTTCTACGCGGAACTGATCGCGCGAGGGTTAGGGGTGGATCGGCTGGTGGGAAGCCACTGGGCAGACGAGGGCGCGCCTAGCCCCAACTGTTACGGGCCGGAAAAGCTGGCACGGGTGAAGGCGTGGCTCAGCGAAAACGGTATCGATCGGGAGCGGGCGCATATCCGCTTCGTCAGCGACAGCTTCGCCGATGCGCCGATGCTCGATTGGGCCGACGAGGCGTGGTTCGTCACCACAAGCCGGAGCAAAACGAGACGTGCCGAGGCGCGAGGCTGGCGCGTGGTCGATTTCAGGCGCTGAGCGCCTGCGCAATCAATTCGACGTGGCGGTCCCATCGGAATGCCGATCGAGCATGCTCGCCAGCGGCGTGAGCCATCTTGCGGCGGTAAGGAGCGTCCTCGAGGAGTCGCCGCAGAGCCGTTTGTAGCGCAAGGTCGTCGCGCCCGTCGATGACCAGTCCGGTCGATCCCGGCTCGATCAACTCGGGCGTACCACCATCGCTTCCGACGATTACCGCCGTCTCGGCGGCCATGGCATCGGCGATGGTTATACCGAACCCTTCGAAGTCGCGGCCGCCATCGACCTCGATCTGCGGGTGAAGAAAGATGTCGGCCGCTGCGTGCAGCGCAGCGATACGCGCGTCATCGAGGTAGCCGGCGACCTCGACGACATCCGCCAGATTGAGTTCCTCGACAAGTGCGGTTATCCGCGCGAGTTCGGGACCGCGGCCTCCGATCACGTAGCGAAAGTGAATGCCCGCCTGGTGCAAGGCAGCGCAGGCGCGGACGCAGGCGGCGATGTTCTTGCGCGGCTCCAACCGGCAGAGCGAGAACAGCAATGGAGCTTCCGCGCTGCGTGCTTGTGGCGCGTGCGCAGGGCGGCTGAGGCCGTTCCACGCGACAAGGGTTTCTCGATCGAGAGAGCCCAAGCGTTCGAGCAGCCTGCGCTTGCTGTAGTGACTGACGGCCACTGTAAGCCGCGCTCGCCTGGCAGCTGCGCGCATCAGGCCCAGGGTTGCCGTGTTGCCGTACATGAACTCTCGGCCGTGGAATGTCGTGACGTACGGTAGGCCCATCAGCATCGGCAGGACCGAGGTGCGCCAGGTCGTCCCGTGGACCAGGGCCGGTGCACCGACGCGGGCGCGACGCTCGCGCATGGCGGTGAAGAGCCGGAGCGGGACCAGCGGCGACTTGCCTGGGCCGATGTCGATCAATTCGATGGCACCGGATCGTTCGCAGCGAGGTCCGGCGCTGGTCTGGGTGAAAACTGTGACGATGGCGCCCAGTGCAGCCCAAGCTTCCGCCACCCCTTGGGCATAAGTCTGCATGCCGCCTTCGTCGGGATGGTAGCCTTTGGCCATGACCCAGACCGATCGGCCTGCGAAGCCGGCTGGGCTTTCTTCAGTCACGTTCGAGAAAGTCCACGATCGCGCGAGCGGCCCGCTTGGCAGACGGTTCCTCGGTCAAGGAGAACGTGTCGGCGAAGAGTTCGCGCTGCACCGGCAGATAATCGTCATGGGTGGCGATGGCGCGATCGACCGCGGCGATGATGTCGTCGCGTGTCTGGATCACCGGACCGGTCCGCCAGTGGGTGTAGTTGGGATCGTCCTGCCATGCGACATCGTGGGCATTGAGATGGAGGCACGGGCGCGGGCGGTGCAGGAACTCGTAGATCTGGCTGCTGACGTCGCCGACATAGACATCTGCCATATTGGTGTAGGTCATGTCGGTCGAGGCCGGGCTGCCGAGATCGACGTGGATGTGCGGCGCCTCAAGATAGCGGCGATGGGGCTGGTGCACGCGGCGGATCGCGGGCGGCGCGATCGTCACCGTCCACGGGCGCGCGAACAGCATCACGTGCGGCGCGAAGATGAGGTTGTAGCGGTCGCTCTCGTAGACGGCGTCCAGCACGTCCTGGCCCATTCGGTACCAGCTGCTGAGCCGGGGCGAGGGGTGCGGCGCATAGAGAACGACGGGTCGCGCCGGGTCAGGAAACGGGCTGGGCTGGCGCTGGCCGGCGTAGAGGTCGAACTTGGCGTAACCCACCACCGCAACGCGCCGCGGATCGAGGCCCGCTTCGGCGACCAGGCGGCGAGCGACTTTCGGGCCGGAGACGAGCACGAGGTCGAACTCAGCGCTCTCTCGCCCGAAACCGATCGCCCGGTCGCCGGCGCCGTGACGCGTGTGGACGATGCGCAGGTGTTTGAGGCCGTACCGGCTCTTGAGCAGCAACGAGGTTTTCTCGGACACCACGAGGGTGCCGAAGCGCCGGAAGAAGTCGAGATTATCCCGATAGACCGCCAGTTTTCGGGCGGGTATCAGCCCGTCCAGCGTCGCTTCGAAGCCGCGCGACAGAGCGGACTTGAGGCCCAAGCGAACCACTTCGCACCGGTCCACGGCCGCGCCGGCGAGGTCACGCACGTGTTGCTCCGTCCTGGCAGCAGTGACCGCGAGAGTAATCGTATCTGGCCGGCGCTCAGCGAGAGCAAGCGCGATGGGCAAACTGTGGGCGACTTGGTGCAGCTGATCGTGATTGAAGAGGAAGCAGATGCGATCCATTGGGCGGCCGCTAGACCGCGCCCGGGCAGCGGTAAAGTGAACGCTCTGGGAAACCGATCAATATCATGTCAGTTATGGGTCCGAATGGGCGCAGATAAATGAACGTGCATGCCGGAATCGGTCCGGACCATGCGGGCATGGGCCTGGAATGGAACTATCCGGCTTTGCTCGTCGGCAACGTCCCGGTCACGGCGCTCGTCCTGGCTGGATCGCGCGGGGGAGTGGATCCCGTCGCTGACGCCGAAGGCGTGACGCATAAGGCGCTGGTGCGGGTCGGCGCGGCCACCATGCTCGAACGGGTCATGGCGGCGCTCCGCGAGGCCGGCGTGCAAAGAGTGCTGGTTTCTGCAGATGCTCCTGCCGCCATCGCTCTGGCCCATGCAGCCGGCGCCGAGGTGATTCCGCCCGGGGCCGGCCCCAGCGAAAGCGTGGCGCGGGCGATGGAGGTCGCGGGTGCGCCGCTGCTGGTGACCACGGCCGATCATGCGCTGCTTTCGCCAGACTGGGTCCGGGATTTCGTCGAAGCGACGCCCTGTAATGCGGACGTGGCCATCATGCTCGCCCGTCAGCAGGACGTGGAAGAGGCGGTCCCGCACAACAAGCGGACCTGGCTACGCTTTGCCGACGGCGCGTGGTCCGGGTGCAACCTGTTCCTCCTGGCTACCTCGCGCGCCAGCCTCGCTGTCGATCAATGGCGCCTGGTCGAACGCGAGCGCAAGCGGCCGTGGCGGCTGGCGGCGCGGCTCGGCTGGACTACTTTTTTCGAGTATCTGGCGGGCCGTCTGGCGCTTGCCGATGCTATTGGCCGGGTCGGCGGGCGCATGGGCGTGACAGCGGCGCTCGTACCGGCGAGCCATGGGCTCGCAGCCGTCGACGTCGACAAAGTCGAAGATCTGGCGCTGGTGCGGGCGATCGTTGCAGGCGAAACCGCGCGCGGCATAGCGGCTGACCTGTCGCTACCCGAATTGCTGGTGACCCCGTTCGTTGAAGGGCGGGGGGGCCAGGGCGCATTGCTGCTGCGGCGCCTTGGCGGCACGGCCGCATCCGGGATGAAGCGTCTCTTCAGCGTGCGCCGGTCGGTCTGACGCCGGTTTTTCGATCCCCCTCCGGCCGAGCACGGCCGAAGGGGGAATCGGTTCTTGTCAGTCCCCGAAAGTCCGCTGCCACCACCCACGACGCGGAGCCGGAGCGGGCTCGTCCGTACCGGCTTCGGGAGCGGCCTCGGGTGAAGCAGCCGTTGGCTCCGGTTCCGGCTGAGCTGGGCTTTCCGGCGCGGGGGCTTCCGGCACAGAAGCTTCCGGCTCGGCTGCTGGAGCCGCGTCTATCTCGGTTGCGGTCTCGGCAGCCGGCTCCGCCTTCTTGCGGCGCGTCCGCTTCGGCTTCTCGGCCACGGGTTCGGGAGCCACTTCGACGATCTCTGCCGGTACGGCTTCTGCTGCCGGCTCGGCTTTCTTACGGCGCGAACGTGGCTTCGGAGCGGGCGCTTCGACCGGTTCCACCGGCGCGGCATCGGCTTGCGGAGCCTCGATAGCGTCAGCGTCCTCCGTCACGGTCTCTTCCGCCTTCTTGCGGCGGCTGCGGCGCTTGGGCGGGGCCGGCTCTTCAGCGGCTTCCTCGGGTTCGGCAGCAGCGGTTTCCGCCACCGCTTGCTCCGCGATCGCTTCACCTGCCTCCGATCCTTCGAAACCGCTGGTCTCTATTACCTCATGCGGTTCGTCTGAGCCGTTCTCGCCTTCGTCCTCGGTCTCGCCGTTAGCTTCCGCGTCGCCTTCCTGCCGGCGGCGCCGACGGCGGCCGCCACGGCGACGGCGCTTGCGAGGCCGGTCCTCGTCGTCGTTTTCCGTGGCGTCGGCCGGTGAAGCCGACGTGCCGTTGCTCTCGTCGTCGTCCTGGGCCTGAGCCTCAGCCTCGTCGCCGTCCGGCCGGTCGTCGCCGTTTTCCTCGCGGTTGCGGCCGCGTCCGCCGCGACGGCGGCGGCGGCGCTTACCCCCGCGGTCCTCGCCCTTGTCGGACGAACGGCTGGACTGCTCCTCGCTCTCTTCCAGATCTTCGTCTTCTTCCTCGGGATAAGCCTCGTCTTCTTCCTCTTCGACGATTGGCTCGAACTTCGGCGTCGTCGTGGGGCGCGGGCCGGTGCTGACCACCCGCATCTTGGCGCCTTCCTGTTCACCTTCCGGAATCACCTCCACGGTGACGCCGTAGCGCTCCTCGATCTCGGCGAGATCGGCGCGCTTGGCGTTGAGCAGGTACACTGCTGCCTCGGTCGAAGCGTAGAGCGTGATCGTCGTGCCTTTGCCTTTGGCCGCTTCGTCTTCGATCAGGCGAAGAGCGGACAGGCCGGCACTGGAGGCCGTGCGGACCAGGCCGGTGCCGTCGCAGTGCGGGCAGGAACGAGTGGTGGCCTCGAGCACGCCGGTGCGCAGCCTCTGGCGGCTCATCTCCATCAGGCCGAAGCCGGAGATACGGCCGACCTGGATACGGGCGCGGTCGTTCTTCAGCGCCTCCTTCATCGCCTTTTCGACCTTCCGGATGTTCGATCCGTACTCCATGTCGATGAAGTCGATTACGACGAGGCCGGCCATGTCGCGCAGCCGAAGCTGACGCGCGATCTCGCGCGCTGCCTCGAGGTTGGTGCTGAGCGCGGTCGCCTCGATGCCGTGCTCCTTCGTGGAGCGCCCCGAGTTGATGTCGATCGAAACCAGCGCTTCGGTCGGGTTGATGACGAGGTAGCCGCCGCTCTTCAGCTGTACGACCGGGTCGTACATCGCCGAGAGCTGGTCTTCCGCGCCGTAGCGCTGGAACAGGGGTACCGGGTCTGCATACTGCTTCACGCGCCGGGCATGGCTCGGCATCAGCAGCTTCATGAACTCCTTGGCAGCCCGGTAACCACCTTCGCCTTCAACGACGACTTCTTCGATTTCCTTGTTGTAGATGTCGCGGATCGCGCGCTTGATCAGGTCGCTGTCCGAATGGATCACGGCCGGAGCACTTGAAGCGAGCGTCTTTTCGCGGATTTCATCCCAAAGGCGGGCGAGATAGTCGAAGTCGCGCTTGATCTCGGTCTTGGTGCGCTGAAGTCCGGCGGTGCGAACGATCAGGCCCATGCTTTTGGGCAAGTTCAGCTCGCCGACGATCTGCTTGAGGCGCTTCCGATCGCTCGCCGAGCTGATCTTGCGGCTGATTCCGCCGCCGTGGCCCGAATTGGGCATCAGCACGCAGTAACGGCCGGCAAGGCTGAGGTAAGTGGTGAGAGCCGCACCCTTGTTGCCGCGCTCTTCCTTCACGACCTGAACCAGCAGCACCTGGCGGCGCTGAATGACGTCCTGAATCTTGTAACGACGACGCAGGGCCTGGCGCTTGGCGCGCAGCTCGTCGATCTCCTTGGCGCGCGACCGGCTTCCACCCTGACGGCGGCCACGTCCACGGCGGCTGCGGCCCGCGGGCTCTCCTTCCTCATCGACGACGATGTCGCGATCGGCGTCATCGTCGTCGTCCTCATCACCGTCTTCCTCGGTGCCGTTCTCGACGTGGCCATCCTCGATCGTGGCGACTTCGTCGCCGTCACCGCTGTCGATCTCTTCGACGTGCGAGGTTTCCTCGTCGTCGGCGTCGCTGCCGTCGAACTCTTCTTCGTCCTCGTGGGCGCGAAGCGCGGCCTCTTCCTCGGCATGGGCCCGCTCTTCGGCAAGAAGAGCCTCACGGTCGGATTGGGGTATCTGGTAGTAGTCGGGGTGGATTTCGCTGAAGGCGAGGAACCCGTGCCGATTGCCGCCGAAGTCGACGAAAGCCGCCTGCAGCGACGGTTCGACCCTGGTTACCTTGGCGAGATAGATGTTGCCCTTGATCTGCTTGTGTTCGGCAGATTCAAAGTCGAATTCCTCAATCCGGTTACCCTTGAGCACCGCCACCCGGGTTTCTTCCGGGTGGCGCGCATCGATTAACATGCGCGTTGCCATTAAATAGTCTCCCGGCGCGCGCAGCCACCAAGGCCGGATACTCAACTGAGCCCCGTGCCGAAACGCGCCGATCTGTGTGGATTCCACCGCGAATACGGGCGGAGAATGAACAAGCGCCGCTGGGCCGATGCCCAGCCGCGCCGCGGAATGTGTCTGCCGAAACGGTAAGGCGCAGGGGTACATTCTGCGCGAGGGCCACCGCCGCGACGCAACCGGATGGCTGCGAGTTGGCAGAATGGCTCTGTCTTATCATTACGGCGTCAACCTGCTTACGTGTCCAGGGCGGCAGGGGGCGGCCCCGGAGTGCCCGGATGGCCGCAGCCTCCGGAACGGCGAGTAGCTAGCATCGGGGAAAAGCCTCGGCAACCATATTGCGCGGCGCAGCAGAATTCCCTTGGTGAACGGATTAACGCCGCTAACGTGGCCTCGGGGATGGTCTACCGCCTGCAGATTGCGCTGGTCTTTCTGGTGCCCGTACTCCTGCTTGCCGCGCTCTACGTCGTCGGCAGCGGGCTGGGCGTGCGTGCGCCGTTGTTGGGACGCGGCTATGTGGTCCGCCTTGCGCTGCCGGAAGCCGGTGAACCGGTCGGGCTGCCACCCGTTCATGGCCCCGCCGATCCCACCCGGCCGTTGATCGTGATCGATCCGGGGCACGGCGGGCATGATCCGGGCGCGAGCGGGGCCGGGCTGCGCGAGAAGGCGCTGGCGCTTACCCTGGCTCGTTCGCTGCGCGACGAGCTGCTGCGCAATGGCGGGGTTAGAGTTGCTCTGACTCGCGACGACGACCGGTTTCTGGTGCTGGAAGAACGAGCGGAGATCGCCCGGCAGCTCGGTGCCGACCTGTTCCTGTCCATCCACGCGGACTCGGCGGGTGAGAAGGAGGCGGTAAGCGGGGCAAGCGTTTACACGCTTTCAGCGAATGCCTCGAGCCAGGCAGCGGCGCGCTTCGCGGCGCGCGAGAACAGCGCCGACGTGGTCAATGGCGTGCCGCTGGCCAACCAGGAGGACGAGGTCAACGCGATCCTCATCGAACTGGCCCAGCGCCAGGCCCAGGAGCGATCCGAGGAATTTGCCGGGCTCATCGTTCGCGAGGGGGAAGGAATGTTGGAGTTCCACCCCCAAGCGCGGCGGTCTGCGGCGCTCGCCGTCTTGCGCTCGCCCGACGTGCCTTCTGTCTTGTTCGAAGCCGGCTTCATTTCCAATCCCGACGAGGCAGGGCGGCTGGCGTCTCCCGCCGGGCAGGCCCGCTTCGCCGAGGCGCTCGCGCGGGCGATCCGGGTCTACTTTGCCCGCCAGGCGGGGGGCTGACTTCCCACACGGCCGGGGCGCCCAGTTGTCGCAACGTTCTGGCGCGCGACAGAAACGCCGTGCTAAAGGGCGGCCACCATGGCCGATACCGACACGAACCCGGGCGAGAACTTCAAGTATCGCATCCGCCGAGACACACGCGGAGCGATCGAATGGTTCCGCGCCAACTGGCGCGCGAAGTGGTGGTTCCGCTGGGCAGGCATTGCGCTCGCGGCGCTGTTGGCGGTCTGGATCATCGCTTGGGCCGTGCTCGCTCGGGGCTTGCCCGATGCGGGCACGCTCTTGGAGTATGAGCCGCCGCTGCCGAGCGTCGTGCGCGGGGCGGACGGTGAAATCGTCCATACCTATGCCCGTGAGCGGCGCGTCCAGCTGCAGTTCAAGGATTTTCCGGCGCAGCTCGTGAACGCCTACACCTCGGCCGAGGACAAGACGTTCTGGACGCACGGCGGCATCGACATCACCGGCACGGCCAACGCCGTTGTCGACTATGTCAGCAAGATGGGATCCGGCACCCGCGCCGTGGGCGGTTCGACGATCACCCAGCAGGTCGCCAAGAACATCCTGCTCGGCAACGAATATTCGGTCACCCGCAAGCTGAAGGAAATGATCCTCGCGCGCCGGATCGAGGACGTGCTGTCGAAGCGCGAGATCATGGAACTCTACCTCAACGAGATTCCGCTCGGGCGGCGCAGCTTCGGCGTGCAGGCGGCAAGCCGCGCCTATTTCAACAAGGATGTCGGTGACCTCGAGCTTCACGAGATGGCGTTCCTCGCCATCTTGCCGAAGGCGCCGGAACGTTACGGCCGCGCCAACTATCGCGAAGACGCGCTCGGCCGCCGCAACTTCGTGCTCAACTCGATGGTCCAGAACGGCCACATCACGGCAAGCCAGGCTGAAGCTGCAAAGGCCGAGCCGCTGGGCCTGATCCGGCAGCAACCGGAGCCGCGGTCTGCCGATGCCGGGTATTTCCTCGAGGAAGTGCGCCGGCAATTGATCGCGCAATACGGGGAGCAGGCCGAGGACGGGCCGCACAGCGTCTATGCAGGCGGGCTATGGGTGCGTACTTCGCTCGACACCGAGATGCAGGCGGCGGCTCAGAAATCGCTCCGTGCCGGGCTGCTGCGCTTCGCCGGTGGGCGGGCGTGGCATGGCCCCATCGCCACGATCAATCCCGACAACGGCGACCTGACCGAACAACTCGCCTCGACCAACATCGGCATCAACTACCAGGACTGGCGG
>JAJUJV010000055.1 GCA_029265155.1 Altererythrobacter sp. | reverse complement strand
GTGCTGCTGTTCCATGCCGGCGAGGACTGGGCCGAAGCGCGCAAGCCGATCCTGTTCGAAGAGATCGAAAAGAAGCTCGGCCGCCTGACCGATGCGCTCGGCAGCCGCGAGTGGATCGCCGGCGAGTTCTCGATCGCCGACATCGCGCTCGTCTCCACCTTGCGCGAGTTCGAGCGCAGCGAGGTCTTCGCCAGGTTCCCCAACCTCGTCGCTTACACGGAGCGCGGCACCGCTCGCCCCGCCTTCCGCCGCGCGCTGGACGCCCAGCTCGCCGCCCTCGCCGAAGAATCCCCGCTCGCAGCCTGAGGAGAGATGCCATGAGTTACGTCCAGGGATTCCTGCTTCCCGTTCCGCACGAGAAGAAGGACGCCTACTTCCAGATGGCGGCCGACGCGGCCCCGATCTTCACCAAGTACGGCGCGAGCAGCATCGTCGAGGCCTGGGGCGACGACGTTCCCGACGGCAAGCAGACCGACATGAAGCGCGGCGTCGCGGCCGAAGACGGCGAGAACGTCGTGTTCTCGTGGATCGAGTATCCCGACAAGGCGACCTGCGACGAGTCGGCGCAGAAGATGATGTCCGACCACGCCATGCCCGGGCCCGCGGACATGCCGTTCAATCCGCAGCGGATGATCTATTCCGGCTTCGAGAAGGTGATGGACGAAGGCGGCGGTTCCTTCGGCTATGTCGACGGCATGGTGGCCGCGGTCCCGACTGCAAACCGCGACAAGTACCTCGAGCACGCCCGCGCTGCCGCCGAAGCCTTCCGCCGCCACGGCGCCACCCGCCTCGTCGAGAGCTGGGGCGTCGACGTGATGGACGGCAAGGTCACCGACTTCAAACGCGCGGTCCAGGCCAAGGACGACGAGACGGTCGTGTTCAGCTGGATCGAGTGGCCCGACAAGGCGACGCGCGACAAGGGCATGGCCGCGATCATGGAGGACCCGGCGATGCGCGACATGGAAATGCCGTTCGACGGCAGCCGGATGATCTTCGGCGGATTCGATCCAGTGTTCAAGACGGGAGGATGACGATGACCGGAACACCGATCTGGTACGAGCTGATGACGCCCGATCCGGCCGCTGTCGCGCCGTTCTATCGCGCGGTACTCGGCTGGGAGATTCCCGCCGAAGGCCACGCGATGCCCAACGGCGCCGATTACCGCGCCATCGGCCGCACGGACGGCGGGAACGCCGGCGGCGTGCTGACCCTCACCCCGCAAATGGCCGAGCACGGCGTGAAGCCGGCGTGGTTTCCCTATTTCCACGTCGACGACGTCGACCAGGCGGTCGCGAAGGCGCGAGACCTCGGCGCGCCGGTGTTCATTCCCCCGACGACCATGGAAGGCGCCGGCCGCATGGCCATGCTAGCCGATCCGCAGGGCGCCTCGTTCTACCTGATGGAACCGACGCCTCCGCCCGACCGGCCCGATGCGCAGAGCGATGTGTTCAAACCGCGGGCGCCCGGCCACTGCTGGTGGAACGAGCTCCAGACGCCCGACGAGCCCGCCTCCACCGCGTTCTACACGTCGCTGTTCGGCTGGAGCGCCGAGAACGCGATGCCGATGGGCGAGAAAGGCGACTACCGCTTCATCGAGCACGACGGCGTCGGCCTCGGCGCGATCAACCCGTGGATGCCCGACGGCATGCCGGTCTCTTGGCTGCCCTACTTCGGCGTCGCCGACATCGAAGCCGCCAAGGCCGCTGCGGAATCATCGGGCGGAACGATCACCCACGACATCCATGAAGTCCCCGGCGGCGACTTCATCTTCACCGCGACCGACCCCGCCGGCGCCCCGGTCGCCTTCGTCGGCGGAAAAGGAGCCTGAGCCATGACTGACACCACCGGGAAGATCTGCCTCTGGTTCCAGAGCGACGCCGAAGCCGCCGCCCGCTTCTACGCCGAGACATTTCCCAACAGCTCGGTCGGCCGGGTGCATCGCGCGCCCGCCGACAATCCTTCCGCCAAACAGGGCGAGCCGTTGACGGTCGACTTCACGGTCATGGGCATCCGCTGCATGGGCCTCAACGGGGGCCCGCATTTCAAGCAGAGCGAAGCCTTCTCCTTCGTCGTCGTCACCGAGGACCAGGAAGAGACCGACCGCTATTGGAACGCCATCGTCGAGGGCGGCGGCGAGGAATCCATGTGCGGCTGGTGCAAGGACAAGTGGGGCGTCTCCTGGCAGATCACCCCGCGCATCCTCGCCGAAGCGATGAACGGCGAACCCGGCCGCGCCAAGCGCATCTTCGAGGCGATGATGACGATGAAGAAGATCGACATCGCGGCGCTCGAGGCCGCCGCTCAAGCAGCGCCCGCCGAGGTATAGTAGCTCTCCCCTCCCGCATGCGGGAGGGGCCGGCGGGTGGGCCACCCTGCCCCCTGTCGCCCACCCCTGAGCCCTCCCGCAAGCGGGATGGGGATTGGAGACACCGATGCTCGAACTCCACGGACACTTGTTCTCGTCCTACACCTGGAAGGCGCTGATCCCGCTTTACGCCAACGGCACGCCGTTTGTGTTCCGCGCGATGATGGCTGACCGTCCGCTGAGCGAGCAGTTCCCCGGCAAGGCGCACCCCGGCGGACATATCCCGGTGCTCGTCGACGGCGACCGCGTGGTGGTCGAGGCGACCGCTATCGTCGAGCACCTCGCCGTCCATCATCCCGGCCCAGCGCCGCTGATCCCCGCCGATCCTGCCGAAGCGGTCGTGGCGCGAATGATCGACCGCGTGTTCGACAACTACGTGATGGGCAATATGCAGCGGGTGATCTCGGCCCATTTCGTCAGCCGCGACAAGCCCGAGCTTGGCTTGCGCGACGAACCCGATGCGGCCGAGATCGCCGCCGGCAAGGCGAGACTGCGGCAGGCCTACGATTGGTTGGAAAACTGGCTCGATGCAAACCGCCTGCCGCCACACGTCGGCCTGGTGACCTGTGCCGCCGCGCCAAGCCTGTTCTACGCTGACTGGGTCGAGCCGATCGGCCCCAGCCGCCCCCGCCTCGCCGCCTTGCGCGCCGAGCTGCTCGCGCTGCCCGAGGTGGAGCGCTGCGTCGAGGATGCGCGCCCCTACCGCCCCTTCTTCCCGCTCGGCGCGCCCGATCGGGATTGACGAGGAAAAACCTGCCATGACCGATCCCCGCGAACTCAGCGTCACCCGCTACATCGACGCCCCGCCCGCGAAGGTCTGGGACGCCATGGTCAACCGGCAGTCCGAATGGTTCTGCCCCGCCCCCTGGCGCGCCGAGGTCGACCACCAGGACCGCCGCGCCGGCGGCCGCTGCGAGACGACCTTCTACGGCCCCGACGGCGAAGTCATGCCGCAAAAGGGCATCTATCTGGCGTTCGATGAAGGCCGCCGCTTCGTCACCACCGACGCCGCCGTGCTCGGCGAGGACGGCGATTTCGAGCCGACGGGCCCGATGATGATCGGTTTCTGGGAAATCGCGCCCGAGGGAAGCGGCACCCGCTACACCGCGCGCGCCCGTCACTGGACCGACGAAGCCCGCCGACAGCACGAGGAAATGGGCTTCGAAGCCGGCTGGGGTGCGTGCGCCGACCAGCTCAAGGCGCTCTGCGAGGCCTTATAAGGCCGGCAGAAAAGCCTTTCTTACTTCTTGCGTTTCTGATTTGTTCTGTCGGGGCGGTTTGGGATGAACGGCAGGAGACAGAGCGATGGCCGAGTACACTTTCTTCTTCAATCCAATGTCGCGGGCGCAGATCGCCCGCTGGGCGCTTCACGAGGCAAACGCCGATTACGAGCCGGTTTTCGTCGACTGGGTCGACAAGCCCCAGGCGCTGCTCGACGCCAACCCCATGGGCAAGCTGCCGACGATCGTCCATCATCACGGCGGGCACGATCACGCGGTCAGCGAGGCGGCGGCGGTGTGCCATTACCTCGCCGAGATGTCCGCGCCCGAGATGCTACCGCGCGAGCACGAGAAGGCCGACTACTTCCGCTGGCTGTTCTTCGCCGCCGGCCCGCTCGAGCAGGCTGTGACTAACAAGGCCTATGGCTGGAACCCTGACGAGAAGCAGGAAATCGCCGTCGGGTTCGGCAACTACGACAAGACCATCGACGCGCTCGAGGGCTGGTTCGCCTCGCACGATTACGTCTGCGGGACGCGCTTCACGATGGCCGACGTCTATGTCGGCAGCGCGGTCGATTGGGGCCTCGTGTTCGGCACCATTCCCGCGCGCGACAGCCTCGCGGCCTATGCCGAACGCGTCCGCAAACGTGAAGCCTACCAGGCCGCCAAGGCGATCGACAGCGCGCTGATCGCGGAAATGCAGGCAAACGACACCGGGAGCGAAGGATGACCTACACCAGCAGCTGCCATTGCGGCGCCCTCAGCGCGACGGTCGACGAGGAACTGCCTACCCAGGGCATGACCTGCAACTGCTCCATCTGCCGCCGCAAGGGCAACATTCATCACTTCACCAGCGCCGACAAGGTGGCGTTCAACAAGCCCGAAGGCAAAGTACGCGAATACACCTTCAACAAGCACAAGATCCGCCACCAGTTCTGCGCCGATTGCGGATGCGCCCCGTTCGCCGAAGGCGAAGCGCCAAACGGTGCTGCCATGGTCGAGATCAACTTGCGCTGCGTCCCCGAATGCGATTTGTCCAAGCTGGAGATCGGCGAGTTCGACGGCGCTTCGGTCTAGACATGCCGAAGCGAAGCGGTGGCGCTCAGGCGAACGCCGCCGCCTTCCGCAGCAACTGGTAGGCCTCGACCACCCGCTGCAACAGCGCCTCATGGCTGCGGTCGCCGCCGTTACGGTCCGGGTGGTAGCGGCGGACCAAGGCCGAGTAACGCTTGCGCAGCTCGGCGCGGTCGGTTTCCGGGCCCAGGCCCATCACGCCCAACGCCTCGCGCTCACTCGGGGTGAAGCGGACCATCTGCTGCTGGTTGCCGGCGCGGCGTCGGATTTCCGAAGCCCGCGCCCCGATCGCATCGAGCGGATCGTCGAAGTCGGCCCAGCGCGGCACCGCGCCGGCACCCGGGCGGAAGGCGCGGCTTTCGCGCTCCCAGCCGGCGATCGGCGACTGCGCGGCGAAGATCTCCTCCGCGCTCATCCCTTCGAACCAGTCGTAGCCGGCGTTGAACTCGCGCACGTGCTCCAGGCACATCCAGCGCCACTCGCCGGGGCCGTCGAAGCTCGGCCCACGCGAACCCGGCGCGCGGAATTCGCCCGGCTCGCGGCAACCCGGCGCATCGCAATCGCGCCCTTCCTGCTCGTACCGTCCATGAAACTTCTGTGGGCGCATTCGCTTTAGGATGGTGATAGTCGACCCTCATGAAAACCCCCGGAGAACACCGATGACCGGAACCGTCGCACGAGAGATCGAAACCCTGCTGCAGGAGGCGTTCGCCCCGACCCGCCTCGAAGTGATCAACGACAGCGCACGCCACCACGGCCATGCCGGCGATGATGGCAGCGGCGAATCGCACTTCACCGTCGTCATCGAGAGCGCAGCCTTCGCCGGCCAGAACCGGCTTCAGCGCCAGCGCCTCGTCAACCGCGCGCTCGGCGACATTCCGGGCAACCGCGTCCACGCGCTCGCCATCCGCGCCTTCGCGCCAGGGGAAGCCGCCGCATGAGCTACCAACTCTGGTACTGGCCCGACGTCCCCGGCCGCGGCGAGTTCATCCGCCTCGCGCTCGAAGCCGCCGAGGTCGAATACGAAGACATGGCCCGCGAACGTGGCGCCGAAGCGCTGGTCGAAGACATGGCCAGCCGCACCGGCTTCAGGCCGTTCGCCCCGCCCTACCTCGTCATCGACGATGATCTCTGCATCGGCCAGACCGCGCACATCCTCGCCGTCCTCGCCGACCGGCACGACTTCGGCGCCGGCGACCTCGAGACCGATCTCCACCTGATCCAGCTCCAGCTCGACATCTCGGACATCGTCGCGGAGGTCCATTCGGTCCATCATCCGATATCGGGCAACCTCTACTACCAGGAGCAGATGGACGCGGCCTTCGAAGCCGCGCACCAGTTCCGCGAAACGCGCATCCCCAGGTTCCTCGACCACTTCGAAGCCGCGCTCGAGCACCACGGCGGGCCCTTCGTGCTCGGCGACCACTGGACCCACGTCGACACCTCGCTTTTCCAGGTGATGGAAGGGCTCGACTACATGTTCCCCAACCAGATGCGCTCGCTCGACTACCCGCGCCTCGAACTCTGTCGTCAGTCGGTCCTGGAGCTCGATAGCGTCGAAGCCTATCTTGCCTCCGACCGCCGGCTGGAGTTCAATCAGGACGGCATCTTCCGCCATTATCCGGAGCTCGACAGCGAGTAAGCCCCGCCTAGGGCGGCGCCTTCGCTCACGATCTCGGAGGCTTCCGAGCCTGCTTTTCCGACGAGCGGCGGACCGTCGGCTATTCCTGATCCGGCGGCGGCTCGCTTTCGTCCTCGTCGTTCCGGCGCCGCAACAGCCGGCGTGAAAGCCGCCGCGTATCGACGATCGACTTGGTCGCAAGCCGGGTTTCCAGCAGGAACGAAAGCAGCGAACCGAACACCAGCGTCATCGCCACGATCCAGCACATCGCGACAATGGAGCCCAGCGCCGGGCGCACGAAGGCGCTCACGAACGTCAAGCCGACGACGGCACAGATCAGCAGGCCGGCGGCCGTGCTCAGATTGATTGCGGTGTGCGCATACCTGCGCCGCTGCCGCAGCACCGGCAGGCTTTCGATGTCGCGTGTGTGAAGCTCGGATTCCGCCATCCGCTCCAGCGCGTGGACGCGGTCGACGATCCAGGTCAGGCGCTGGTTCATCACGTTCAGCACCGCACCGATCGCCGCCAGCAGAAATACCGGCGTCAGCGACAGCTGCACCATCTGTTGCACCCGCGCCGTGCTCGACGTGCGCTGGAGCAGTTCGTCCGCGAAAGAGGTGCTTGCGCTGAGGAATTCCATCCGCTGTTCCTATAGGCCCCATTTTCGCTTCTCAAGCCGGAGGGCTTGCCGCACAGATATGGACATGACCCAGAATGTCTGGCGGGCGATGGAGGCCGGCGACATCGCCGGCGTCGCGGCGATCTCCGATGCCGTGCACGGCCGCTTCACCGAACCCGCCGAAGTCTACCGCGAAAGGCTGTCACTCTACCCCGGCGGCTGCTTCGTGCTCGAACAGGACGGCGCGCTCGCCGGCTATCTCGTCAGCCATCCCTGGACGCGCCGCTCCTCCCCTGAGTTGGGCCAACTGATCGGATCGCTGCCCCAGCCCGGCGAGACATACTATCTCCACGATCTCGCGCTTCTGCCGGCCGCGCGCGGAACCGGCGCTGGCCGCAGCGGGCTGGACCTGGTGGAACGCGGCGCCCGTGCCGCCGGCTTTGCGGACGTGACGCTTACCGCGGTCCACGGCGCGGACAGCTACTGGGCGGCGCGAGGCTTCGCCTACGTGGATCAGGACGACGGCGCTGCTTACGGCGCCGGCAGCCATCGGATGCGCAAGACACTGCCAGGCTGACCGCTCGTCCTCAACGCGCCTGGGTTTGACGGGCCGGATCGGGCAACACAAAGCAGGCACCCGGCACGGTGATACCCCGCCTCAAGGGCGCGAGCGTGCCGTCTCCTACGATTTCGAAAGCTTCGATCCGTCCATCCTTCTCGTGCGCCGCAATCAACAGGCGCTCGTCTTCGAACACGATGAAGTGCCGGGGATGCTCACCGCCGCTCTCGACATGCTGCAGCAACGTCAGTTCGCCTCCATCGGCATCGAGGGCGAACACGGCGATCGAATTGTGCCCGCGGTTGGACACATAGACGCGGTCGCCGGCCGCATTCGTCGCCAGGTGTCCGCCGAGGTTCTCGCCCGTGAAGCCCTCCGGAGCGGTCGACAGCACCCCCACCGGCCGCAGCCGTTCGCCATCGACAGCCAGAAGCGCCAACTCACTGCTCAGTTCGCTCAGCAGTACTGCGAGCGGCGCGCCCGGGTGGAACAGCAAGTGCCGCGGGCCCATGCCGGCAGTCGCTTGCCAGGCGACCGACGCTTCGCCCATCCCACTCGTCTCAACGGATATCCGCCAGACCCGGTCCGCCCCGAGATCGACGACGTAAAGCGCTGCATCGTCGGGAGAGAACCGGACGCAGTGCGCGTGCGGCCCCTCCTGCCGCTCCGTGTTGGGGCCGCTACCGTGCGACTGGAACTCGCCGGCCGCTCGCGGAATGCCATCTTGGCCCAGATCGAACAGCGCCACGTTGCCGCTCGCGTAGTTCGCCACGGCCAGCCGCGCCTCGGCAGCGTCGAGTGCAAGATAACAAGGCGCGTCACCTCTCGACGGAACCCGCGCGGCGCTTTGCCAGCCGCTGGCATCGCGGCGCAGAACGGTGATCGCCCCCTCCTCCTGCTCGTCCACCAGGTAGGTGAGTTCGTGGCGTACCGAATGGACGCCGAACGACGCATTCGCCGCCCCGGTAAAGGGTTCGCCGGCTACAGCGCTTTCCCGGTCCAGCTCCACGGGCACGAGCCCCTTCCCGCCGTCCTTCGCATAAGTGCCGATGTGAAACGCCACCATGTGCCTGGGAATGCTCCCGCCCTCGCGGAAGTTCCAGCCGCGCCACGACGGTATGCGTCCCGATCAGGACGGGTCCTGTTCGCCGTCCCCTGCCCCTCGCCACTCCACCCAGGCGCCGTGCGGATGCGCTTCAGACAGCAGCACCGGCTCGCCGCCACCCGGCCAGAACCGCAGGGTCAGCTCGTGCCGGAACGTCGCGCGGTTGGTTTCAAGGCGGATCCAGGCGAGCGGCCGGTCGAGGCTGACTTTCGCTCCGGCCTGTTCCATCGCCTCGGTGATCGCGCGTCGCGTCGTCTGCGGCAGGTATTGCCACATCACCGAATGATAGAGCACGCGCGTGACGCCGCTGTCCTGGGGCGCGGCAAGACGTTCGCGCACGAAGTCCCCGGCATCCTTGCGTTCGAGGCGCGGCGGCTGCTCCGCTGCGAGCCGCGCGGCTGCGTCGAGCCGCCCCATCCGCTCGGTCGCATCCGACCAGACGTAGGCCTTGAGGCGCAGCGCTTCAGTCGGGTTCGACAGGTCGACAGGGGCGACATCGCAGCCGCGGATCGAAACGATCTCCACTTCCCCGCGCGGCGGAGGGGGTCCGCGCCATTCGGGCACGATCCGCATCGGCGATTCCTCCGGCCCGACCGTCACCCCGCCAAGGTCGTAGAAATACCGCTCCATCATCGTGTTGACGCCGGCACTGGCGCCGATCTCGTTGAGCTCGAAGCGCGGGCCGAGCCGCTCCGAAAGCCACAGCAGCCCGGCCATGATGCTGGCCGAGCGGCCGGCCTCGTTGGTCTGCGGCGGATGGTCGAGCCAGGGCAGCAGCTTGGCGTCCCATTCGATGGCGATGGCCGCCACCAAGCCGTCGATGATCGCCTGGTCCGTCAACTCGCCCGAATAGACCCGCTCGAGCCGCCGGTCCGCGCCCGTCAGATGGAGCCAGTGGAACCCGGCCGCGACCCGCAACGGTAGCGCGTCCTCCAGACTAAGCCCGGGCCAGTTCCCGATCCTTCCGCCCAGCTCGGTATCGGTGTCCAGGATCGCCAGCTCGCCGCGAATGACGCGCGCCGTTCGCGGCGCCGCAGCGCGCTCGGCATGGTCGGCCTGCCAGGCGATCGCCTCGCGCACGTCGGTGATTTCCATCAGCGGCCGCTGAGCCAATGCCGTTGCCCTTTCCCGTCCGGGTGCCTAGATGCCCGCGCCATGTCCCCGCCGCTGACTTTCGCCGTGCCCAAGGGCCGCATCCTCGACGAGGCTCTGCCAGTGATGGCGCGCGCCGGCGTGGTGCCCGAAGCCGCGTTCCACGACAAGGCCAACCGCGCGCTGAGCTTCGCCGCCGAAGATCCCGACATGCGGATCATACGGGTGCGCGCTTTCGACGTCGCGACTTTCGTTGCATTCGGCGCTGCGCAGGCCGGGATCGTCGGCTCCGACGTGATCGAGGAATTCGACTATTCGGAGCTCTACGCGCCGGTCGATCTCGACATCGGCCATTGCCGTCTCTCAGTGGCCGAGCCGAAGGACGGCGCCGCCTATAGCGCGGGCCGCGCCAGTCACCTCAGGGTCGCGACCAAGTATCCCAGCATCACCAGCCGCTGGTTTGAACGCCAAGGCATCCAGGCCGAATGCGTCAAGCTCAACGGCGCAATGGAGCTTGCGCCTTCACTGGGCCTGTCGCTGCGGATCGTCGACCTGGTCTCGACCGGCCGAACCCTGGCCGAGAACGGCCTGGTCGAAACCGACGTGATCATGCCCGTTTCGGCGCGGCTGATCGTCAACCGTGCGGCCCTGAAGACCGAGCCGCGGGTCGCGGCGCTAGTCGAGCGCTTCCGCGCGCTGGCCGATCAGGACGCCGCCTGATGCTGCGCCTCTCCACCCAGGATGCGGATTTCGAGAAGAAGTTCGCCCGCCTCGTCGATGGCCGCCGGGAAAGCGGCGATGACGTATCCCGCACGGTGGCCGGCATCCTCGGCGAAGTCCGCGCGCGCGGCGACGAGGCGCTGGCCGAGTTCACCGAGCGGTTCGACCGTCACACGCTCGCGCATGAGGAAGATTGGCGGGTCCCGCTGGAGGATTGCCGTGCCGCATACGAGGCGCTCGAGCCCCGGCTGCGCGAGGCGCTCGATCTCGCCGCCAGCCGTATCCGGGCCTATCACCAGGAGCAGTTGCCCGCCGATCGCGATTTCATCGATGACGCAGGCGTTCGTCTCGGCGCGAGGTGGCATCCGGTCGATGCCGCCGGGCTATACGTCCCCGGCGGACGCGCGGCTTACCCCTCGTCGCTGCTGATGAACGCCATCCCGGCCAAAGTCGCCGGGGTCGAGCGGCTGGCGGTAGTGACGCCGACGCCGAAAGGGCAGCTCAACCCGCTCGTTCTGGCAGCAGCGCATATTGCCGGTGTGGACGAGATCTGGCGGGTCGGCGGTGCGCAGGCGATCGCCGCCCTCGCCTATGGAACCGAGCGCATCCGCCGCGTCGACGTGATCACCGGTCCTGGCAACGACTATGTCGCCGAAGCCAAGCGCCAGTTGTTCGGCGTGGTCGGCATCGACATGGTCGCGGGTCCGAGCGAAATCCTGGTCATTGCCGACGGCCAGAACGATCCCGACTGGATCGCTGCCGACCTGCTCAGTCAGGCCGAGCACGATCCGTCCTCGCAGTCGATCCTGATCACCGACGATGCCGCCTTCGCCGATCAGGTCGAGGACCGGGTCGACGTGCAGTGCGCGATGCTCTCGACCGAAAAGGTCGCGCGGCAGAGCTGGGATGCCAACGGCGTTCTGCTGGTCGTCTCCGACCTCGCCGAGGCGCCTGCTCTCGCCAATCGCCTGGCCGCCGAGCACGTCGAGTTGGCGGTTGACCATCCCGAAGCTCTGTTCGCGCAGCTTCGCCATGCCGGCAGTGTGTTCCTCGGCCGCCTCACACCCGAAGCGGTCGGCGATTACGTCGCCGGCCCCAACCACGTCCTGCCGACCGGCCGCCGCGCGCGTTTCGCCAGCGGACTGTCGGTGCTCGACTTCATGAAAAGGACCAGTTTCATTTCGATGGATGCCGCCTCGCTGGCGAAGATCGGCCCTGCGGCCGTGGCTCTCGCGGAGGTCGAAGGACTTCCCGCCCACGCGAAATCCGTGGAACTGCGGCTGAAATGAGCACACCTGCGCGTTCACGCTCCCGCGCCGCGGCCCGGTTGGCAGCCGTCCAGGCGCTTTACCAGCGGCAGATGGAGGACACCCACCTCGCCAGGCTGCTCGACGAGTTTCACCAGCATCGGCTCGGTCGCGAAATCGAGGACATCCAGTATGCCGACGCGGAAGTCTCCTTCTTCGACGACATCGTCAGCGGCGTGGATGCGCGCGAGGAAGAGATCGATGCGTTGCTTGAAACCAAGCTCGCCGAAGGCTGGAGCCTGAAGCGGCTCGACAAAACCATGCTGCAGATCCTGCGCGCCGGCACCTACGAACTGCTCGCCCGCGCCGATGTGCCGACCGCGACGGCGATCAGCGAGTACGTCGATGTCGCGCACGCGTTCTTTGAAGAGCGTGAGGCGAAATTCGTCAACGGCGTGCTCGACGCCGTCGCCAAGGCGGTGCGTTGAGCGGCGAGTCCGCTTTCATCGACAGCTTGCGGGCCCTCGCCCATCATCCGGCCGCGCGCGGTCTCGCCGACGATGCCGCCGTGCTCGAAGTCGGGGGCGAAACGATCATCCTGACGCACGACATGCTGGTGGAAAACGTGCACTTTCTGCCCAGTGCCGACTGGGCGGATGTCGCTTGGAAGCTTGTCGCCACCAATCTTTCGGACTTGGCTGCCAAGGGGGCAGAACCGCTTGGCGTGCTGCTCGGCTTCATGCTGGGCAACGGTCAGGAGCGCTTTGCTGAAGGACTAGCCGAAGTGCTGGAGCACTACGGCGTCCCGCTACTGGGCGGCGATACCGTGCACGGCGGCGCGCCGCGCTCGTTCGGCCTCACCGCAATCGGGCGCGCTGCTGGCCGGCCTGTGCCCGCTCGTAGCGGGGCGCAGCCGGGCGATACGCTCTGGCTGACCGGCGAGGTCGGCGCGGCCATGCTCGGCTTCGAAGCGCTACGCGACGCGACCGGCGCCGACAGCACCGCCTATCGGCGGCCGATGGCCCGGCTTGCGGAGGGGCAAGCGCTCGCTCCGCTCGTCACCGCGATGATGGATGTCTCGGACGGGCTTCTCATCGATGCTTGGCGGCTGGCCGAAGCGAGCCGCGTTTCCATCACGATCGACAGCGGCGCCGTTCCGATTGCTGCGCCGGAGACGCGCCGGCTCGACGCCTTGCGCTGGGGTGACGACTACGAATTGCTCTTTACGCTTCCGGCCGGGCGCTGTCCGCCGGTGTCGGCAACGCGTATCGGCGCAGTGGAGGCGCGGGGCTTTGTGCCCCTATTCCTCGACGGGGAACCCCTGGCCAACCGTGAAGGCCTCGGCTGGGAACACTAACGCTCCCCCGCCCGCCGCCGGTTAGGGCTTGCGCCCCCCTTCCCCCCGCTTTAGCCATCGCAGTTCCGCGTGGACCCGGCGCCATGATCGGGCTGCGCTTCCTTTTGGGGGAGGACGGTCTCACTATGGACC
>JAJUJV010000053.1 GCA_029265155.1 Altererythrobacter sp. | reverse complement strand
CGATCAGCGCCGTATTCACGGTGCTCCGCGACGTGCTCTCCATTCATCCCTCCCTGGGCGCCGCTTTGTCGCGGCTTGCCGCCATGATGTTAGCGCTAACGTATGACGGTCGCTCCGCTGTGACAAGCCGGATTAGTGCCGGCCATTTCGCGAAGCTTGGCGCGCAGCAGCTTGCCGGATTCGGTCAGGTCCTCTTCCGTCCATCCCGACAGCTTCGTGCCCGGCTTGAGCGCAGCGCTGCTCTCGTCCTTGTCGCCGATGGACCAGGCCATCCAGCCGATGTTCCGCTCTTCCGCCCAGTCCCACCACCGCTCGCTTTCTGCGTAGTCCAGCGGCCCGTCTCCCGTCGCCTCAACCGTCCCGAACTCGGTGATGAGCAAGGCGAGGCCTTTGTCCAGCGCCGCGTCGCCCTTGTCGCGCAGATCCTGGCGGTGGGTGCCGGCATAATAGTGCAGCGTATAGGCGGTGTTGCTGGTGGTCAGCGGATCGGCCGCCGCGATGTCCATATCCTGGCTCCAGCTCGGGTTGCCGGCGATCACCAGGTTGTCGGGATCGATGCCGCGGATCGCGGCGATGATTCGCTCGTGATAGGGCTTCACGTCGCGCGACCAGTCGACCCCGTCGCGCAGCGGCTCGTTGAACGGCTCGTAGATCAGGTTCGGCAAGTGCCCGTACTTTTCCGCGATGGCGGTCAGGAAGCGCTCCGCCTGGTCCGGGTAGGCGCGGTGCGCGTGCCAGTCGACGATCACGTAGAGCCCGGTTGCCACCGCTGCCTCGATCACCGTGCTCGCTTTGGCCAGCTCTCGATCGAAATGGTGGAGAGCGCTGTCCTCGCCTTCCGCGGCAATGGCCGCGCGAACGACATCGACTTTCCAGTCCTTGGCCAGCCAGTCGACCGTCTCCGCCGCGTAGTACTGCGGCGCCCACTGTGACCAGAACAGGCTCATCCCGCGCAAAGTCACCGGCTGCCCATGCGCGCCGACGATCTTGCCGTCCTTCACGGAAAGCGGACCGTGGCAAGCCACCGGAGTACCATCCGGCGCGGCACTGATGACCGGTGTGCTTGCCCCGGCAGCGGTGCCCGGGAGGCACAGCGCAAACGCCAGAGGCGCGAGGATCAGGCGTCTTGAGTTCATGCCGGCCTTGCTCCTTGTGTCGATTCGGCGGCCATCGCCGCGTAAGGCGCCGCGTGGTCGCGTTCCGGGATCGCGCCGTGACGCATGACCGTCCAGGCGGCGAGCCGCTGGCCATGCGCGGCCGCCCGCTCGGGCGTCAGCCCGCGCAAACGCGCGCCCAGGTAGCCGGCGTCGAAAGCATCTCCGGCGCCGCTGGTATCGAGAGCATGCAACCGGGCTTCGGGCGGGGCGAGCGTTCCGTCAGGCAGCACGATCCCGTCCGCGCCGGCCTTCACCACCACCTCGCGGCAGCCTAAGGTTAGCCAATGCTTGCGGATCGTCTCGGCGGATTCGCTGGCGTCGAGGCGCATCTCGTCCTCCAGCGAGGGAAGTCCGAACGTCGCCGCGGCGGCGGCCCGGTCCCGCCAGAGTCTCGCGGTCGCGGCATCCGGCCACAGGCGCGGCCGATAATTGCCGTCGAAAGCCACTTTGCCTCCTCGATCGCAAACCTCTCGCGCCAGCGCCAGGACCGCTTCGCGCCCCTCATCGGGCAGGATGGCCAGCGAGATCAGCGAGAAGAACAGCAAGTCCGCCTCCCGCGCGGCCTCCAGCGCCCGTTCTACGCCCTCTGCATGGAACAACCGCCGCGCCGCGCTTTCGCCGCGCCAGTATGCGAAAGTCCGCTCGCCGTTTTCATCGGTGGCGATGCTGTAGAGCCCGGTGGTTCGCCCGGGCTCGGTCAGGACCAGCGACACGTCCATGCCTTCGCGGCCCCACGCCTGCCGCATCGGTCCGGCGAACGGATCGCTCCCCAGCGCGGTCAGGTAAGCGACGTCGAAGCCCAGTCGGGTGAGGTGCAGCGCGACGTTGAGCGTGTCGCCGCCATAATGGACGTCCCAGCGGCCTTGACGCGGGGTCAATTCGACCATCGCCTCGCCCAGGCATACGATCCGGCTGCTGCTCACCCCCCGGTCCCCATTTACCAGTTCCACAAGGTCCCGTCCTCCAGTCGGGCGACCGGCAGGCAGGCGGGATTGTAGGGGTACTTGGCTGCCAGCGCTTCGTTGATTTCGACCCCGTGGCCCGGCGCTTCGCCGCAGATCAGGTAGCCGTCCTCGAAGCGGTAATCGTGCGGGAACACCGCGTCGGTTTCCTCAGTGTGGCGCATGTATTCCTGGATGCCGAAGTTGGGCACCCAGGTGTCGAAGTGCAGCGCCGCGCCCATGCACACCGGGCTGAGGTCCGTCGCCCCGTGGCTGCCGGTGCGCACCTGGTACAGCGCCGCGAGATCGGCAATGCGCCGCAAGTGGGTGATCCCGCCCGCATGGACCACGGTGGCGCGGATATAGTCGATCAGCTGCTCTTCGATCAGCTGCTTGCAGTCCCAGATCGTGTTGAACACTTCTCCCACGGCGAGCGGCGTGGTGGTATGGCGGCGGATGTGGCGGAACGCGTCCTGGTTCTCGGCCGGCGTGCAGTCCTCCATCCAGAACAGCCGGTAGGGTTCCAGCGCCTTGCCGAGCTGCGCCGCTTCGTTCGGCGTCAGCCGGTGGTGCACGTCGTGGAGCAGCTCGCGCTCGAAGCCGTAAGTATCGCGCAGCTTCTCGAACAGCTTGGGCACGAAGTTCAGGTACTTCGGCGTATCCCACACCGTCTGCGTCGGCAGGCGCGCATCGGCCGGTTCGTAGTACATGTCGCCGCGCCCGATGCCATAAGCCTTGTCGATGCCGGGGATGCCGCTCTGTGCGCGGATCGCGCGGTATCCCATGTCGATGTATTTGCCGACTGCGTCGACCGTCTCTTCGAGATCGCGACCATTGGCGTGGCCATAGACCAGCACCCGGTCGCGGCTGCGCCCGCCGAGAAGCTGGTAAATGGGCATTCCGGCCAGCTTGCCCTTGATGTCCCACAGCGCGGTGTCGACCGCGGCGATCGCACTCATCGTCACCGGCCCGCGCCGCCAGTACGCCCCACGATAGAGATACTGCCACACGTCCTCGATCCGCTGCGGGTCCATGCCGATCAGGCAGGGGATCACGTGGTCGGCAAGGTATGAGGCGACCGCCAGCTCACGCCCGTTGAGCGTCGCGTCGCCGATGCCGGTCACGCCGGCGTCGGTCTCGATCTTGAGCGTCACGAAATTGCGGCCGGGGCACGTCACGATCACCCTTGCCGACGTAATCCTCATGCCCCAAACCCCTTTCGCGTTAGCGCTATCATTGCGATAGAGCCGGTCAAAACACAAGCTGGAGAGACACGCTGCCCCGCAAGCTCGAACTGCATCCCGATCGCCTGTTCCCGGCCGACCCCGGCGTGCGGGCCATCGCGCGCGAACTCTATGGCGAAGTGGCGGGCCTGCCGATCGTCAGCCCGCACGGCCACACCGACCCGGCCTGGTTCGCGGAGGACGAACCGTTCAGTAACGCCGCCGCGCTGCTGCTCCAGCCCGACCACTACCTGCTGCGCATGCTCTATTCGCAAGGAGTGCCGCTCGAAGCGCTGATCGGCGAGGCGGACCCGCGCGCGGCCTGGCGCCTCTTTGCCGAGCGCTATCATCTGTTCCACGGCACACCTTCCCGCATCTGGCTCGACTGGGTCTTTGCCGAAGCCTTCCGCATCGACGTACGGCTCCAAGCGGAGACCGCCGACCTCTATTTCGACACGATCACCGACGCGCTGCAGCGGCCTGAGTTCCGGCCCCGGGCGCTGTTCGAGCGCTTCGACATCGAAGCCATCGCCACCACCGAAAGCCCGCTCGACCCGCTCGACCACCACCGCACCATCCGCGAGCGCGGCTGGAGCGGGCGCGTGATCACCGCCTACCGCCCCGACCCGGTCGTCGATCCCGAATTCGAGGGCTTCCAGGAGAATCTCGATCTCCTGTCAAAGCTAACCGGCGAGGACTGCCGCACCTGGAATGGCTATCTCGCCGCGCACCGTCAGCGCCGCGCCTTCTTCGCCGAAATGGGCGCGACCAGCACCGACCACGGCCATCCGACAGCGCAAACCGCCGACCTCTCGGCCAGGGAAGCGGAGGCCCTGTTCGGCAAAGTGGTGGCGGGCGATGTCTCCCCCGCCGAAGCCGAGCTGTTCCGCGGCCAGATGCTCACGGAAATGGCCGCGATGAGCCAGGACGACGGTCTCGTCATGCAGCTCCACCCGGGCAGCTTCCGCAATCACAACCGCGACCTCTTCGCCCGCTTCGGCCGCGACAAGGGCGCCGACATCCCGACGCGGACCGATTACGTCAATGCGCTCAAGCCGCTGCTCGACCGCTTCGGCAACGAGGCCGGCTTCACGCTGATCCTCTTCACCCTCGACGAAAGCGCCTATGCGCGCGAGCTGGCGCCGCTTGCCGGCCACTATCCCTGCCTGCGCCTCGGCCCCGCCTGGTGGTTCCACGACAGCCCCGAAGGCATGCGCCGTTTCCGCCGCATGACCACCGAGACCGCCGGCTTCTGGAACACCGTCGGTTTCAACGACGATACGCGCGCGTTCCTGTCGATCCCCGCCCGCCACGATCTCGCCCGGCGCATCGACTGCGGCTTCTTGGCCGAACTGGTTGCCGAGCATCGGCTCGAGCTCGACGAAGCGCACGATGTGGCGCGGGCGCTGGCTTACGACCTCGCGAAGCAGGCGTACCGGTTGTGAAGCGGGACGCGCTTTCCCCCCTCCTCTTCAGGGGAGGGGGCGGGGGTGGGGCATGTCCGCCAACGCCGCGCTTGCCCGACAGCCCCCACCTCAACCCCTCCCCTGAAGGGGAGGGGCTTTGATGCGGCTCTCCTCGTCCACCCTCCATCGCCTCCCGCCGCACGTCGCCGGCTTCTCCTACGACCGCACCGCGCAAGCGACCGGCATCGTCCACTTCGGCATCGGCGCCTTCCACCGCGCGCACGAAGCCTGGTACACCGACCGTGCGATGGATTCCGGGGAGCGAGACTGGGCGATCGCCGGCGTCTCCTTGCGCTCCTCCACCGTCGCCGATCAGCTCAATCCGCAGGACGGTCTCTATACCCTCACCGAGCGCAGCGGCGGCGAATCGGCCACGCGGCTGATCGGCTCAGTGCGCGAAGTTCTCGTGGCGGGGCGCAATCGCGAAACGATCGTCGCACGCATCGCCGCACCGGAGTGCGCGATCGTCAGCTTCGCGGTGACCGAGAAAGGCTACTGCCGCGGCCTCGGCGACAGCCTCGATCCGTCGCTGGCCGAGGGCGGCTTCTACCCCCTCCTCGCCGAGGCGCTCGCGCGGCGCCATGCGGCGGGCCTCCCCGGCCTGACCCTCCTCTCGTGCGACAACCTCGCCGAGAACGGCCGACAGCTCGAAACCCTGCTCGGCGAATATCTCGCCGCCCGTTCCTCGGCGCTGGCAGGCTGGTTCGCCGCCGAATGCACTTGTCCGGCGACGATGGTCGACCGCATCGTCCCCGCCACCACGCCCGCCGATCTCGACACGCTGGAGCAACGCCTCGGCCTGCGCGACGAAGGCGCTGTCTTCACCGAGCGCTTCAGCCAGTGGGTCATCGAACACCGCTTCGCCGGCCCCCGCCCAGCCTGGGAGAAGCTCGGCGCAGAGCTGGTGAGCAACGTCGCACCCTACGAAACCGCCAAGCTACGCATGCTCAACGGAGCACACTCGGCGCTCGCCCATCTCGGCCTCGAGCGCGGGCACGAGTTCGTCCACCAGGCCATCGCCGATCCCGCGCTGCGCCCGCTGATCGAGCGCCTGATGCGGCAGGAGGCGGCAACCAGCTTCACTGCCGCGCCGGGCCAGGACATCGGCGCTTACGCCGATGCGCTTCTCGCCCGCTTCGCCGATCCCGCGCTCAACCACCGCCTGATCCAGATCGCGATGGACGGCAGCCAGAAGATCCCGCAGCGCTGGCTGGAAACCTTGGCCTTCCATCAGGCCGAAGGCCGGCGCTGCCCGGCCATCCTCGAAGCGCTCGCCGCCTGGCTGCGCCACGTGCGCGGCGAGGTGAGGCCGGTGGACGATCCGATGGCGGGCGAACTGCGGGCGCTGTGGCAAAGCGAAGGGCGCAGCGGGATCGCCAGCGCCCTCTTCGGTCCGCAGGGACGTTTCGCTCGCTACTGGCAGGCGGATCGCCCCACGCTGGAGGAACTTACGACAAAGCTCGCCTAGATGCCGGTGGCGTCGAAGGTATGGCCGTCGGGATCGAGATCGCGCAAGTCCCGCCCCCGCGTCTCCTTCCCGTACCAGGCAACCAGCCCCAGCGCCGCAGCCGTGGGGAACAGGATCGCCACCGATACCAGCCCGAGAGCCGGCACCAGGGCCATCACCGCCAGGACCTGCGCAATCAACCCGCCGGCCTTGCTGCACGCGGCAACGGTGCCCGTCGTCCTTCCGCGGATGCGTAGCGGGAAGCTCTCGGCGGTATAGGGTAGCAGCATCGCGATCATCGCGTTCGTGCCGATGATGAGCAGCGCGACGGGAATGACGGGACTGCCCTGCCCGGCGATCTCGAGCCGCAGCAGCAGGAGCAACCCGACGATCGTCACCCCGATCGATCCCGCCACCGACCACTTCGTGCTCCATCGGCTGTACGCCCAGGCGGCGATGAAGATCGTCGGCAGCGCGATCAGCGCGGATTCGGCCAGCAGCGTGCTGACCAGCTTCATCTCGTAACCCTTGTCGACGAGATCGGCCGGAAGCCACAGCAGCAGGCCGAAGTTGACGAGGCCGTAGCAAGTCGCGGCCAGGCTCAGCGCCAACAGCTTGCCGAAGAACGCCTGGCCGGTGAGCGCCGTGGCCTTGCCGCGGGCGAGCTCGCGCACCTCGTCGGCCCGCGTCGCGCGCGCTTCTGCACCGAAGCGCGCCATCACTCGCCGCGCCTCTTCCTTGCGTCCGCGCGCGAGCAGGAACTTGGCCGATTCGGGAATGAAGCCGCCCAGCATCACCAGGATCAATCCGGTCGGCAGGTTGAGCAGCCACAGTATGCGCCACGAATAGATCGGCTCGAGCAGCGCCGCCGCTGCGCTTGCTGCGAAATAACCCCCGATCGAGCCGAGCCCGCCGACCAGCACCAGGCTCCAGCCGCGATGCTTGCTCGGCATCATCTCGGCGAGGAGCGCATACGTCACCGGAAGCATGCCTCCCGCCGCCGCCCCCATCATGAAGCACATCCCCAGGTTCCACGCGAACGAAGGCATCGCCCCGCAGATCGAGGTGCCGACGAAGAACACCGCCGAAAGCAGGATCGAGGCCTTTCGCCCGTAGATGTCCGCGATCGCGCCCCACAAAATCGAGCCGACGACCGTCCCCGCCAGCGCCGACAGCGGCAGCCACGAGGCGTAGGCCTGGCCGATCGCGTATTCGCTCTTCATCCCGGGCAGCGTGAAGCCGAGGCTGGCCGGTTTCATCACGTCGATGACCAGCGCGACCACGAGCACCGCCATCAGCCGCCAGTGTGCTGCCGAGAGCGGCGCATCCTCCGGCGGCGACACCACGATTTCCTGCGAGGCAGCGATCTGCTGGGAGACGTTACGCGGCAGCAGGCCATAGGCGGCGACACCGCAGCCCCCGATAATCAGGACCATCCCCCAGACCATGTCGGGCCCCATGGGCATGCCCGCGAGGCGGAAGCCCATGTCCTTGCCCATCATGAACATCGGGATGTGCATCAAGACCCCGGCCGTGACTCCCGCCACGCCCAGGACGAACGCCCACAGCCCCCGCCGATCCAGCAAGACTGTCGTCAAAACCCCTCCGGCCCCTTCTCCGCCCAAGCGGCACGAAGACGCCCTGCCCTTAGACCACGGAGAGTTAGCGCTATCAACGCTTCGAGTTCGCCGCAGGAGTGCGAACCTCAACCGCCTATTCAGCAGGGAAGGGAAATCGCCGCTTCATAGGCCCCGGAAGGCTCCCCACGGGGAGTTCAGCCCCGGAATTAAGCTCGCGGCAAGGGGCCCAGGAGACCGTACCAACCTGCACTGCAGGTGCAGCATGCCTGCCCGATACGGCCCCACTAGGCCCCGTGAGGGACTTACTTCGCGACGGCAGCCGCCAGCATCTCGGGCGTCGGCGGCGCGGTGTCCTTCGGATCGGAGCCCTTGTGCTTGTCCGTCGCCGGTAGCGGCGCACCGTTGGCGAGCCCGAAGCCGACCGGCTCTCCGGCGAACTCGGCGAACGCGATGTTCACGTTCATGTGCGCGCGCGCCAGCGGGGTGTTGCCGTACTCGAGACCCTTCTTGATCCGGTTGTCGAGCAACTCGGCGAACTCCGGGTTGCGCTGCAGCTCGGCCACCGCCGTTCCGGGCGCGTCACCGCGGTCGTAAGCGGCCTTGGCCGCGTTGAGCAGCGCGCGGTTGAACTTGGCGAAGCGCACGAAGCCGTCCCAGGTGTTCACGTGGCCGTGGCCCTCGACGACGATCTCGATGTCCTTGTCCTCGAGCGCGGCGACCAGGTTGTCGATCTCATCGGCGATCTTCGCGGCGCCGCCCGCGGGAAGGAACGGCGCCATGTTCCAGGCCATCACGTCGCCCATGAACAGCAGCTTGGCCGCAGGAATGACCACGAAGGTGTCGCCGCCTGTGTGGCCGGGCCCGGTGTAGTAGAGCTCGATCCGATCGGCGCCTTCGCCCAGCGTCATCCGGTCGGTGTAGGTCTCGTTCGGCACCACCCCGGGATTATGGTTCGGGGCGGCGGTGATCTCCGCCTTGGCGGTCTCGTGCATGATCACCCGCGCGTCGGGGTACTGCTCGCGGATGAAGTCGGTGCTGCCGATATGGTCGGGGTGGCTGTGCGTGCTGATGATCGCGGTCACCGGCTTGTCGCTGACCTTGCGAACTTCGTTCAGGATCGCTTCGCCGTGCCCGGGCATCTTGGTGTCGACCAGGACCACGCCGTCCTGCTGGACCACGACCAGCGTGTTCCCGCCGCCGCCAAAAATCTTGTAGACATTGTCGGTGATCGGCTCGATCGCCGACGGCCCGGGCATGCCGCCGCCCGCGGGCCGCGGAGGCGGAGCGGCGCCTTCGCGCGCAGGCTCCTGCGCCGCGGCGGTTACCGACACGCTGGCGGCGAGCGCCAAGGCAAAAATGGCTGCGAACTTCATACGACCCCTCTCAAACCGTTGTTCCTACAGGTGGTAGCGAAGGCGCGGGGCTCCGACAATTGGATTCCCTGCCTCCTATCAGGTCATCGTCACCACGCGACTGGCAAGCCGCTCGACCTCGTGACGATCATGGCTGACCAGCAGGATCGGAATCTCGAGCTGATCGCGGATGCGCTCGACCAGTTCCATCAGCGCTTCGGCGCGGGCCGGATCGAGCGAGGCGAAAGGCTCGTCGAGCAGCAGGAAGCGCGGAGCCGAGAGCAGCGCCCTGCCGATGGCCACGCGCCGCGTCTCGCCACCCGAAAGCGTTGTAGGCCAGCGATCCAGTAAATGGCCGATGCCGAGGAATTCGACCACCTCGTCATGGCCGATCCACCGCTTGTCAGGCGCTGCAAGCCGCTCGCCGTAGCGCAAGTTGGCATCGACCCGGAGATGCGGAAAGAGCCGCGCATCCTGAAATACATAGCCGCCGCGGCGCTTCTCCGGCGCCAGGTCTATGCCCGCCGCCGAGTCGAACAGGGGGATGCCCGCCACCGCTATTCTGCCGCGGTCCGGCCGCCGCAGCCCGGCAATGCAGTGGAGCACCGTCGTCTTGCCCGCCCCCGAAGGGCCGACCAGCGCGGTCAGCGGCGCGTCGGAAGCAAAACCGAGGCCGACGCGCCGTTCGCCTACACGATGATCGAGAAAGACTTCAAAGGACATGCGCGCGGCTCCCGCCGGAGCGGCGCACCAACAGCTCGGACACGATCAGCGCGGCAATCGACAAGACGATCGAGATGATCGACAGCCGCGCCACCTGAGCCTCGGCTCCAGGCAGTTGCAGTCCGCTATAGATCGCCAGCGGCAATGTGCGCGTTTCGCCGGCGATGTTCGAGGCAAACGTGATGGTCGCGCCGAATTCCCCCAGCGAGCGGGCAAAGCCGAGCATCGCCCCGGCCGCGATGCCGGGCACGCTGAGCGGCAGCGTAATGGTCCAGAACGCGCGCCAAGGCCCGGCACCGAGTGAGCGCGCTGCTTCGACCAGCTTTCGGTCCACCGCTTCGATCGACAGCCGCATGGCCCTCACCATCAGCGGCAGCGCCATGACGGCGGCGGCCAGCGCCGCCCCCGTCCAGCGGAACACCAAAGTCAGGCCGAACTGCGCCTCCAGCCAGTTTCCGACCGGCCCGGATCGTCCGAACAGGATCAGCAACAGCCAACCTGTCACGACCGGCGGCACGACCAGCGGGAGGTGGACCAGTGCATCGAGCACGATCCGTCCCGGAAAGCGCCTGCGCGCCAACAGCCAAGCCAAACCGTAAGCAACGGGCAGAGTCGCGAGGACCGCAACGCCGCTCACCTTCAGCGAAAGCGAGACGATCGCCCACTCGTCAGGAGTCAGCCAGATCATTCTGGCGCGCTAAATCCGTGGGCCTGAAGAATGCGAGCAGCTTCGGGCGCAGCGAGGAACGCCAGGAATCGGTCCACTTCTGCGTGGCGCGAGGCGTCCAGAACCGCAGCCGCGTAGCGAATGGGCGGATGGCTGGCGGCAGGAAATTCCTGAAGCACTTCGACACGATCGGACGCCAGCGCGTCGGTCGCATAGACGATTCCCAGCGGCGCCTCTCCTCGCTCGACCAGCGCCAGCGCCGCGCGGACGTTTTCCGCTGCGGCGACGTTATCGGCCAACCCGGCCCACTGGCCAGAATGCTCGAGGGCCGCCTTGGCATACTTGCCGGCCGGCACCGCCTCGGGGTCCGCCAGCGCCAGGCGCTCCTCGCCTAGTTGGCTGAGATCGCGGACCGCTCCCCCTGCCGATCCCACCAGCACCAGGGTATTGCCAGCTACCGCCCGCCGCGAGTTTGCGCGCAGCAAGCCTCGCGCGGCGAGGTGGTCCATCCACTCCTCGTCGGCCGAGATGAAAATATCGGCCGGTGCCCCTTGGCCCACCTGCCGGGCCAACGCCGAGCTGGCGGCGAACGAAAACACCGGCTGCGCATGGCCCTGCTCGGCCCAAGCTTCGCCAATCTCTTCCAACGCTTCCTGGAGGCTAGACGCGGCCAGCACCACCGGTCCGCGTTCCCCATCGCGGCGCTCCGAACATGCAGCAAGTGCTGAAACCGCCAGCAACGCCAGCAGTACGGCGTGCAACTTTGCCAGGAAAGCCGGAGCCATCCTGACGATGTATATCGCGCGATACAGCGCGTCCAGCGCTCTCAGGCGGGGTCAGCTGAACCGGCGGGTTCGCGTCCCGATCTGCCGGCGCGGATCGAGAACTCTGTTGGGCGCCGGACCGGCACGGTGAGAACGCAGCGTACGCCGTCGGGTTCGAACGCCAGATCCACTGGGTTCTTCAGCTCGTGGGCCACGATCCGCTCGATCAGGTCGGTTCCGAAACCCCGGCCGCGTTGCGGTGGCACTGGAGGTCCCCCGGTTTCCT
Source organism: Altererythrobacter sp. (assembly GCA_029265155.1). Classification (GTDB taxonomy): domain Bacteria; phylum Pseudomonadota; class Alphaproteobacteria; order Sphingomonadales; family Sphingomonadaceae; genus Croceibacterium_A. Next base: position 2,242 of record JAJUJV010000053.1, on the reverse strand, counting down.
TCCACTCGATGCGCATCAAGCCAGGGGCGACCATCTTCCAGTTCACTGTGACCGTGCCGCCCGGCTGGCTCAGTGCGCCATACTTGGCCGCGTTTGTGGCCAGCTCGTGGATCGCCAGGCCCAGCGACAGCGCATCGTTCGGGGCAAGCTCAATGTCGGGCCCCTGCAGGTCCACTTCATGGTCGCTGCCCTCGGCATAGGGCAGTAGTTCCGCTTCGAGGACGGAACGGATCGGCGTCGTCCCCCAATCGGACTTAGTCAGCAGGTCGTGCGTGGCGGAGAGTGCCCGAATCCGCCCGTCGAGGCCATCGGCGAACTCGTCCAGAGCCGTGGCTCGTCGCCGGGTTAATGCGATGATCGACAGCACGTTGGCGAGTGTATTCTTGACCCGGTGGTTGAGTTCACGGGTCAGCGAATTGCGGATCGACGCTTGCTCCTCGAACCACTTGAGCGAAGCTTCGTCCTCCAGCGCCTGCTGGGTCAGCATTCGTACCAACAGCATGAGCAGGCAGGCGACGAGCAGACCGAAAAAGACCGTCACCATCGACAGCCCAGACAACCCGCTCCCGTCACCCGACGAGACTTGCAACAGCCAGCGCGTTCCGCCCAGGTCCACTGGCTGACTGACGGTGTTGTCCTGCGCGTTGAGGTTCTCGATCGCGGCCATCAGGTTGGCCTCGTTTACGACGCCATCGTAGAGGCGGACGCTGTAAGTGCCGGCATCTTCCAGTTCGAGAGCTGCGGCGAGGAAGTCCTGCGCATTGAAGGGGCTGTAGATGAAGCCCTTCAGCCGGCGCCCGCCTGGGACCGGCTCGAACACCGGCATGTAGATCAGGAAGCCCGGATCGCCGGTTTCGCCTTCCTGGCGCAGCACCACACGCCCGCTTGCGGTGGGCCTGGCGCTGCGCTCCGCCTCCTGCATCGAGGCGCGTCGCACCGGATTGGAATACATGTCGTAGCCCAGCGCGCGCCGGTTCCGCTCGGTATCCGGCTCCAAGTAAGTGACCGGCACCGCGTAAGGCTGATCTCCGGAAAGGCGGGGGTGCAGTCTTATCGGAACCGGCAGGTCCTGGGCGAGCTGTGCTTCGTAGGCTTCGACCTCATGAGGATAGACGACAGGAGCCCAGCCAATCCCTTCCGCACCGCGGTAATCCGCATCGAGCCTCAGTTCGCTGACGAAGCGGCGAAAGCGCGCCACCGGCACGTCGTTGAGGGTCGCCAGCAGCGCGGCGCCGGCCCGGAGATAGGCACTGCTGGCATTTGCCCGGCGCTCGAGTGCTGAAGAAATGGCCGTAGCCCGGGCCCGCAGCTGTGCGGCGTGACGGGATTCCTCGCCCCTCTCGATGGCGAAGACGCTGAGTATGGTGATCGCCGCGATCAGAACGAAGATCGCGGCCGGCATGGCGCGCGGGTAGCGTATCAGCCACCGCTTCGTCCTGCTGCGTCCAGCGGTTCCCTGCTGCAAACTCCACTCCCCGGAACCGTCCGACCGGCAGGCCCCTATCTCCGCTACTGTAGCAAGGACCTCGCCGCTGCAAGAGCAACCCGCGCCATCGGCTGGCAGAGGAAGGAACCGGAAGGCCTCGCTTTCGTTCCAGCTCAAGCGCAATAAACGCGCACTGCCGATGAACCGCTGCAACGGGGATCGCATGGCAACGGCAGCGGAAATGTTTATAGGACGGGGCAAACACACAAAGCATGGCTGGCGCTGGCAGGACGGGAAACCCGGTGAAGGGTAATAAACGAAACACCAAAAGCACCGGGCGTGACACGCCCGAGTGGGCCGCAGGGCTCAAGCATCTCTATGATTCGGTGATCGAGGAACCGCTTCCCGACACCTTCAAGGACTTGCTCGCGAAACTTGACGACGAGGAACGATGAGCAAGGAACAGCGAGTGCTTCCGGAACGGAGCGCCCAAGACAAGCGCGCCTTCAAGCAAGAGCTTACGGCGGTGGTGCCGCATTTGCGCGCGTTCGCCCGCGGCTTGTGCGGTCGGCCAGACATGGCGGACGACCTGGTGCAAGAAACGCTGCTGAAGGCGTGGGCCGCCCAGGACCGGTTCGAGCCCGGCACCAGCATGCGCGCCTGGACCTTCGTGATCCTGCGCAATGCCTATCTCACCGACATGCGGCGCAACCGCTTCCGCGGCGAATATGACGAGACCGCTGCCGAGCGGATATTGACCGCCCCTGCCGGGCAGGAGCAGCCGATCCACTTGTCGGACATGCACCGTGCCCTGCT
>JAJUJV010000140.1 GCA_029265155.1 Altererythrobacter sp. | reverse complement strand
GCGAGTAAAGTGCCCGACCCCTTCGATGCGCAGGTCGAAGGTTGGCCATTCGATCCAGCGCAACGCATCGGCGAGATCGTTGGCCACCGGCCGCTCCACCTCGCCGACGAAGCGCAGCGTCAGGTGAAGGTTGTCATCCTCCACCCAGCGCGCGCCTTCGAGCCCTTCCATCGTGTCGACGAGCGCGTCGCGCACCGCTTCGGGCGGTCGGATCGCGACGAACAGCCGGTGCACTCAGCGGGTCGCCTTGCGCAGGCGAATACCCAGCACGATCAGCGCAATACCGGATATCAGCGCATAGAACCCGATCAGCCAAGCCACCGACAGCACGCTGATGGCTGGATTGAGCGCGAGCAGGAACACCACCGCCACAGCGAGCAGCACCGACAGCACGCCCGATAAAGCGAGCAGCCACTCGCCCTTGATGGCTTTGCGCAGGCGGATCGCCGCAGCGATTTCGCAGATGCCCCGGATCAGCGCCCAGACCGCAATCAGCATGACGGTGGTGAAAGCGAAGGCGAAGGTGGAGATCAGCGGGAACAGCACGAACAGAACGCCGATGCCGATGCCGAACAAGCCCGAAAGCAGCAGCGCGCCCCACCGCTCGCGCTTGTCACGGGCGCCGCGCACGCCGCTGGCGACCGAGAACATCCCGTCGACGAACGAGAACGCGGCGAACACCATCGTGAAGCCGAGCAGCGCCGCGCCGGGCGCCAGGAACGCAAGCACCCCGAGCGCGATCAGCAGCACGCCGCGTGCCACAATCCAGCCCCAGTTGCGGCCAAGCAGACTTTCGCTGCTGCTGGCGAACCTGCCGGCCCAACCCGAGCCGCGTGGTACGGCTTCGTCGAACGTGCGTGTCTCGGCCATCGGCTATCTCCTTCAAACAGCAAACCGCCCGCGGGCCGGGGGTTTCCCGCGGGCGGCCATGGAACGCGATGCGGCCTCAGCTTTGCTGGCTGGACGATCCTTGCGCGCTATCGCTCCAGCGGTCCGGCTCCTGCGCTGCCTGCTGCATAGAGCCGTGTTCGCCATCGTTCTGCGCTTCGATCGTCCGCTGCCGGTTGCCGCCGAGCGGAATGCGGCGACCGCGCTGCTTCTCCACCTTCGGCAACGTGATCGTCAGCACGCCGTCCTTGAAGTCCGCCGAGCAGTTCTCCTCGTTGATGCTCGACGGCAGCGTCAGGCGCCGCTCGAAGGTGCCGTAGCTGCGCTCGGAATAGCCGCGCTCCTCGTCGGTTCGGCTGCTCTTCTTCTCGCCGCGTAGCGTCAGCACGCCGTCGTCCACCGTCAGCTCGATGTCCTCCTCGCGCACACCGGGAAGCTCGGCGGTGATCTCGATCTCGTCGTCGGTCTGATGAACCTCCATCGCCGGGCTGTTGATGCCGGCGCGGGCGTAGATGCCGCTGTCACCGTCCCGGTCGAACAGGTCGTCGAACAGGCGATTCACCTGCCGATGCAGGTCGAACAGCGACCCGCTGCTCCCCGTGCCGGCGACTGAGCCGCGGCGCCATGGAGCCAGGTACCCTTGTGCCATCTCGAAGCTCCTCTTGGTTCCGTTGAGACGTGGGAGCGGCCGGTCGCGATGTCGTGGACGGGAGGGGGAATCCGCATCGCGATCGACCGCGTCCCGTGCTGCTGGAACGACGATTCGGGCACCCGGTTCCGCACTTGTCGGGCGCGTGGTTGCGCAGCTCGTGCAGGCGTGGGAACATGCTTTCAGCGGTGGCGGTCAAGCAGCGGAAGGGAACCGATTTTGGACGACTTCATCATAGCGCGGGCCCTCCACGTCCTCGCCGTGCTGATGTGGATCGGAGGGGTCGCCTTCGTCACCGCGGTCCTGATGCCGTCGATCCGCCGCACGACCTCGGCCGAGGAGCGCCTTGCGGTGTTTCACCGCTTCGAAGGCCGCTTCGCTCCGCAGGCCGCATTTTGGGTCCTGCTCGCCGGAGCAAGCGGCTTCTGGATGACCCACCGCGCCGACTTGTGGAGCCGGTTCGCCGATCCTTCCTACTGGTGGATGCATGCGATGGTGCTCGTCTGGTTGGCGTTCGCGACGATGCTGTTTGTGATCGAGCCGCTGTTCCTGCACAAGCGGATGGAAGCCTCGCCCGATCCAGCGCGGGACTTCGCGACGATGGAGCGGCTGCACTGGGTGGCGCTGATCCTCTCGCTGGTCACGGTGCTCGGCGCCGTGGCCGGCAGCCACGGCTGGGTGTTCTAGCCGTCCTTCAGGCGAGGAAGCCGAGCGGGTGGTGAGCCCGCGCCACCGAATAGATGAAGCCGAACGTCACCGCCGCGCCAGCGAGCGAGAGCCAGCGCTTCGTGGCCGTAGCGCCGCGTAAGGCCAGATATCCGAGCACCACGTACGGCACGAGCAGCAGGACTTTCACCGTCAGCCAGCCATCGGCGAACGGGTACTGCTGGATGATCGTGGTGAGTATCAGCGCTGCGCCCAGCAGAACGGTGTCGATCGTCCAGGACAGGTAACGCAGCGGCGCGGCGATAACCCAGCGCGCGCCGAATGCGTTCAGCGCCACGGCGCGCAGCAGCAGCAAGGCGCCGCTGATCAGCACGGCGGTGATGTGGACGTGGCGGATCGGGAGGTAGAGCGCTTCCATCGGTCCCGATCAGCCGCGGCCGATGGCGCCGTGTTCGCGGGGGGATGGGTGCGTCATACGAGGAGCATAGCGCTCGCGTCGGCGCGCATCCACTCGTGCCGGAGCGGCAAAGATGGATATTGGAGGCCATTTGCCTATTCTGCGAAAGAGCGCAGAAACGGAGTTGAACAATGGCAAACGGCCAAGAGACGACGACGCGCGGCGAGCAGATGCTTGCTTTGCGCAAGGCGCGAATGGCCGCAGCTCCGCCGATTTTGCGCGGCGGATTCCGGCCCTTCTTCTTCACCGGACCCGTGTGGGCCATCGTTGCGCTCCTGCTGTGGCTGGCGTCGTTCATCGGCGGACTGACACTGCCCACTGCGTTCGACGGGTTGTCGTGGCACCGGCACGAGATGCTGTTCGGCTTCGTCGGCGCGATCATCGCGGGGTTCCTGCTGACCGCCATTCCGAACTGGACCGGGCGGTTGCCGATCGCCGGAATGCCGCTGCTGGCGCTGTTCGGGCTTTGGCTGGCGGGGAGGGTGGCGCTGCTTTGCTCGGGCCTGTGGGGACTGCTTCCCGCGGCCGTCCTCGACGTCGGGTTCTATGTCGCTTTTGCGCTGATTGCCGGGCGCGAGGTCGTTGCCGCGAAGAACCGCAACCTCCCGGTCGTGGGCATGGTGCTGCTGTTCGGGATCGCCAATGCCGTCGATTACGCTGCCGTCGCTGGGCTGATCGCCGATGGTGAGGTGGGCTTCCGCGCCGGCATTGCGCTGGTGGTGCTGATCATCGCGGTGATCGGCGGACGCATCGTTCCGTCGTTCACCCGCAACTGGATGGCTAAGCAGGGCTGGAAGGAAGGACTTCCGACCCAGCCCGGCCGCTTCGACCAGGCCGTGCTTACCGTCACCGCGCTGGCACTGCTGATGTGGGTGCTCGTTCCGATTGCTGTGCTCACCGGAATAGCCTTGCTCGCCGCCGGGGCGCTGCAACTGGCGCGGCTGGCGCAATGGCGCGGCTGGCGGACCGTCAGCGATCCGATCGTGGTCGTGCTCCATGTGGGCTACCTCTGGGTGCCGATCGGGCTGCTGCTGCTCGGCTGGTCGATCCTCGACGTCGACATTCCGCGCACTTCCGCCATCCACGCGCTGACGGCGGGGGCGATGGCGACGATGATCCTGGCGGTGATGACCCGTGCTACGCTCGGCCATACCGGGCGCGAGCTGAAGGCCGGCCCGCTAACCGTGGCGGTCTATGTCCTGATCACTCTCGGCGCGCTGTTGCGGGTGATCGCCCCGCTCGGCGTCCTCGGCTACCGCGCCGGCATGGAAGCCGCCGGGGTGCTGTGGGCCGGGGCCTTCGTATTGTTCCTGCTCGCCTACGGGCCGATGCTGTTCCGCGGCCGGTACGGCGGCGGGGAAGGGTAGGGCTTTGCCAGACGCGCTGCCGATCTGCACCATCGGCCACTCGACGCGCACCATCGAGGAGTTCGTCGACCTGCTCCGCGTCGGTGAGGTCACCACGCTGGTCGACGTGCGCACGATCCCCCGCTCGCGCACCAATCCGCAGTACAACCTCGACCGGTTGCCGGAGGAGCTCGCCGCCTATCAGCTCCGCCACCGCTACATCGCCGAACTCGGCGGGCTGCGGAAGAAAACCGCCGCGATCGACCCCGAGACCAACGGCCTGTGGCGCAACAAGAGCTTCCACAACTACGCCGACTACGCGCTGACCGAGCCGTTCCGCGCCGGCCTCGCCGAGCTGCTCGAGCTGGCCGAGACCGAGCGCTGCGCGATCATGTGCTCCGAAGCGGTGTGGTGGCGCTGCCATCGCCGCATCATTGCCGACTACCTGCTCGCGCTCGGCCGCGAGGTTTTGCACCTGATGGCGCCGGCCAAGGTCGTGCCCGCCACGCTCACCCCCGGCGCCGTCGCCCACGACGGAGCGGTCCATTACCCGCCCGCGGAGTAGTTGCATCGCGCACCGGCCGCCCCCACATTCGGCCAGCTGTGGGCCCGCTCGCGCGCCCTCTTGACCCATGTGAACATTTGCGGAACACGCTGCCTCCATGTCTCTGACGACCATTTCCGTGCGCGGCGCCCGCGAGCACAACCTCAAGGGCATCGACATCGACCTGCCGCGCGATGCGCTGATCGTGATCACCGGGCTCTCGGGCTCGGGCAAGTCGAGCCTCGCGTTCGACACGATCTATGCCGAAGGCCAGCGCCGCTATGTCGAGAGCCTCTCGGCCTATGCGCGCCAGTTCCTCGAGATGATGCAGAAGCCCGATGTCGAGCACATCGACGGCCTCTCCCCCGCCATCTCGATCGAGCAGAAGACCACCAGCCGCAACCCGCGTTCGACGGTCGCCACGGTCACCGAGATCTACGACTACATGCGCCTGCTCTGGGCGCGCGTCGGCGTGCCGTACTCGCCCGCCACCGGCCTGCCGATCGAGGCGCAGACCGTCTCCAACATGGTCGACCGGGTCATGGCGCTGCCCGAAGGCACGCGCCTCTACCTGCTCGCGCCGGTGGTGCGCGGCCGCAAGGGCGAATACCGCAAGGAGCTGCTCGAGTGGCAGAAGGCCGGCTTCACCCGCGTGCGCATCGACGGCGAGATGTACGAGATCGAGCAGGCCCCCGCGCTCGACAAGAAGTACAAGCACGACATCGAGGTGGTGGTTGACCGTATCGCCGTGCGCGACGGCATCCAGACCCGCCTGGCCGATTCCTTCGAGCAGGCGCTGAAGCTGGCTGACGGCCTCGTCTACCTTGACCTTGCCGATACCACCGTTGCCGAACTTCAGGGGCAATCGCCGCCCGTGACGAGCGGACAGGAGGCCTCCACCCCCGGCATTGCGCCTGCGGCCGAGGCACGCGGCTCCGGGGGGAAGGGCAACCTCAAGGGCATCGACATCGACCTGCCGCGCGATGCGCTGATCGTGATCACCGGGCTCTCGGGCTCGGGCAAGTCG
>JAJUJV010000072.1 GCA_029265155.1 Altererythrobacter sp. | reverse complement strand
GCCAGCCGCCGCTCGCTCGGCGTCCGGGCCGTTCCGCCGGAACTCTCGAACCGAGGCGCCGGCAGCGCCTTGCGATCGAGCTTGCCGTTCGAGGTCACCGGCAGCGCGTCGAGTTCGACGACCGCGGCCGGGACCATGTAGTCGGGCAGGCTCCGGGCCAGTTCGGCGCGCAGCCCATCGGCGGAATATCCGGCATCGGGCACGACATAGGCCACCAGCTTTCCGTCGCGCGCGATCACGATACCGCTGCGGACTTGACCGCTCGCCGCAATAGCCGCCTCAATCTCTCCCAACTCGATCCGGAGACCGCGAATCTTCACCTGGTGATCCGCGCGGCCGAGGAACACCACCGCACCGTCCTGGCGGCGGCGGGCGAGATCGCCCGTCATATAAAGCCGCTCGCCCGGACGAAACGGATCATCGATGAAGCGCTCGGCCGTCAGATCGGGACGGCCGAGATAGCCGCGCGCGAGTTGCACGCCGCCGAGGTAGAGGTGCCCGACCACCCCCGGCGGCACAGGCCGGCGATGCTCGTCGAGGATGACTAGCCGCGTATTCCAAACCGGAAAACCGATCGGCACCGGAAGCGAAGTGTCATCCGGGCCCGCCGGCCAATAGCTGACGTCGACCGCGGCTTCGGTCGGACCGTAGAGATTGTGCAACTCGCTCCGGATCCGCTGATGGAACCGGTCGCGCACGTCGGTCGGCAGCTCTTCGCCGCTGCAGAACACCCGGGTGGTCTCGATCCCCTCCGATTCCGGGGAATCGAGGAAGGCCGACAGCATCGAAGGCACGAAGTGCAGCGTGGTAATCCGCTCCCGACGGATCAGCGCGGCGAGCGCTGCCGGATCGCGGTGCGCCCCCGGCGGAGCGACGACCAACGTCGCGCCGCGGATCAGCGGCAGGAAGAACTCCCATACCGACACGTCGAACGTCGCCGGTGTCTTCTGCAGCACGCGGTCGTCCGGCCCGAAACCGTAGTGCTCCCCCATCCACACCAGGCGGTTGACGATCGCGCGATGCTCTACCAGCACCCCCTTGGGCTCGCCGGTCGAGCCGCTGGTGTAGATGACGTAAGCGGCATCCTCGCGCAGCGGCAGCGGCAGCGGCAGCATTTCGGGCACCGCGGTTGGCCAGGCATGCGGCGCCAGCAGACGTTCACCGTACAGCCCATGCGGGTCGTCAGCGGCCAAAACCACGAGCGGAGAGGCACTGCGCAGGATCGTCTCGATCCGAGCCGGCGGATGGTCGAGGTCGAGCGGCAAATAAGCCCCGCCCGCGCGCAGGACCGCCACCAGCGCGATGACCAGCTCGAGCGATCTCGGCAGCGCGACGGCGACCAGCTTGTCCTTGCCCACGCCGCGCTCGCGCAAACCTCCAGCTAAAGCCCGGGTGCGCTGATCGAGCTCGGCGTAGCTCAGGCTCGCGCCGCCGAAGCGCAGCGCCTCGGCTTCAGGGGTTGCAACCATCGCGCGCTCGATCAGCTCGGCGAGCGTTGCTTCCGAAAGCGGACGAGCGGTAGCGTTGAAGGTCTCCAGCTCGGCCACCCCCTCTTCCGGGGTGGCCGTAGGAGCGTCGGCCAGTTTCGTCGCCGTCAGCGCGTTAGCCAGGAACACGGCCAAGCGGGCGCCGTGGCCCGCCGTTTCCTCGGCGGAGTAGAGGTTGGGATTGGCATCGACTTCGATGGTCAGTCCATTCAGCGCGTCGCCGCGGAAAGTGAAGTTAATGTCCTCTACCGGGCCGGTGCCGGTGACGTGCAGCGCGACGTCCAGGCCGGCCATCTTCGGCGGGCGATCGTACGGCTGGACGTTGACCAAAGGGCCATATAGCCGCCGGCTGCCGCCGATCAGCCCCAAGTCGCGACGCAATTGCTCGCTGCGGTAGCGGCCGTGCTTGCGCGCTGCGGCAGTGGCTGCAGCCACTTCGCCGAGGAAGCTATCGAGGGCGGCGTTCTCCTCCGGCGCAACGCGCAGCGGCAGCACGTTCATGACCATCGCCGGAACGCGTGCCGAGGCCGAGCCCATGCGACCCATGTACGGTACGCCCACCACGACTTCAGGCGTTCCAACGAAGCGCCGGATGTAAGCCGCAACCAGCGCGGTCAGCGCGTCGGGCCAGCCGACCCCCGCCTGCTTGGCGCGCTTCAGCAGCAACTCGCAGGTGGCGGTCGAGAGGGCCTGCTCGAAACGGTGGAAGGTGAAAGCCGAGACCGCGCGGCCCGGCGCCATGCCGACAGCCTCTTCGGCTTCCTCCATAGCTGTTCGCCACCAGGCGGCATCTTCCTCACGCGCCGACGACGCGAGATAGGCTGCATCCTCCTCCCAGACGCCGACGAGCGAGCCGAGTGGGCGACCACCACCGTCCTTGCCAGCCACGGCAGCGCTATAGAGTTCGGCAATCCGCGCGGTGAGCAGAACCATGCCATATCCGTCGATCGCGAAGTGATGGACCTGCTGCGCCCACAGGTGACGCTCCGGCCCGAGCCGATAGAGTACCTGCCGCGCGAGCGGACCGCGCTCGGGGCTCACCGGCGTTGCCATGGAGCTTTTGATGCTGGCCAGAGCAGCGCGTTCCGGGTCGTCTTCGCCTGACAGGTCGACCACCTCGAGCCGCGGCCGCAGCGCGGGGTCGACAAGCTGGAGCGGCCCTTCCGGCGCATCGATGAAGCGTAGCGATAGCGCTTCGGCCTCTTCTCCGGCGCGATCGACAGCGGCGCGTAATGCCTCGACATCCAGCGGGCCGCGCAAGTCCAGGTACTGCCCGGTGTTAAAGATCGGGTTCGCGGGATCGAGCCGCTGGGCGTACCACAGCCCCGACTGCGCCTCCGTCAATGGCACCGCGCGCATGGGTCGATCAGCCTTGCCGCTGTTCCAGCAGCGCCCACAACCCCGCCACCGAAGGCGCTTCGGCAATGTCGGCAAAGTCGAGCGGAACGCCCTGCTCGTCCCACTGCATGACCAGGTTCATGACCCGCATTGAATCGAGCCCGCTGTCGATCAGGTTGTCGTCATCACCGATGGTAGCGGGATCGACTTCGATGATGGCGGCGATGTCGCTGCGCAATCTTTCCTGGGTTATCGTCATGTCAGAGCCTCGATAATCTGGCGGGTCGAGCGGACGACCGCAAAGCAGTCGGCAGCGTGCGCGAGGGCCGCGTCATGCCAGCTGCGTGAAAAATCGGCGAGCGCATCGGCCGCCATGAACGGTTCGATATCCCGCTGGAACGCCTCCGCCGCGGTCAATGCGCAGCCGATATGCGCATAGATGCCACAAATGATCAGCTGATCGCGGTCCCGCGCTCGCATCAGCGCATCGAGATTGCTGCGCTGGAACGCGCTGTAACGATGCTTAACCAGCACGATGTCGCCGGCCGCCGGCGCAAGCTCGGGAAGGATTGCCTGGTGTTCGGGAACGTGCCGCATTCCGGGCCCCCAGAGATCGGCCTGGAGGCCGCGGTCGCGACGGTCCTGGTCGCCGTTCTGGGCGGTGTAGAACACCGGCACGCCCGCGCCTCGGGCGGCTTCGAGCAGGCTGGCGATATGGGCGACCGCCGGCTCGATCGGCGCGGCATCGGGCGCGAAGGCGTCCACGAAGTAGGCTTGCATGTCGTGGACCAGCAATGCCGCCCGATCCCGATCAAGCGTCCATTCGGGCCGCGATACCGGCAGTTCGTTCTCCCCCGGCAGCTCGTAGGGCGCGATCGTGGGCAGGCGGCGGGGAGCGTTCATGCCCGCTCCCGCTGATCCTCGAGTAGGCGCGCGCGAAGCGCAGCACGCAACTCCTTGCGGCTGATCTTGCCGACCGCCGTGGTCGCGAAATCGTCGACGAACACGATCTGATCGGGAATCTTGAACGCTGCGATGTCTCGGCCGCGCATCCAGGCCTTGATGTCCGCCGGCTTCGGCGCTTCGCCTTCGGGTATGATGAAAGCGCAGCTGCGTTCACCCAGGAACTTGTCCGGGATCGAAACGACCGCCGCGTCGAACACTTGCGGGTGGGCGAGCAGGTGGTCTTCGACTTCCTCGGCCGACACCTTCTCGCCGGCGCGGTTGATGTGATCCGTCGCCCGCCCCATGACCTCGAGATAGCCGCCGGGGAGCCGTCGCACCACGTCCCCGGTCCGGTAAAAACCGTCTTCGGTGAACGAGCGGGCATTCGCCGCCGGATCGTCATGGTAGCCGCGAATGGTATAAGGCCCGCGCGTCAGCAGATTGCCAGGCTCCCCCTCGGGCACCGGGTTGCCTTGGTCGTCGAGGATCAGCACTTCGTCGTCGGGCGAAATGCTGCGTCCCTGGGTCAGCGTCACGATATCGTCTGGATCATCGAGCCGGGTGTAGTTCACCAGCCCTTCTGCCATGCCGAAGACCTGCTGCAGCTTGCAGCCGAGAACCGGCCCTACCCGCCGCGCCGGCTCGGGCATGAACTTGGCGCCGCCAACCTGCAGAACCTCGAGACTCGAGAGATCGTGAGCAGTCTTGGGAGCCGCCTGCAGCCAGAGCAGAGCCAGCGGCGGCACCAATCCGGTAATCGTCACCTTTTCGCGCTCGATCAGCGGAAAGGCCGTCTGCGGGTCGGGCGCGGGGCACATCACCACGCGCGCGCCAGCATAGATCGCTCCGAAGACCCCGGGCGAGCTCATCGGAAAGTTATGCGCCACCGGAAGCGAGGCCATATACACGCTGTCCGCCGTGACCCCGCAGATCGCGTTGCTCGCCCAGATGCTATAGAGATAATCGTCGTGAGTGCGCGGGATCAGCTTGGACAGCCCGGTGCTGCCGCCAGATATCTGCACCAGCGCCACGTCCGAGGAAGCGGCATCCTCTTCCGGCAGAAGGGAAGCGTCGGCTACGAAGCTGTCGAACGCCACATGCGGCCCTGCCTCGCCAACGATGATGGCGTGACGCACGTGCGAGACTTCGGCCTTCACCGCATCGGCCAGGTCGCGATAATCGAACCCCTCATGGCTTTGCGTCACCACGTAGGCCGCAGCTTCAGCCTTGCGGGCGAAGTGAGCGATCTCGGTCAGGCGATGGGCGGGCAGCGCGAAGACCGGGATCATGCGCGCGCGGAACAGGCCGAACACCACCGCCAGGAACTCCGGGATATTGGGCAACTGCACCACGACCCGGTCACCGGGTTTCAGCCCAAGCGCCAGGAACCCGGCAGCGGCCGTTTCCGCTCGGGTCAGCAGCTCCGCGTAAGTCCAGCGCTGGTCTCCGCCAACGACGGCCACCGCGTCGCCGCGCTCCTGCGCACGCGCGGCCAGCACCTGACGGAAGGTTTCTCCGCGCCAGTAGCCGTTCGCGCGATATCGCTCCGCGAACTCGGACGGCCAGACCTGCTTCAGCGGCACCATGACGGCTCTTTCTCCCTTCAGCTCTTGTGCGAAACTGGCGTCTTTTCGCCTGCGGCGGATTCGCACGAAGCGCAAGACGCCGTTCTGGAGCGGCCGTCCTCATCCACTCCAAGCGCGCGCAGGATCGCCTGCAGCTTGGCGGAGGTCTCCTCTGCCTCTTCGGTGGGCACCGAGCCCTCCACGATGCCAGCACCAGCATAGACCCGCACCTGCCGGCCGCTGATTTCGGCGCAGCGGAGCGATACGTACCACTCCCCGTCGCCGGAGCGGTCAGTCCACCCGACGGCCCCGGCATAGAAGCCCCTGTCATATCCTTCGAGCGCGGGGATCAGCGCCAACGCCCGGTCACGCGGGGTGCCGCCGACAGCCGGGGTCGGATGCAGCACGGCTGCGAGCTCCGCTGCGGACACCCTTTCCGGGTCTTTCAAGCGCCCTTCGATCCGCGTGCCCAGATGCCACATGGTCTGAGTGGATACGAGTTCCGGCGTGTCGGGCGCCGCCAGCTCGCGGCAATAAGGCGCGAGGTTATCGAGAATCGCCTCAACCACCCAGCGATGTTCCCGTTGGTCCTTCTGCGACTGCGCCAGTGCCGCTGCCGCCGCGCGATCCTCCTGAGCATCGGCGCTGCGGCGTGCCGAGCCTGCAAGCGGATGCGAGACGACCGCTGGCCCGCTCTTGGATACCAGCAACTCCGGAGTGGCGCCGATCAGGTGCCGCGGCACTCCGTCCGCTCCGGGCCCCAGCGGAGTCAGGAAGCGCACCGCGCCCGGATCGCCGAGCAAGCGCGATGACAGGGCCATCAAATCGATGGGCGGATCGGCTTCGAGAAGAAGGCTGCGCGACAGGACGACCTTGACGAGCGGCTCGGGGTCCGCGCGCGATGCGTCGATCAGCTCCAGCGCGCGCGCCACCGCGGCTTCATAGGCGGCGCGGCTTGGTTCCGGTGTCACCTTCCAGTGGCGACCGGCCCGAGGACCGCTGACCGGCTGGAGCGGCGGCGCGGTCGACACGTACGCGGGCTGAAACAGGAAATCCTCCGCCGCCCGGTCGAACGGCAGAGCGCCAGCCAATAGCCCCGGAGCCGATAGGTCTTCTTCATGCGCGAAGAACTCGCGGACGCGAGCCGAGAGCGTGTCGGCCGTGCCCGCAGGGAGCCGCCGCCGCATCCCGCTTGCGGCCAGATGCTTGCGGTCGCCGGCCATCATGAAAGCCGAGGCTACCGACGCGGCCGATGCCAGCATGATTCCCAATGTCACCGCTTTCCTGTCAAACGCTCTGCCGGAGCAGCCCTATCAGTTTGATAGTGATTTTCAATCGCATGCAAGCTGCAGTCGCAAAGATTTGCCGTGAGGACTGGTCAATCCTGGGCGAATCGCTGCAGTCAAATGGAACGTCGCTACAGGTACCTCGTTCTCTGGCAGTGAGAGGCTGCCCACGCGCGCCTTCACGCAATCCATACCGAGGAGGATGCTGTGGCGGGCAACGACCAAGGCAACAACAAAGGCGGCGGGGGCACTCTTACCAACCGCCAAGGGCATCCGATCACCGATAACCAGTCGCAGCGCACGGTGGGCTCGCGCGGACCGGCGACGCTCGAGAATTATCAGTTCCTCGAGAAGATCAGCCATTTCGACCGCGAGCGCATCCCCGAGCGCGTGGTGCATGCGCGCGGCTTCGTCTGCTACGGCGAGTTCGAGGCAACCGGGAAGATCGGCGATGAGCCGGCTTCGAAATACACCCGCGCCAAGCTGTTCCAGGAGGCCGGCAAGAAGACGCCGCTGGCGATCCGCTTCTCCACCGTGATCGGCGGCCGCGATTCCTCCGAAGTCGCACGCGACCCCCGCGGCTTTGCCGTCAAGTTCTACACCGAGGACGGCAACTGGGACCTCGTCGGCAACAACCTCGCCATCTTCTTCATCCGCGACGCGATCAAGTTCCCCGATGTGATCCATGCGCTGAAGCCCGATCCGGTCACCTTCCGCCAGGAGCCGAACCGGATCTTCGACTTCATGAGCCAGACGCCTGAATCGATGCACATGCTGACGCACTTGTTCAGCCCGCGCGGCATTCCGGCGAGCTACCGGCACATGGAAGGCTTCGGAGTCAACACCTACAAGATGGTCAACGCGCAAGGCGAAACGGTGCTGGTGAAGTACCACTTCCACCCGCGTTGCGGCGTCGCCTGCCTCACCGCCGAGGAGGCGGGCAAAGTGCAGGGGCAGGATCTCGGTTCGGCATCCAAGGACCTCTACGAGGCGATCGAGCGCGGCGAGTACCCGCAGTGGGACCTCTACGTGCAGATCATGGAGGATCACGAGCATCCCGAACTCGACTGGGATCCGCTCGACGATACGAAGACTTGGCCCGAGGACGATTTCCCGCTGCGCCACGTCGGCGTGATGACACTGAACCGCAACGTCGAAGACCATCACAACGAGAACGAGCAGATCGCGATGGGCACCGGTGTGCTGGTCGATGGGCTCGACTTTTCCGATGACAAGATGCTGGTGGGCCGCACGTTCTCCTATTCGGACACGCAGCGCTACCGCGTCGGGTCCAACTACCTGCAACTGCCCGTAAACCAAGCCAAGAACGCCAAGGTCGCGACCAACCTGACCGGAGGCCAGATGTCCTATCGCCGCGATCTGGACGGAGGGCAGAACCCCCACATCAATTTCGAACCGTCGACCCACAACGGCCTTTCCGAGAGCGAGCGCGAGGAGCCCCACAACCCGCCAGAGATCCGCGGCCGCCTGGTCCGCAGCGTGCTGGAACGGCGCAACGATTACTACCAGCCCCGCGCGCGTTACTGCACGATGATGGAATGGGAGCGGGACGATCTCGTCCACAACATGGGCACACTGCTCGCTCAGTGCGAACGCGACGTTCAGGAGCGGATGCTGTGGCACTTCTTCCTGATCCACGACGATTATGGCGCACGGGTCGCTGAGATGCTCGGGATGAGCGCCGACGACGTGCGGAACCTAGCGCCGCTGCCCAAGCAAGTGCTGACGGACGAGAATCAACGCCGGCTGCAGAACCTCGGCAATAACGGCGACAAAGTCGGGCCCGATGGGTGGGGGCAATGGACCGGATCGGTGGAAGTTTATCGAGCCTCCGCCGACGAAGTACTGAACGGGATGCAGGGTGTCGAACTCAGCGGCACCGTGCCCCGGACGGCGTAGTCGCGCTCAAGCAGGTCGAGGCTTGCTCCAGGCGGATACGCGTCCAGCCTGGAGCAAGCCTCGCGCGCCGGACTGGTTTTCCAGCGGTATGCCATAGGTCTCGACGTAGTCGGCTAGTTCATCGAGCACCACCGCAGCGCTCAATCCGAACTGTTCGAGACTGTAGCGGTGCGGGTGACGCTTCAGCGCCGCGGCACGCCGCTGGTATGCCTCCATCGCTGACAGGGCCGGCTCGATGTCCAGGCCGAGGAAGCGGTAAATCCGGCCCATTGCGCCGCGCCAGTCGCGGTCCATTTCTTCGTAGTGAACGTCGATCTGGCGCTCAGCCGGTATCTGCTTGCGCGCTGCATGCATCCGCTCGACCTGCAGCCGCGTCTTGCGCAGCCACTCGCGTCCGATCGCCTTCGGATCGGCATGATCGGAGTAGATCACCGTCTGATTCCAAGCGAGCGAGGCCGCGCTGCCGACCACCGCTAAGGGATCGCGGTGGGTGAAGATCAGCCGCGCATCGGGAAAGACCCTCATCAATACGGGCAGGTCCAGCATGTGCTGCGGGGTCTTGAGAACCCAGGGACGCAAGCTGGAAGCCTGTTGTGACCAGCCTACCAGCTTGAGCAGACGCGCCATCTGTTCGTACGCAGGCGTCGGATCCTGCTTTTCGCACCAGCGGCCGTAGCTTGGCACCCACCACTGCGCATCGTGCTTGGTGCTCCAGAAGCTGTGTACGAGCAGCCCGAGTTCTTCCTCCGGCTCCATGGGCCCGGTCGGATGGATCGTCAGCGTGCGCGGATTGGCGAGGCGCGCCACCCGCATGATGCGTGCGGCGAGCGTGACGCGGAAATCGGCCTTTCCGTGCTCGAACTCGGGCCGCGGCACCGGGCTGATCGTCTCGAAGCTGCGCAAGTGGCTGAAGCGGCGGTCGGCAGCCAGCAGGCGGTGCATTCGCGTGGTGCCCGAGCGCATCGGCCCGACCACGATCACCGGATGCGGTAGCGGGCGGGCGAGGATTTCCGGGTGGCGAGCAAACCACTCCTGCGCACGCAGCCGGTCGATCAGCATCTTCTCGATCTGCGCTCGCGCCGACCATTCGCCCGCCGCGTTAAGTCTCGCTTCGGAATGGATCGCATCGAGCAGCACCTCGAGAGGATGCTCGAACCACGGGTCGCCGAAGTCATCGAGGCTGGTGAACTCGCAGGCGCGGCGGAGCAGCGTTTCCTTTTTCAGCACCGGGCGATCGGCCAACCGGCATGCTCGCCCCACCATCATCGCGGCGTTCATCGCATCGATGAACCGGGTGCGCCGCGGCGGACGGGAGATAGCTTCGGTCAAGTTGTCTTGTCCCGCTGCCGTTGACGGTGAAGGCCGTGGCCTGGGGTATCGTTGGCAAGATTATGCATAGGCCGCAACCCGGTTCGCATGTCCCATGGCTGGCTTGCCAGCCGAACGGGACCGGCATAGTGCCGGCGCCTATGCATGATCTGCGAGCTATCCGCGATAATCCCGAAGCTTTCGACGCGCGCTTGGCCAGGCGGGGCGCCGAGCCTGCCGCTGCCCGCGTCCTGGAGATCGACGAGCGGCGCCGGGCGGTGACCACTCGGGTCCAGGAGGCGCAAGCCCGACGCAACGAGGCCTCGAAGGCGATCGGCGCGGCGATGGGCAAAGGCGACACCTCTGCGGCCGATGCGCTGAAGGCGGAAGTCGCGCAGCTCAAGGAGACGATGCCGGCACTCGAGGAAGAAGATCGCGCGCTGAGCAACGAGCTCGACACGCTGCTGGCGGCACTGCCCAACCTTCCCGCCGACGATGTCCCAGCCGGCGAAGACGAGAGCAACAACGTCGAAGTGGCGCGCTGGGGTGAGTCGCGCGCGTTGGCCTTCGAAGCCAAGGAGCACGCGGACATTGGGCCGGCACTCGGGCTGGATTTCGAGACGGCGGCGGCCATGTCTGGCGCGCGTTTCGCGTTTCTGCGCGGGCAGATGGCGCGGCTGCAGCGGGCGCTGGCGCAGTTCATGCTGGATTTCCAGACCAGCGAGCGTGGCTACACCGAATGTGCGCCGCCGCTGCTGGTGCGCGACGAGGCAGTCTACGGCACAGGCCAACTGCCGAAGTTCGCCGACGACCTGTTCCGCACGACCGACGGCCGCTGGCTCATCCCCACCGCCGAGGTCAGCCTGACCAACTCGGTGCGCGAGCAAATCCTCGACGATCTGTCGCAGCCGATCCGGCTGACCGCCCTCACCCCGTGCTTCCGTTCGGAAGCAGGCGCAGCGGGCAAGGACACGCGCGGCTACATCCGCCAGCACCAGTTCGACAAAGTCGAGCTGGTGACGATCTGCCGGTCCGACGACTGGCAGGCCGAGCACGAGCACATGGTGCGCTCGGCCGAGCTGGTGCTGGAAGCGCTCGGACTGCCCTATCGCAAAATGCTGCTGTGCGCCGGTGACATGGGCTTCGGGGCGCGCAAGACTTACGACCTCGAAGTCTGGCTGCCGGGACAGCAGGCCTACCGCGAGATCAGCTCGGTTTCTTGGTGCGGCGATTTTCAGGCGCGGCGGATGAATGCCCGCTACCGGCCGGAAGGGCAGAAGGGCACTGCTTTCGTACACACTCTCAACGGCTCCGGCCTCGCGGTGGGGCGGACGCTGGTTGCGGTACTGGAGAACTACCAGCAGGAGGACGGCAGCGTGACAGTGCCAGAGGTTCTGCGGGCCTACACCGGAGGGATCGAGCGCCTGGTGCCGCAGGCCTGATGCGCATCCTGCTAACCAACGACGACGGCATTTTCGCACCCGGGCTCGCGCTGCTGGAGAAGATTGCCGCGGAGCTGTCCGACGACGTCTGGGTCTGCGCGCCGTCCGAGGAGAATTCGGGTGCCGGACACTCGCTGACGCTGCATTCGCCGGTCCGCCTGCGCGAGCACGGAGAGCGGCGCTTCTCGGTCACCGGCACGCCGACCGACTCGGTGAACCTGGCGCTGCGCAAGCTGTTCGTCGATCACAAGCCGGACCTCGTCATCTC
>JAJUJV010000185.1 GCA_029265155.1 Altererythrobacter sp. | reverse complement strand
TGCCCGCTTGGCGGCCCCGGTTCATATACGTGGCATGAGCGGGAAGGGCGCACAGCGGGGCAACGTACTGCTGGAGGCAGGGGGGCGGTTTGGCACGGAGCCAGGCCTGTTCGCGCGCGTCATTGCCCCTGGTTTTCACAAGCTGCTCGACCGGATCGATCAGGGTTTGGCGAGCGGCGCCATTCTCAGCCGCTTGCCCGACGGCACGGTCCGCCGTCTGGGCGGACGCAGTGTCGGCATCGAAGCCGAAGTCCAGATCAACGACTGGCGTGCGCTCGTGCGCTTGGCGACGGCCGGATCGGTGGGCTGGTACCAGGCATGGGAAGCGGGCGAGTGGTCCAGTCCCGATCCGGTTAGCCTGTTCGCAGTGTTCTCGGCCAACTCGAAGAGCCTCGGCGATACCGGCCGTGCGAAGGGGCCCTGGCGTCTGTTCAGCCGCACGCTCCACTGGTTGAACCGCAACACCCGGGTCCAGGCGGAGCGGAACATCCACGCCCACTACGATCTCGGCAACGACTTCTACGGCGCCTGGCTCGATCCGACGATGAGCTATTCGAGCGCTTATCGCTGGGCCGGAGACGGCTTGGAGCCGGCGCAGCGCCGCAAATGGGATCGCCTGGCGGAACGGCTGGGCACGCCCGAGACCTTGCTTGAGATTGGCTGCGGCTGGGGCGCGCTCGCCGCCCATTTCGCCGCGCGCGGCAGCCAGATAACCGCGATCAGCCTCTCCGAAGAGCAACTCGAATGGGCGAGGGAGCGCCATCCGGGCATCGACTTCCGCAAGCAGGACTATCGCGACGTCGCCGGCCCGTTCGACGCCATCGTCAGCGTCGAGATGGTGGAGGCGCTCGGCCGCGAATACTGGCCCGCCTATATGGACTGCATCGCCCGCAACCTGAAACCGGGCGGCCGAGCCGCCATCCAGTTCATCGCGATGCGCGACGATCTGTTCGAAGGCTACGCGCGCAACGCCGATTTCATCCAGGCTTATGTGTTCCCCGGCGGCCTGTTGATCAAGACCAGCGAGTTTCGCCGTCTGGCGGAAGCGAGAGGATTGGCCTGGGAGGACCAGGAAGACTTTGGCCTCGACTACGCCGAGACGCTGAAGGCGTGGCGCGAGCGGTTCGACGAAGCGTGCGAGGGGCAGCGCCTGCCGCAAGGCTTCGACCGCCGTTTCTGCGATCTATGGCGCTTCTACCTGATGTATTGCGAAGGCGGCTTCCGAGGCGGCGCGATAACGGTGAGCCAGGTGACGTTGGTCAAGCGCTGACGCTTAACCAAGTATCGTCAGACATTTACCGCCCGGAAGGGGGCGAGCATTCCTTGCCACGCTCTGCCATTTAAAGCGTCCGTGAGGCGCGGAGCCTTAACTCGAAACTCGGATTCGGGAGAGCGGGGGCTCGATCTGGGCGAGGCTCTCAACAACCTGATCAGCCACTGTTTCCGGCGCCTTCACGCTCTGCGGGTCCTCACCAGGATAAGCCCGCGCCCGCATCTGCGTCCTCGTTGCACCGGGGTCCAGCAGTGTAACCCGCGTTGCGGACAGCTTTTCCACTTCCTGGGCATAGCAGCTGAGCAGGTTGTCGAATGCGGCCTTCGACGCTCCATAAGCGCCCCAATACGCCCGCGGCTGCGCGCCTACGCTGCTGGTGAGGCCGATCACCCGGCCGCCGACCTCGCTCCGCCTGAGCAGCGGATCGAACGCGGCGAGCAGCGCCTGCGTTGCCAGGACGTTCAGCGTCAGCGCCTGGTTGAAGCTCTTCGGCTCGATCTGCGTAACCGGCGTCAGCGGCGGCAGCATCGCGGCGTTGATGATGAGAATATCCAGCCGATTCCACCGCTCGGCAATGGCAGCCGCCAGCCGCGCGATCGAATCACCCTGGGATAGGTCCATCGGAGCGATCGTCGCTGATCCGCCCGCTTGGTGAATCTCCTCCTCGACCGCCTCCAGGTCGCGAACCGTGCGTGCGGTCAGCACCACGTGAGCGCCCGCCGCGGCCAAGGCTTTCGCCGTCGCCGCTCCGATCCCGCGGCTTGCGCCGGTAACAAGCGCAATGCGCTCTGAAAGCGGCTTGGGATCAGACATCAGGCGACCTTGTGGGCGGGAAAGGTGAGTTGGGCGTCGGAGGTATGGCGCTCAGCCAAATCGGTGAGAGAGGTGGGGTAGTCGCCTGTAAAGCAGGCGTCGCAATACTGCGGAAAGGCGTTGTTCCGGCCCGAGAGCCCCACTGCCCGGTACAACCCGTCGATCGAAACGAAGCTCAGGCTGTCGGCCTGAATGAACTCGCACATGGCTTCGACATCCATTCGGCCGGCCAGCAGCTTCGACCGTTCAGGCGTATCGACGCCGTAGTAGCAACCATGCCCGGTCGGCGGGCTGGCGACGCGGAAATGCACTTCACTAGCGCCGGCGTCGCGCATCATCTGGACGATCTTCATCGACGTCGTGCCGCGCACGATGGAATCGTCGATCAGCACGATGCGTTTGCCTTCGACCAGCTTGCGGTTCGCGTTGTGCTTGCGCTTCACACTCGCATGGCGGGCGCCGTCCGAAGGCTGAATGAAGGTGCGGCCAACATAGTGCGAGCGGATAATGCCGAGTTCGAACGGGATGCCGGACTGCTGCGAGTAGCCGATCGCTGCCGGTACGCCGCTGTCCGGCACGGGAACGACCAGATCTGCCTCGACCGGCGCTTCCTTTGCCAGCTCTACCCCGATCTGCTTGCGCGATTCGTAAACCGAGCGGTCGTTGAATACCGAGTCCGGCCGGCTGAAGTAGACATGCTCGAAGATGCAGGGGCGGGGGGAGATATTGCCGAACGGGCGATGGCTGCGAATGGACCCGTCAAAGTCCACTTCGATGAACTCACCAGGATCCACCTGCCGCTCAAAATCCGCGCCCACCACATCGAGGGCGACCGTTTCGCTAGCGAATACCACCGCGTCGCCGAGCCGGCCCATGACCAGCGGCCGAATGCCCAGCGGATCACGCACCGCGGCCATGCCGCGCGGCGTCATCACGATCAGCGCGTAAGCCCCTTCGACCAGACGCAGCGCGTCGACAAGCTTGTCGAGCATCGTCGGGTAACGGCTGGTCGCGACAAGGTGAATGATGACCTCCGTGTCGGAAGTCGACTGGAAGATCGCGCCCTTCTGGACCAGTTCCTGGCGCAGGTGGCGCGCGTTCGAAATGTTACCGTTATGAGCCACAGCGAATCCGCCGCTGGCCAGGTCGGCGTAGAGCGGCTGTACGTTCCGCAATCCTGCGCCGCCAGTCGTCGAATAGCGGACATGGCCGACGGCGGCCGTACCGGGCAACTCGGCGATCGACTCTCCGGTCGAGAAGTTCTCGGCGACATGGCCCAAGCCGCGGCGAGTGTAGAACTCTGTCCCGTCGAAGCTGGTGATA
>JAJUJV010000111.1 GCA_029265155.1 Altererythrobacter sp. | reverse complement strand
CCGCCGGCGGACACGCGGCCGTTCGACGAGCAGACCAAGGATCCCTGGTAGAGGGGAAGGCCGCCGCCGCCCGGGGGGGAGTGGACGACGGCGGCGAAGTTCTTCCGGTGCGACCCGGAAGGGCCCGACGCTATTCTTGAAAGTAGCGTGAGGGTGTTCGTGTTCGTGCTGCGCAATAGCCGGCTGAGCGCCGGCTGCAAGCCTTCAACGGAGCAATTCGGCGGTCCGGGCGATGGCAGAGATGCCGCGGCGGCCGTTCTGGCGGTCGAGCTGGACGACGAGATCGATCACCGAAGCGGCATATTCGATCGTGTCGGCACGCGTCAGACCGAGGCCGGTCTGCATCACCATCAGCGCGAGTTGCTCGAGCGCGCCGCGCGGAGTGTTGGCGTGAATCGTCGAGAAGCTGCCCGGGTGGCCGGTGTTGATCGCGCGCAGGAAGCTGACGCTTTCAGCGCCGCGCAGCTCGCCGAGCACGATTCGGTCCGGGCGCAGGCGCAGCGCCGATTGCAGCAGTTCGTTGGCGGTGACTTTGGCCTCGCCGAGCTCACCCTTGACCGCGACGAGGCCGACGCCGTTGGCGCCGGGGAGGCGGAGCTCGGGCGTGTCCTCGACCAGGACGACGCGCTCGTGCGGCGGGATCTCGCCGAGCATGGCGTTGAGGAACGTGGTCTTGCCGGTCGAGGTGCCGCCGGAAATGAGGATCGTCTGGCGGGCTGCGATCGCGGCGCGCAGGAAAGCGATCGGCTGCGCGGCCGGATCGGGAAGCGAAGCTTCGGCGCGGGTGCCGAGCGGCCCGGTATCGTAGGCATCGAGCGCCAGGTCGAGCCGCCGGTGGCGGCGGATCGCCATCGCCCAGTGCTTGCGTGTCGCCGGCGGGCCGCAGAACTGCACGCGCGCGCCATCCGGCAGCGTGGCGCCGAGCAGCGGGTGCTCGCGGTTGATGCCCTGGTGGCTGACGCGGGCAACCTGTTCGGCAAGGCGCTGGATCAGCTTGTCGTCGATCTCCGGGGCGACGATCCGCTGCATGCCGGCCTGTCCGGCATCCTCGACCCACACCTCGCCGGGCCGGTTGACCAGAATCTCGGTGACGGTGTCGCGCGCCAGCCATTCGCGGAACGGGGCGAGATAAGCGTCGAGATAGACGCTGCCGCTGGTCGGGCCCGGGCTTTCAGGCAAGCGATGGATCTCGGCGCTCATGTCGCGATTACTGGAGCCGCGGTGCGGTGGAGAAGTCGAGGTCGCGGGCAGTGACGACCCGGATCGGCTCGCCAGGACGGACGCGGACGGTGGGGCTGATCTGGCCGTTCTGCTGCAGTGCGGTGGCGGCAGCGTTCTGCCCGCCGCCGAGGATGACCGAAGTGCCGCCGCTGGCGACGGTGGTGAGGCCACCGATCACCGACAGCAACATCGCCGAGCCGAAGCGCTGGAAGAAGTGCGTGTCGACTTTGCCGGGTATGCCGCCGCTGCCGTCGAACGCGGTGCCGGGCGAGGCGAGCGCGACCGAGACGCCGTCGGGGCGGATCAGCCGGGTCCAGATCACGTAAGCGCGCTTCTGCCCGGCCTGGAGGCCGCTCTGATACTGGCCGATCAGCCGCGAGCTGCGCGGCACGAGCAGCCGCGTGCCGTCGAAGCTGCGCACGTCCTGGCTGACGACGGCGCGGACATAGCCGGGAACGTCGGTGTTGATCGCAGTTTCGAGGACCGCCGGGATCATCGTGCCTTGCGTGACGGTGGTCTTCGGATCGAACGAGCTGCTGGCGGTGGCGGTGCCGCCGCCGACACCGCCGACGCGGCTGGCGAAGTCGGCCGCCGAACCGGTCGCCGCGCCGGCTTCGCCGGTTCCGGGCGCCGGAGTGACGGGGACCGAGAGAACCGGCGCCGGCAGCGCGCCGGCGTCGAACACCATCGTCGGCGAGGCATAGGGATTGCCGGCCGGGGCAGGAGCGACCGCCGGCGGAGCGGCAAGGACCGGGGCAGGCGCCGGATCGGGCGCGGGAGCGATGGCGTCGATGGCGGCTTGCTGCTCGGGCGTCGGCGCGGCGGCGGGCGCGGCGGGCGCTTGCGGTGGAGCCGGCGCCGGAGCGGGCACGGCCGGTTCCTCGACACGTGAGGCGTTGAGGCCCCACAGCGTCGCCGCGCCGAGCAGCGCGACGAAACCGATACCCACGGCGAGGCCGAGCGCGTCGGACTTGCCCTTGCGCTGGGCGACGACCGGATAAGCGGTGCGGCTGGCGAGATCGATGATCTCGGCGGTGGTTTCTTCGCGCGGATCGCTGTCCGGCGCCGGCCGTGCCTTTTCGGGAAGGCGCATCGCGAGTTTCATCACTGGGTCTCCGTAGCGAGGCGGGCCTGAGCGAGGGCAGGCCGGCGCGGCTCACGCACCGGGCCGCGGTTGAGCAGAGTGGCGCTCTCGTCGCCGGCGCGCAGCACGATCTCGCGCGGCACGCCGTCGACCACGATCACCTCGCCGCGGACGGCGAAGTTGACCGGACCTTCGGTGCCTTCGTGGTCCTTGACCAGGATGGCGGGAAGCGTGGAGCCGGCCGCCCAAGTGAGGAAAGTCGCGTCCCCGTCGTCGTAGATCTTCGAAGGGAACAGCCGGGCATCGCCTTTGGCATCCCAGGCATGGTTGAGCGCGGCCGGATCGACGACCGCGTAAGGATCGCTCGCCGCGGCCAGCTCGATCGCGTTGGGGCCTTGGCTGGCGCCGTCCGCGGCGAGTTCGGTGTCTTCGGCGTCGGGCTCGTCCGGATAGCTGAAGGCGAGGACGTAGAGCGGGTTGCGGTGTGCGGGGCTGGCGACGAGATCGAACAGGTAGGTGTGTTTGTCGGTCACCACGGTCATGTTGGTGGCGGCGCGTTCGGCAAGCGGCTTCACGAACAGCAGGTTGGCGCGCTTGTTAGGCGTGACCTGCCATTGCTGCGAATCGCCTATCGCGACGTTCTCGATATGCTCGTCCTCGCCGAAGCGGATCATTGCCTGGACGTTCACCCGCCCTTCGATGCGGACCACTTCCGACGGGTCATAGAAACGCTCGACCAGGCGGGAATCCTCGGCCTTAGCGGGAGCGAGCGGGGCGGCGGCAAGCAACGCAGCGAGCAGCACGGCGCGGGTCATTTGAACTTCTCCATCGGACGGGCGGGAGCGCGGAAGCGGCTGCCGATGCCGCGGGTGCGTGATTGCGAGGGTGCGGCTTGCGGCGCGGCGGAAGCGGCGACTCCTGAGACGAAGCGGGTGTCGCGGCGGGCAGAGGCGGGACCGCCGGATCCGCTGTCGTTGGCTGCGGCCGGGGCGGGGGAGGCCAGGCGGATTTCACGCGAGGTGGCTGCTGTTCCCATCGCCGCCGGGTAAGATGCGGCCGCAGCCGCGGGTCGCGCCACGAGGCGGGCGGCAGCGGCGCTCGCCGCTTGGCCGTCGTCGCGGGCGCTGCCGCCGGCGAGGCCGAACACCGTCCAGCCTGCCACCATCGATCCGGATACCTTGAGCACCATCACCATCAGCGCGGCATGGACGGCGCCGATCATGAAGAACGCCATGGCCGCGCGCGCGTCGATCGTGCCGGGGACCTGGACCAGCGAGCGCAGCACCGGCACCGCCAACTCGAGCATCATGCTGCCGCCGAGCACTGCGAAGAGCGGAGTGATCGCGAGCATCACAACGCCTTTGAGCCAGCCGGTGAACAGGCCGCGGGTCGAGGGGAACAGCGCCAGCACGACGAACACCGGGCCGAGCGCGAGAAGGATCGCCAGGGCTATCTTGGAGGTGGCGAGCAGGCCAACGGTTCCGAGCAGAAGCAGCATTGCGCCGAGCCACATCAGACCGGGCGGCGAGAATGCGGAGGTGGCGCCTTCGGTAGCTTGCGATCCGTTGGCGTCGATCAGCGCGGCGAACACCACGTCGATCTTGTCGGCGAAAATGGTGGTGGCGGAACCGCGCGTGCCCGTCAGGATTCCAGCGATCTGGTCGGGCGCGCCTACCGCGAGGTTCCACACGACGCCCTGATAGGCGATCCAGCTCGTCGCAAAGGTCAGCACGAGACCGACCGTGATCATCCGCGGGGTCAGCGAGGCGACGCCGATGCGGCTGCGACCTGTGATGAGGCCG
This sequence comes from Altererythrobacter sp., assembly GCA_029265155.1. Taxonomy (GTDB): domain Bacteria; phylum Pseudomonadota; class Alphaproteobacteria; order Sphingomonadales; family Sphingomonadaceae; genus Croceibacterium_A. Next base: position 3,042 of record JAJUJV010000111.1, on the reverse strand, counting down.
AAGGCGAAGAATGCGACGTAGAGCGTCAGCAGGATGGTCAGGGCGGGAAGCAAGGCGCCGTCGCTGCCGAACAAGCGGCCGAACGCGGCCTGGGCAGTGGCGCCTGCGGCGCAATCGACCGCGCGCAAGCTCGCGGCAACGCCGGCGCCGACCCCTTCGAGCGCTTGCTGGCAGGCGGCCGGGTTCACTCGGCAGCCTCCCAGACCGGGTAGGGCTCGTCGGCCTCTTCAACACTGCCCGGCCAGGCGCGGCCGGTGAGCGCGGGATACCAGTCCGCCGGGTGGTCACCCACGGCTTCGCGCAACAGGTCGAGCCGGCGCACTGCGCTTTCGCGACCGGAGAGGATCGTCAGCACTTCGGGCGCGCCCGACAGGTCGAGGCGGACGACGACGCTCGCGTCGGGCTGGCGCACGAGGAAGCAGCGGCTGTGCGCGGGAAGCGAGCGGATCAGCGAGAGCTCGTGTGCGGTGAGGCCGAAGCCGTCGCAGTAGTCTTCTGCCCGGGCGCGAGCGTTGGGCATGAAGACCATCGTTGCGGTCTGCTCGACCAGCGCCGTCGAGATACGGCTGTCGAGCGCGTCGCGCGCGGATTGCGTCGCGAAGCCGACCAGCGCGTTGCGCTTGCGCAGCGTCTTCAGCCAGTCGCGGATGCGCGCGGCGAAGACTTCGTCGTCGAGCGCCTTCCAGCCCTCGTCGATCAGGATCATCGTCGGCTGCCCGTCGAGCCGCTCGTCGATGCGGTGGAACAGATACATCATCGTCGGCGTGCGCAGCCGCGGACTTTCGAGCAGCGCGGTCATGTCGAAGCCCAGCACGCGGGCGGACAGATCGAGTCGGTCGGTTGCGTTGTCGAACAGCCAGGCATGCTCGCCGTCCTCGATCCAGGCGGAGAGCCGATCGGCGAGGTCACCGGGCTGCGGACGGCGCGCACCTGAGAGCAGCTCGCGGAAATGGCGGAGGCGGCGGAGCGAGGAATCGTTGGCGTAAGCCGCATCGACCGCGCCCGAGATCGTCGCCAGCTCCTCCGGCCCTTCGGCCTTGAGCAGGACGCTGAGCCAGTCGCGCAGGAAGGCACGGTTGGCGGGAGTGTCGGGGAGGGCGAGAGGGTTGAAGCCGGTCGGCTCGCCGGCGCGGATGCGGTCGTAGCGTCCGCCAATGCCGCGGATGAACAGCTCGGCCCCGCGATCCTTGTCGAACAGGATCGTGCGGGGTGAGAACTTCTGCGCCTGCGCAGCGAGGAAGTTCATCACTACGGTCTTGCCCGAGCCCGAAGGTCCGATGACCGAGAAGTTGCCGAGATCGCCGTTATGGAAGTTGAAGAAGAACGGCGTCGCGCTGGTGGTTTCGAGCAAACAGACTGCCTCGCCCCAGTGATTGCCTTCGGCCTGGCCGAGCGCGAAACCGTGCAGCGAACCGAAGCTCGCCATGTTGGCGGTGGAGATCATCGCGCGACGGACGAGGTACTGTTCGTTGCCGGGGAACTGGCCCCAGAACGCGGGCTCGAAGTTGGTATCTTCGCGCACGGAGATGGCCCCTGCATCGGCGAGCGCGGCGGCGACCTGGGCGGCGGCGTCGTCGAGCCGGGTGAGATCGCTCTCACGGACCAGCACGGTCAGGTGGTGATCGCCGAAGCCGGTCGAACCGGTGCCGAGGGAGTCGCGCGCGGAGAGCATCTCGGCGCGTTCGGCGACGGCTTCCTCGTCGGCGGAGCGCAGGCGGCGCAGCGCAAGGTCCATGCGCTCGCGCGCGGTTTGGCGTTCCTGCGGAGCGAAGCTTTCGGTGACGACCATCTCGAACGGCAGCCGCAACATGCCGTCGAGCAGACCGGGGCTGGTGGCGTCGGGATAGTCCTTGAGGCTGAGCATGGCCGCGAAATCAGGCCGGCCTGCGCCGCGCAGCTCCATCGCGTCGAGCCCGAAGCTGACGCGGCGGTAAGGGAGCATGCGGCCGATGTCGGTTTCGTCGTCCGGGCGGCGGACGGGCCGCATCTCGCCGTTGTAGAGCGCGGAGAGCAGCTCGAGCAGCTCGTTGTTGGTCTGCCCGCTGGGGCCGCGATAATCGCCGAGCGGCTGCGCGCCGTACGCGCCGAGCGAAGCGGCGAGCGCCTGCAACGCGGCGCGTAAGCTGCGCAAATCCTTGAGATCGGCTTCGGGCCGGTCGCCGCCCCGCCGTTTGAGCAGCTTGCCGGCGCGCTCGACAAGGCCCGCCTTGCCGCGCGCAGGCCGGCGAACGAGCGTGACGAACTGGTCGTTGACGAACAGTGATCCGCCCGAGAGCTTCTCGCGCCAGCGCCGGTCTATATGCGCGGCGAGCGGATCGTCGAATTGGGCGTCGAGCTCGACCGAGACGCGGCGGCGGATCACGTGGTGATAGAGCACGAAGCGCGCGTCGAGGTTCGAGCGCAGCATGACCTCGCGCGTCGTCGCATGGGCGTTGAGCGCCTCAGTATCCTCGGTCTCGAACAAGAGGCCCGGCACCTGCAGCGCGCTCATCAGCGATCCGTCGCGCAGCAGCAGCGTGTTCTCGTCGACCAGCCGTGCGTAGGGCAGGCGGTCGCCGGCATGCGCTTCACGAGCGCTCCACGCCGCCGCTCCCAATCGCCACTTGGGCCATTTCGTCGTCATGGTCGCCCTCCTAGGCGGCGTAACTGTTGCAGCCCCAGCGCTTGAAGTTCTTCACGCGCGGACACCTGCTGACCTTGGTCATCCACAGATCGAAAATCCGCGGTTCGCGCAGACAAGCGAAGTAGCCGACGCCGTGGATCGCCAGCGCCGCGGGCAAAGCGAGGAAGCTGCCGGTGATGAGGAACAGCTCGGTCGTCACCGCGGCGTTGATGATGAAGAAGTTGTAGGTCACGCCGGCGAACATCTGCGGCCGGGTGAGGGCGCGGTGGACGGGGTGACGGACCAGCTCCATCGCCGCCTCAGCTCACGCCGGCGGCGGACTGGATGCCGGCGACGATCGACGCGGCTCCGAACAGGATGAAGCAGCCGATGATGACGGTCGCGCCGAAGCGCCAGTTGAGCCGGCCGGTGAGCATCAT
>JAJUJV010000076.1 GCA_029265155.1 Altererythrobacter sp. | reverse complement strand
AGGGAGATGGTCCGGATCGAGCCGAAGGGCGCTGCCTTTGGCGAGCATCATCGATTGAACCGGCTCTCCGGCCTGCCGCGCTTCATGCCGAGTGAGAGCGAACGTGGTGAATTGAGCCCACGGATCGTCGGCGCCAAGATGTGCCGTGTCAGGCGGCGGAAGTTCGGCCAGCTCGGTCAGGATAACGGCCCGTTCAGCACCGGGCTCGGTGGCGGCTTCGTCGTTCCGGTTACGCTCGGTGAGTACGCCGGCTGCGGTCATCACGGGTACGGCAACGGCAGCCGCGGCGCACCCAGACAGCGCGGGCAGAAGCAGCAGCATGGGTGCCAGGCGACGAAACAGCGGGTGCATCTCCGTCCGGTGCATGGCAGCGTCTTCTAGCGTGCAACCGGCATGGTGGACAATCGGTCGCAGCCCTGCCATCGGCGCCGCCGCAACAGGAACAACCGCATGGCCGACAGCCTTCTCCTCGAACTCGCCGACTTCGAGCACATGGTGCATACCGGGATCTACTCCGAGGAAACCGGGCGTCCGCAGCCTCTGCGCTTTACCGTTCAGGTGCGGATGAAACCGATCGAGCGTTACGAGGCGGAGACGCCGCTCGATGCCAGCAAGAACTACATGGACCTGAAGTTCGCCTGTTCCGAGGCTCTGGACGGCGGCACGCACTTCAAGCTGATCGAGGCGGTTGCCGACCACGTCTGCGAAACGCTGTTCCTGCAGGACAAGCGGGTCGAGGCGGTGACGGTCAAGATCGTCAAGCTGGCGCTGAGCGAAGCGGACGAGAAGATCGGTATCACGCTGCACCGGGACCGCCGTTGATGAGGCAGGCCGTGCTGCCGGTTGAAGGGCTGCCCGGCTCTCCGCTCGACGCGGCGGCCACCTTTCATGCCAGCTACGTCGAGCAGGCGCGGGTCGCTCTGCGGGACGCCGATAATCTCGTGCTGGTCTTCGCGCCGGCCGATCATACGCACCGCAGCTGGCGGCTCGCCGCTGTCGAGGAGCTGGCGCGCGAGGCCGCGCCGAAGCGGGTCAATGCCGTGGTGGGCGACGAGGAAGCGGCGATGGCCGAAACGATCGCTTACCTCGAGGCAGCGCCCGGAGTGACGGGGCAAGTCCTCGTCGTGGATGGCAAATCCGGCGAAACCCGCTAGATAGGCGGTAGATGAGCTGTTCCTCTCCCCTGGTGGACGCGTTCAATCGGCGCATATCGTACCTGCGACTGTCGGTGACGGATCGCTGCGACCTGCGCTGCACGTACTGCATGCCCGAGAAGATGCAGTTTTTGCCGCGCAAGGAAGTGCTGAGCCTGGAGGAGCTGCACAAGCTCTCGCTGGCGATGATCGCGCGGGGCATCACCAAGATCCGGCTGACCGGCGGCGAGCCGCTGGTACGGCGCGACGTGATCGAGCTGATCCGCGCCCTCGGCCGCAAGCTGGGAGATGGGCTGGAAGAGCTGACGCTCACCACCAACGGAACGCAGCTGGCGCAGTATGCCGATGACATTGCGGCCGCCGGCGTGAAGCGGATCAACGTCTCGCTCGACACGATGGACCCGGTGCTGTTCGAGCGGCTCAGCCGCCGCGACCGGCTCGGGCAAGTGCTGCAGGGCATCGCCGCCGCACGTGAGGCGGGGCTGAAGGTCAAGCTCAACACCGTCGCGCTGAAAGGCCTGAACGAAGCCGAGATCCCGTTCCTGGTCGAATGGGCGCACGCCAATGGCCACGAACTGACGCTGATAGAGGTTATGCCGCTCGGCGAGATCGAAGGCGAGCGGGTCGATCATTACTTGCCGCTCACCGCAGTGCGCGACGGATTGGAAGCGCGCTGGACGCTGACCGATAGCGACCATCGCAGCGGCGGCCCGGCCCGCTATGCGGATGTGGCCGAGACCGGCGGGCGGGTCGGGTTCATCACGCCGCTGACCAACAACTTCTGCGCGAGCTGCAACCGCATCCGCGTGACCGCGACCGGCGAGCTCTATGCCTGCCTCGGCGGGGCGGAGAAGGTCGACCTGCGCGCGGCGCTGCGTTCGGACGCGCCGGACGCGAACCTAGCCGCTGCTCTCGATGAGGCGATGCGGATCAAGCCGGAGCGGCACCACTTCCGGATCGAGCGCGGCCTCGAGCCGGCGCAGCCGCGCCACATGTCGCTGACTGGCGGCTGAGCGTGTCTCTCTTCTCCTCTATCGTTATTCCCGCGAAAGCGGGAACCCAGCGAACAGATGCGCGCGCGCAGCGCCCTGACGCTCCGGGCTCCTCGCTTTCGCGAGCGTGACGAAGGTTTGGCCATGGCCGTAAAACTCGTCTTCCTCGGCAAGCTGGCCGATCTCGCAGGCGCGCCCGAGAAGGACGTCCCCGGGCCGCTCGACTGGCACGGACTGCTGGCCGCGCTGCCGGGTCCGCTCGGCGAGGCCATCAACGGCGAGAGGATCAAGCTGGCGGTGAACGGTGCGGTGCTGCCGGACAAGACGGCTCTGGCGGCCGAGGACGGGGACGAGATCGCGCTACTGCCGCCGGTCAGCGGAGGCTGAGCATGAAGGACGTGCGGATACTCCACGGCGAGCTGGCGCCGGGGCCTGCCATGACCGCCTTTTCGGCAGCGCATCCCGAATCCGGCGGGATCGTTTCGTTCCTCGGCAAAGTTCGGCCCGATGGCGACGTCGAGGCGCTGGAGCTCAAGCACTACGCCCCGCTGACGCTGAAGGGCATGGAGGAACTGGCGGACGAAGCGCTGACCCGCTGGCCGCTCGACGGCATTCTGCTGCATCACCGCACAGGCGCGATGAAGCCTGGCGACCCGATCGTGCTGGTCGCCGCTGCGGCCCGCCACCGACGCGACGCTTTCGAGGCAGCGGACTTCGCGATGGACCATCTCAAGTCCGACGCCTGGTTCTGGAAGCGCGAGAAGCGGGCCGATGGCTGGCACTGGATCGAGCCGCGCGCGCAGGATCATTCCGACCTCGCCCGCTGGACCTAATTCACTTGGTTTGATCGCGGTCAAAGCGATTTAACGCGCTTAGGAGCATCCCGTCTGCACAGACAGGAGTTGTTCCGATGGCAGAACGTTTCGACCGCCAGCAAGTCGCCGACAAAGCGATCATTCACGAGACGCCGGTCCTCCGGCAGCCGACGGTGGTCGACCGCAACTTCGAGCTGCCGACGGGCATCTATGTCGCGATGGCTGGGTTGTTCCTGGCGTTCACCGGGGTGACCGCCGCCGGGTTCTCTTCGCCGGGCCTGATCGTCCCGATGGCGGTGATCGTGGTGTTCATCGCGATGTTCTTCGCCGTGCCGGCCATGTGGGTGCGGATGAACCCAGAAACCGCGCAGAGCGCAACGAGCTGGGCCCGGTTCCAGCGCTTCGGGATCATGACCGCGTTCGGCCGCAGCAGCGCCACAGCCGCGACAGTGCAGGTGCTGATCCTGCCGGTACTGCTTCTTGTATGGGGCCTCGCGACGGTGACGATCGCCGCGCTGGTTCGCTGAGGGAACCGCTAGCTAGGCGACCCGCCCCTCATCGAACTGCCCCAGCCGCGCGGGATCGACAAGCTCGATCCCGCGCGCGCCTTTGCGTTTGATCAGGCCATCGCGTTCGAACTTGGTGATCGCGCGGCTGACCGTCTCGATAGTCAGCCCGAGCATACCCGCGATCTCGCCGCGGGTCAGCGGCAGGTCGAACTCGCGCGCCGCGTGGCAGGACGAATCGCTCGCTGCTTCAGCCAGTCCCAGCAGCAGACCGGCCACTTTGTCGGAGGCGCTGCGCCGGCCGCTGAGCGCGAGAAGCTCGCGGCTCTGCAGCAGCTCTTCCTGCGAGCGGCGCAACAGCGCCTGCGCCAGTTTCGGATGAGCCTCGACCGCGCGGCCCATTTCGCTGCGCGGGAACACGCAGAGCTCGCAGTCGGTCAGCGCTACCACGTCGTGATGCGCGAAAGGGGCGAACAACTCGCCGACGAAGCCGGCCGGGTGGACGAGCGCGAGAATGCGTTCGGTCCCTTGCTCGTCGACGGAGGTGACCTTGAGCGCCCCGCTGAGCAGGGTGGCGCAAGCGGCGCTTTCGTCGCCGGCGGCGAACAGCATTTCGCCGCGTTTCAGCGAACGGTGGCGGCCGGTGCGAGCGAGCTGCTCGCGTTCGTTTTCGCTGAGCACCGCACAGGCGGCGCGATCGCGAACCGGACAGGTGTGGCATTCCAGAGCCATCAGCGCAGACTCCGCAGCAACGATTCGATCGTGGAGTTCTGCTCGTCCACCTGAGCGGTCACCGTGTTGCGCACCGCTGCGATACGGTCCAGCTCTCCACCTTCGACCGCCGCGTCGACCAACAGCCGGTCGAGATCGGCCAGCGCGATCATCGCCCGGCTTCGTGCCCCTTCGAGGCCGGCGATGGCGACACTGGCACGGGCCCAGCCGTCGCTGCCGAAAGCGGCGCCTTGAGCCGACGCGACGGTGCGGCGCGCGGCGGCGGTTTCGGCGAGGAAAGCCTGGTGGGCGCTGGCGGCCTCTGCTTCGAGCCGGCCGAGCTGGTCGACGACCGTGGCGGGTGTCGGCGGCGGCACGTAAGGTGTGGGAGCCGTGGGCTCGAACGAGCCGGTCACGCGCTCCGCCTCGCGCAAGGCAAGGCTCGGGTATTCGCCGTCAGGCGTCGCGCATGCAGCAAGGAGCGGGGCCAGCAGGAGGGCGCGGTTGAAACGCATCACCATCCGCCTTAGCTTTGCCTTGCCGTGCTTTCCAGCGCTACGCGTGCCGAAAAGAGCCGCTGCAAGCGTTGACAGCGACGGGCCCTTGGCCTAACGGCGGCCCACTTTCCGGTGCCCGGTTGGGGCGCCTTTTTTGTCGTTCGCACGGGGGCACCCGGCGGGGGGCAGCAAGAATGAAACGGAATCGATGACCATGTTCGCAGTCGTGCGCACAGGCGGCAAGCAGTATCGCGTCGCCGCCGGAGACAAGATCGCGGTCGAGAAGCTGGCGGGAGAAGCCGGCGACACGATCACGCTGGGCGATGTCCTGTTGGCCGGCGACGGCGAGCAACTGGCGGAGGCCGGCAAGGTCACGGTTTCGGCCGAGATCATCGCTCAGGCGAAGAGCGAGAAGGTCGTCGTCTTCAAGAAGCGGCGCCGGCACAACTATCGTCGCAAGGCGGGCCACCGCCAGCAGATGACGCTGCTGCGCATAGTCCAGGTCGGTGATTCGAAGGCTGAAGCGCCGAAGAAGGCCGCTGCTGCCAAGACCACGGAAGCGCCGCAGGCCGACGCCGCCGTGCCGGTCGAGGCGAAGGAAGCCAAGGCTCCGAAGGCGGCGCCGAAGAAGGATGCTGCGGCCGCGAAGCCCGCAGCCGAGAAGAAGGCTCCGGCCAAGAAGGCGTCCAAGGAAGCCGACGCCCCCAAGGCCGATCAAGAGTAAGTCCGAGGAGTAGTTCGAGATGGCACATAAGAAAGCAGGCGGTAGTTCGCGCAACGGTCGCGATTCGGCTGGCCGTCGCCTCGGCGTGAAGAAGTTCGGCGGTCAGGAAGTGATCGGCGGCAACATCATCATCCGTCAGCGCGGCACCCGCGTCTATCCGGGCGTCAACGTCGGCATGGGCAAAGACCACACTCTCTTTGCGCTCTCGGCCGGCCGCGTGCGATTTCACGACGGCAAGCAGGGCCGCAAATACGTGTCCGTGGACATGATGGCAGACGCTGCCGAATAATCGGATGACTCGCTGATGGGGTCATCCACCGGGGATGGCCTCTACAGTCATTGAGTCGGATCGTTCCGACTGACGAGGGAGACGGGCCACCCCGTCTCCCTTTTCGTTTGTCTCCCTCGCAATACGACTGTCATGCGCTCCGCCTAGGGGCGCGGGCGGAGAGGCAAGGGAGTTCGCGATGTTCGTTCGTACCGAGAGGCTGTTCCTGCGGCCCCCCTGGCTAGAGGACGCGCCCGAGTTGGCGCGTGCGATCAGCGACGAGCGGGTCGTGCGCATGCTCGCTCATGCTCCGTGGCCGTACCACGAAGATCATGCCCGCAACTGGATCGCGGCGCAGGCCGATCCGTATGCGCCGGACCTGCTGGTGACACTGCCGGAAGAGCGCGGGCGCATCATTGGAAGCTGCGGCCTGCGCCATCAAGACGGCGAACTGGAAGCCGGCTATTGGATAGAGCCCGGATCGTGGGGACGCGGCTATGCCACCGAAGCCGTGCGCGGCATGATCCCGCTGGCGCGTTTGTTGGGGCATCGGCGGATCGTCGGCCGCCCCGCGGCGGACAATCCTGCTTCCGAGCGCGTGCTGCGCAAGGCTGGTTTCCGGCCAACGGGCCGGGCGCGTCCGTTCCACAGCCTTGGCCGGAGCGCCCGGATCGAGGCGCCCGAATACGCGCTCGACTTGTGCGAGACGGACTGCCCGGACGACGCACCGATGCGACAAGCGGCCTGAGCCGATCGAGCGTGCTCGGGGTCAGGCGGGAAGGAACCGCTCGACCACGCTGCGCGCCAGGCGGGCGGGCCGCTTGGTCGCCGCGTCGAGGCAGCACCAGCTGCTCCGCACTTCGGCAAGAACGTCCTCGCCGCGCTTGATGATCGTGCTGAAGAAGGTCCGCGCGCCTTGCACGCGTTCCGCCAAGACCTCCGCGACCACGGTGTCTTCGAGAAACGCCGGCCTGCGGTAGGAAATCTCGTGCTTGAGCGCGACCCACAGGTGCTGGGCGACGGCCTCGGCCGGCGCGACGGTTTCCCAGTAGCGCACCACCGCCTCCTGCACCCAGCGCAGATAAACCGCGTTGTTGACGTGACCCATGTGGTCGATGTCCGCCGGTTCGATGGTGATCGGATGGCGGTACATTGCAGGCGCTCCTACCGGGTTCTCGCGGCGGCGTATTCGCTGTCGTACTTGCCGATCAGCGCGCGGTCGTCCTCGTTCCACGGGTGAAAGCCCGGCAGGAAGTAGCTGCACCAGGCCGGGAACAGGCGGCGCAGGATGCCGGGCTTGCCGATCAGGTACCAGATCAGCGGCCCCTTGGCGCGCCAACCGGTGATCCCGTCTTGCGCCAGCAGCTCGGCCGCGTCGCGGAAGCGATGGGTGATGAAGCGCTTGGTGATGATCAGCATCAGCACGCTCTTCACCTTCCAGCGCTTCCAACGGCTCCAGTCGCGCGTGGCATGGAGCCAGGTGTCGTAGGCGACGCCTTTGTGCTCGATCTCCTCAACGGCATGCCAGCGCCACAGCTCGGCCTGTTCGGTATCGGCGCCGGAGAAGTGCTCGGGGTGGGTCAGGAACTCGTGCGCGAACATCGCCGTGAAGTGCTCGAGCGCCATCGTCACCGCCAGCCATGCATGCGGTGGCCGCTCATAGACCTGCGCGAGCAGGGCTTCGACGCGGGCATCGATCTCCCGCATGTCGTAGCCTGCCTCGGTGGCGGCGCGGTTGAAGGCGAGGTGCTCACGCGTGTGGTTGATTTCCTGCCGGATGAAGGCGCGGATTTCCGCCTGAAGCTGCGGCGGGGTGCCATCGCGGAAAGCCTTCACCGAATCGATGAACAATGCCTCGCCACGGGGGAAGGTGGCTGACAGCGCGTTGAACCAGGCGGTCGCGATCGGGTCGCCACCCGCCCACCAGCGATCCTGCCGAACTCCGCGACCGAAGCGGCGGTCCCGTACGGTGATCGGCGGAGCGGAGGTCTCACCCGAGGGGATTGGTGTATAGGCGGTCATAGGCGCGAAAAGTGGGAATAGCTTACATAGATGTCAATTAGAAAGCGGATGCCGCAAGAGGAAAGCCGCCGTGCGGCGGTAGAAGCCGCGCGGACGCTGTTGATCGAGGCGGGCCCGCAGGCGGTGACACTGAAGGCGGTGGCGGCGCGAATCGGGCGCACTCACGCCAACCTGCTGCATCATTTCGGCTCGGCCGCGGAGCTGCAGAAGGCTCTGGCGGTGCATCTCGCCGCCACTGTGTGCGAATCGATCGGCGAAGCAGCGCGCGCGGCGCGGGCGGGGGTGGGCTCGCCGCGGGAGATCGTCGATCTCGCGTTCGATGCGTTCGATCGCGAGGGCGGGGCGGCGCTCGCGAGCTGGATGATGCTGTCGGGCAACGAGGATGCACTCGATCCCATCGTCGAGGCGATTCACGGCCTGGTCGACGAGTTGCACCCGCAGGAGCAGGGGCACGAAGCCAAACTGACGATGCACGAAACGACGCGGGCGTTGGTCCTGCTCGCGCTCGGCGACGCGCTGATCGGCGAACGGCTGGCCAAGTCCTTAGGGGTGCGCCGCGACACGGTGCGCGAGCGCGCCGTCGCGATGCTGGTCGCGTCCTATCTCGAAGCCGGCCTGGCGAGCGCCGAGGTGGAACCCTAGGCGGCGGTGTCCAACCTCAGCCAGGACGGCAGAAGTTCGGCCGGGATGTCCTCGGCGCGCAGGTGATCGATGGCATAGCCGAGCTCCGGATGCTCGGCCTTGCGGCGCTTTTCGTCGGAGCGGTCGAACGGCACCACCAGGAGCCGGCGATTGACCTTCTGCCGCCAGTTCATCCGCGCGGTGTTCTCCTGTCCGACGTAGCAGCCCTTGTCGAACGACACGCCGTTCAAATCCGCCGCATTGGTCTCGAGCCACAGCACGTCGCCCAGTTCGGCCCGCCCTTCGGGAACACCGAGCTTCAAGCGGTGGCGCAGGTAGTCGTCATCCACCGCGTGATCCTGGTCGGAGACCGCTGCAACCCAGCGCTGTCCCAGATCGGCCAAGCGTGGATCGGGCGCCCCGCCGTCCCCGACTTCGGCCTGCCAATAGACCCCGAGTGAGGGATCAAGAGCGATCGAAAGCTTGCGGCGAAGTCGGTAGAGCGACAGTCGCTTCACTAGCTCATCCGCAACATCGGCTTCGCAGTCGAGCAGTAAGGCCCCTTCGCCCGCGGGCCAGACGATGAAGTCGAACAGCGCCTTGCCTTGTGCCGTCAGCAAACCGGCATAGACCGGGAGCGATCCGGTGACGTCGTTTGTGACGAGGCCTTGGAGGAACTGCGCTGCGTCCTCGGCTTCGTCTTCAGGAGCGATGCGCACCACGGCGCGTGAGAACAGGCGTTCGTTGGCCATCGCCGCAACTTGGGCGAGGTCTGGCGATAGTCAAGGTGCTGTGCCATGGCCCGCGCCATGAGCGAGACGCTGACCATCCGCCGCCCCGATGACTGGCATGTCCACTTGCGCGACGGCGACATGCTGCGCCACGTCGTCGGCCACACGGCGCGCCAGTTCGCGCGCGCCATCGTGATGCCGAACCTGACGCCGCCGGTGGCCCGCGCGGCCGACGCTGCGGCCTATCGGCAGCGGATCCTCGCGGCATTGCCCGCCGATGCCGACTTCACCCCGTTGATGACGTGCTATCTGACCGACGCCACCGACGCCGACGATCTGGCAGCGGGCCATGCCGACGGAATCTTCACGGCGGCCAAGCTCTATCCGGCCGGCGCCACGACGAATTCGGCCAATGGCGTCACCGACATCGGCAACATTCGCGATGTGCTCGAGCGAATGGCCGAGGTCGGCATGCCGCTTTGCGTCCACGGCGAAGTCACCGATCCGGAAATCGACGTGTTCGACCGCGAAGCTGTGTTCATCGAGCGGGTGCTCGCTCCGCTGCTGCGCGATTTGCCAGAACTGAAGGTGGTGTTCGAGCATGCTACGACCGAGGAGGCGGTGGCGTTCGTCGAGAGCGCCAGACCGAACGTGGCGGCGACGATCACCCCCCAGCACCTCCATATCAACCGCAACGCGATGCTGGTCGGCGGCATACGCCCGCATGCCTACTGCCTGCCGGTCGCCAAGCGGGAGAAGCACCGGCTGGCGCTGCGCAAGGCGGCCACATCCGGGAGCGGCAAGTTCTTCCTTGGAACGGACAGCGCGCCGCATACGCGCGAAGCCAAGGAATCGGGCTGCGGCTGCGCCGGCATCTTCAATGCACCTTTCGCACTGGAGAGCTATCTCACCGTGTTCGAAGCGGAAGGAGCGATCGAGCGCTTCGAAGGCTTCGCCAGTGAGCACGGCGCGCGGTTCTACGGGTTGCCGCTCAACGAGGGGACGGTGACTCTGCAGCGGGCGCCCGTCGAGGTTCCGGCGGAGCTCCGGGGCGTTGTTCCGTTCCACGCCGGCGACACGCTCGGCTGGCGATTAGCCGGTTAGGCGGGCACCGGTTCCTCGGCCTTCTTGCCGCGCAGCAGTTCCCAGGTGAACAGCGCCGCGGCGATCCAGATCAGGACGAAGCAGCCGAGCTGCGCCAGCCTGAGCTCCTGCCCAAACCAGAACAGACCGAGCAGGAACACGATGGTCGGCGCGATGAACTGCAGGAAGCCGATCACGGTGTAAGGCATCCGCCTCGCGGCGATCGCGAACCACATCAGCGGCAGGGCGGTCATCGGCCCGCTCCAGGCGACCGCCAGCGCCACGTCCCACCCTTGTGCCAGCGCCGGGCCGCTAGGCGTATT
>JAJUJV010000100.1 GCA_029265155.1 Altererythrobacter sp. | reverse complement strand
GCTCTGATGCTGAGCCGCATCCTCGGCCAAGCCATCAACAACTGGCGCTGGGCGCTGGTCTGGGCCGCCGCCGCTGCGATCGTCGTCGGCCAGCTCGTCATCCTCCTTCCCGAATGGGGCCAGTTGCTGATCGGCATCCCGGCAATCCTCGGCGTCTATGGCTGGATCATCTGGACCAAGGGCTTCGGCCCGGAAGACCGCGTGCTGTTCACCCGCAAAGTCACCCAGGAAGAGCAAGTCCCGGTACCGCCGGGGCCGCTTCCCTGACCGGCTCCTGACCGGGGCGTTGCCAAAATCCGCGCGCTCCCGGTAAGAGCCCCCTGAAACTCGCTCAGGCGATCGGGAAAGGAACATCATGGCTCAGATGCTGCAGGAGAACTGGATCCTCGTCGCCATCGCGCTGATCGTCCTCGCGCTGCTGGTGTGGTGGCTCTACGCCGCCTCGCGCCGCACCCGCGTCGAGATCGCGCGGAGCGAGGATGAGAGTGCTTCGCCCAAGCGCAACCAAGCCCTGATCGACGCGCCCCCGGCCACCGCCGCCGTCGATATGCCCCCGCCCACACCGCCCGGCCTTGCCGGGGTCGGCGCGGCGGTTCAGGCTGCGGCCGAGCCCGTCGCTGCACCGCCGCCGCCAGCACCGGTCGAAGGCAGCGGCGATCTTACCCGCATTAAGGGCCTCGGCCCCAAACTCGCCGAACAACTCCGCGGGATCGGCGTTACTTCGCTCGAGCAGATCGCTGCCTGGGACGAGGCGGAAATCGACCGCATCGATGCACAGCTCGGCCGCTTCCAAGGACGCATTCGCCGCGATGATTGGCCCGGCCAAGCACGGTTCCTCGTGGCTGGCGACAAGGCGGGCTACGAAGCGAAGTTCGGCAAGCTTTAACCCAGGTCGGAACCATCGCCTGCCTGCTGCTTTGGTAACGGGTGCCGCAAAGGCGGGCCCGACCGGAGAGCGCTGATCATGGCTAGGCCGCAACGGATGGAACGTCCGAAAGTCCTCGTTGTCGAAGACGAATTCATCATCGCACTCGATTTGTCGGAGACGGTGCAGGATCTCGGTTACGAGCTGGAAGGCCCTTATGCCGATCGACGGACGGCGCTCGTCTCGGTCGAGGCGGAATTGCCTGATTGCGCAATCCTGGATGTTTTTGCAGCAGACGGTGAGGTCTATCCGCTCGCCGACAAGCTCTCTCAAGCCGGCGTGCCGATCATCTTCCATTCCGGCCATGTGGCCCCGGAAGAAATTCGCAGCCGCTATCCCGATGCTCAGGCGTGCGCAAAGCCGTGCCCGCCCGATCGATTGATCGGGGCGCTCCAGGAAGCGGTCAGCCGCACCCACTGCACCGATCCGGTCTAGTGGCGCGGCCTCCTTGCGGCCGCTAAGGTCGACGCGGAGGTTTCCTGATGCTTGACCCGATGGCCTTCGACTGGGCCGATCCGCTCGACCTGGAAAGCCAGCTCGATGACGAGGAACGGATGATCCGCGATGCGGCTCGCGGCTTCGCTCAGGACGTGCTGCAACCGCGCGTAATCGAAGCCTTCCGGGACGAGCTCGCCGCGCCCGAGCTCTTCCCGCTGATGGGCGAGGCCGGGTTGCTCGGCGTGACGATCCCGCAGGAGCATGGCGGTGCCGGCGCTGGCTACGTCGCCTATGGCCTCGTCGCGCGCGAGATCGAGCGAGTCGATTCCGGCTACCGCTCGATGGCTTCGGTGCAGTCGAGCCTGGTGATGTACCCGATCCACACCTACGGCTCCGACGAGCAGAAAGCCAAGTACTTGCCCGGCTTGGCCCGCGGAGAGCTGATCGGCTGTTTCGGCCTGACCGAGCCCGATGCCGGTTCCGATCCCGGATCGATGCGCACCACCGCGCGGCGCGATGGTGACGGTTTCATACTGTCCGGCAGCAAGACCTGGATCACCAACTCGCCCTTCGCCGACGTTTTCGTCGTCTGGGCACGGAGCGAAGCGCATGATGGCCGCGTGCGGGGCTTCGTGCTGGACAAGGGCACACCCGGCCTCTCGGCGCCGAAGATCGAAGGCAAGCTGTCGCTGCGCGCGTCACCCACCGGGATGATCGTGCTGGACGACGTCCGCGTCGGCTCCGAAGCGCTATTGCCAGGGGCCGATGGAATGAGCGGCCCGTTCGGCTGCCTCAACCGCGCCCGCTACGGCATCTCATGGGGTGCGATGGGCACAGCCGAGTTCTGCCTGGCCGCCGCGCGGAATTACGGCCTCGACCGCAAGCAGTTCGGCAAGCCGCTCGCCGCCAACCAGCTCTTCCAGAAGAAGCTCGCGGATATGGCTACTGAGATTGCGCTCGGCCTCCAGGCTTCGTTGCGGGTTGGGCGGTTGATGGAGCAAGGTCGCCTTGCCCCCGACATGATCAGCCTAATCAAGCGCAACAATGCGGGCAAGGCGCTGGAGATCGCCCGCGCCGCGCGCGACATGCACGGCGGCAACGGCATCTCCGAGGAATACCAGATCATGCGCCACATGCTGAATCTGGAGACGGTCAACACCTACGAGGGCACGCACGACGTCCACGCGCTGATCCTGGGACGCGCGATCACCGGTATTGCTGCATTCTGAGCTGCTTCAGGCGGCGTGCAAGACGCCGCGGTAGCTCATTTCCTCGAGCGCGCGTCCTGCCCCCAGCGCTACGCAATTCAAGGGGTTTTCGGCGATCCGTACCGGCAGGCCGGTGACGCGCGAGATCACCTCATCGATGCCGTGAAGCAGAGAGCCGCCCCCAGTCATGACGATGCCATAGTCGAGGATGTCTGCGGCAATTTCGGGCGCAGTGCTTTCAAGCGCCCGGCGCACGGTGTCGACGATCTGGGCGACGGGGCTGCCGAGCGCTTCCGCCAGATCGGCGCGCGTGATCGTCACTTCCCGCGGTACCCCGCGCACCGCATCGCGGCCACGGACGGTAATCGAGATTTCTTCGCCATCGGTCAGCGCCGATCCGGCTTCCTTCTTCACTCGCTCCGCCGTCGCTTCGCCGATGTGAAGGTTATGCTGACGGCGGACGAAGGACATGATCGCCTCGTCCATCTGGTCACCGCCCACACGCTCGGACAGGCTCAGGCTCATCCCGCCAACGCTCATTACCCCCACTTCGGTCGAGCCGCCGCCGATGTCGATCACCATCGATCCCATCGGGTCGGTCACCGGCAAGTCGGCGCCGATGGCTGCTGCCATCGGCTCGTCGATCAGCCAGACCTTGCGCGCCCCGGCGTTCGAGGCTGCATCGCGGATGGCGCGCCGCTCTACGGGCGTCGCGCCTGACGGCACGCAGATGACGATCTCCGGCGACTTCTTGAGCCGCGACGACACGTTGCTGCGCGCCTTGCGGACGAAGTGCTTGATCATGTGCTCGGCGACTTCGAGGTCGGCAATCACCCCGTTGCGCAACGGCCGGACAGTGTTGAGATTGGCAGGCGTCTTGCCCACCATCAGCTTGGCGTCGTCGCCCACGGCCCTGACGCGGGACAGGCCGTTGATGGTTTCGATGGCAACGATAGACGGCTCCGCCAAAACCACCCCATGGTCGCGCAGGTAAACGACGGTGTTCGCCGTCCCGAGATCGATCGCCAAGTCCGCCGAAGCGAACCGAATTATTTTAGAAAGTGACATGTCCTAGTCCCGCCCAGAACTCCCGAACGGGAGTAGGAAAAGCCGATCGTGCGAGCTTCCTGACCGTCCGATTAACCCGCGCCTCGCGCCATCGTTGACGCGATTAACAGTGTTCGGTGGAGGTCGAACAGAAGGAGGCGTCCAGCTCAGAACGGGAAGAACGCGGTAATCCCGATAATAGCAACGACGAAGGTCAGCAGGTTGAGCGGCAGACCGACTCGCACGAAGTCCATGTAGCGGTAGCCGCCCATCTGATAGACGATCACGTTGGTTTGGTAGCCAAACGGGGTGGCGAAGGCGAGGCTGGCTGCCATCATCACCGCAACGAGGAACGGCCGTGGGCTGACCGCCAGGCTCTCGGCAAGCGCCACGGCTATCGGCGTCACCAGCACGGCAACCGTTGCGTTGGACAGAAGCTCCGTCAGGATCATCGTCGCGAGGTAAAGCACGATCAGTGCGATCAGCGGGCTGATCCCGTCCATCGATCCGACCAGCAGACGTGTGGCGGCATCGGCAAGGCCGCTTTCGTCCATGGCGATGCCGATTACCACCATGCCCGCGATCAGCAACAGGATCTCGGGGCGAAGCCCTCCGTAGGCCTCGTCGGCGGTGATAACACGCAGCAGGATCAGCAGGACCGCGCCGGCAAAAGCGGTCGCGGCAATCGGCGCGACGTTCAGCGCGGCCAGCGCGATCGCTCCGACGAACACCGCAAGCGCGATGGCCGCTCGGCCAGGCTGTAGCTTCTGCGGCACGGCAAACAGGTCTGCATCGCCGACTTGCGCCGCCCCGATGCGCAGCGGATGGTGGGGCATCCGGGGATCGACAGGCCCAGCCGGTTCATCGACCGAGCGGCGCAGCAGCCGGCCGCTGAACAGGAACAAGTACAGCCCCCCGGCCAAGGCCACGGGCACTCCCACCACCGAGATTTCGAAGATGCCGAACCGCGGCTGGCCGACGAGCCGGGCCATGTCATCCACCAGCAGGTTGGTCGAAGTTCCGATCAGCGTGCAACAGCCGGTCAGCACAGTAATATACGACAACGGCATCAGGTATCGCTTGGGCGACAGCTTGAGCGCATTGGCGACATCGCGGATAACCGGCGCGCCCAGCACCACCATTGGCGTGCTGTTGAGGAAGCACGAGATCAGGCCGATGCCGCTCAGCATCAGCCATATGCCCGCCGCGCCGAGCCGTTTACACATCGCCACCGCGAGCTGGATCAGGCGGTCGAGCAGCCCTGACAGCTCGAGCGCATAGGCGATCACGAACAGCGACGCGAGCGCGAGAATGGCCGGGCTGGCAAAGGCGCCCTGCACTTCGACCGGCCGCACCACGCCGGTCATCAGCAGCACCGCCGCGCCGCTCAACGCCACGACATCAGGGCGCCCCTTGTCCCAAATCAGCGCGGCGACCACCGCAGCCAGGACAGCCAGGGTCAGGACCTGATCGATGGTCATGCACGCCCTCGACGTGCGGCCGGCTGGGGTCGAACGGCGATGGTCATGATGTTTCCTTGCCTGAACAAAACGTCAGACTCAAACGTTCCGGCAGCGTAAACGTTTACCGCGTAGACGGCCGCTCCGGTTGCCAGCCCAGGAGGTCCGTCTTACTGTCCGCTTCGTGGACGAACCCAGCCTCAGGACTAGCCGCCTTGCTCTTGCCGGCCTGATTGCCGCGGCCTTGGTCGTGGGCGGCGCCGGGTTTTTGATTGGCCGCGTCACCACACCGGCCGCGCCGGCGGAGGAGGGGGTGACCGACAGCTCCATCCCGCTTCCTGCCCCCACTTGGGCCGGGCCGCTGGCCCGTCCAGATCTGATAGCTCTTGGCGCACTTGCCGCCGACGCCACCGCCGCCGGCATGGACCCCGACATCAGCCTGCGGCAGAATGAAGGCCGCCGTTTCGAAATACGCCTGCCGTTCGGCTGCCATGGCCCGGCGGGTGAGGATGATCCCAGCGGGTGGATTTACGACGAAGCCAGTCGCACGCTGCGGGTGTTTGTGACGCCGGAGCAATGGGAAGCGGCAGACTGGTTTCCCTCCTCCAGTGCCGGCACCGCCATCGAATCCGTCGAGGGGTTCTGGATCGAGCGCCCATGGACGTCGAGTGAAGCCTGCCCCCCGCCGGTCGGTCCGGCGCCTATGGTGCCGGTGAGCGAAGATGATAACGAGGATGCCGCGACAGCCGCACCCTCTCCCCAAGACGATACCAGCGAGACTTCTGAAGCTGCCCCCGCGCCTTCAGCAGCACCGCCGACTTTGGCGATCGGTCAAGTCTACACCGCCGAGAGCCCGCGCAGCAGCCGTCGCAATGGCGAGCCTTTTCGCGCGGTCGTCCGCCTTCAGCCAGCCGATCTCGAAGTGTCACAAGGCTTCCGGCTGAGGATCAGCGGCAGGCTGACCGGCGCGGCGGGGTCCGTGCCTGCGGTGTGTCGCCAGTCGACGCCAATGCAGCCGCCAGTATGCCTAATCACCGCAGCGGTGGACGAAGTCTCGATCGAGAATCCGGTCACCGGGACGACGCTGGCGACCTGGACCCTCGCTCAGCGCAGCGTCGCGGCGGGCGAGTAAACCGGCGCACGAGAAGCCGCGGGCTCAGTTCGCAACCAGCATCAGCGCGTCGAGCGCGATGACGCCCTCACCCTCCGGATAGACGATCACCGGGTTGAGATCGATTTCGCGGATCTCCGGATTGCCCGCCATGATCCGCCCGACCTGAACTATCAGCCCGGCGAGCGCCGCCACGTCGAGCGCGGGCGAGCCGCGATAGCCCATGAGCAGCGCCGCCTGCTTGAGCTCGAGCAGCCCGGCGTGCACCGCCGCCTGGTCCATGTCCGGCGTGAACAACTTGACGTCCTTGAGGATCTCGGCGGTGACCCCGCCGAAGCCGGCCAGCACGACCGGGCCCCATTCGGGATCGTTCTTGGCTCCGACGATCATCTCGGTGCCCATGCGGCCCATCTTCTCGATCAGCACGCCATCGAGCTGGATCGAGGCATCGTAATTCGCGACGTTGCCGTACATCCGCTCGAACGCTTCGCGCACGTCGTCGGCGGACTTCAGGTTGAGGATCACCCCTCCCGCGTCGCTCTTGTGACCGAGCGCCGCCGCCTGGGCCTTCATCACGACCGGAAAGCCGACGCCTTCGGCAGCCGCGACCGCTTCGTCGGCGCTGGCCGCGAACCGGCTTTCAGGGAACAGCACGCCGATCGGGCGCAGCAGCTCCTTGGCCTTGTATTCCGGAACCACGCCCGAGACGGCATCGAGCTCCGGCATCGCGATCGGCTCGCCTGACCGGTCGGTCAGGTCTCGCTTCGCGAGGTCGGCTAGGCGGGCAATCGCCCGATAGGCCCGCTCGGTGCTCGGGAACCACGGAATACCGACCTTGCGCAGGCCTTCGATGTACTCGGGCGGAACTGTCGCGCCCTCGTCGACGCCGGCGAAGACCAGCGGCTTGGAGAACGTGCCGTCCTCCAGCACCTTGATGATGTGCGGGAACTTGATGCCGCTGGTGATCGGGTCCGACTGGATGATCGACGCCACGACCGAGCCGATCCGCTCGTCCTGGAGCAGCGCGGTCAGCACCTTGGTGTAGATCTCCGGCTCCGACAGGCCGAGCGCGGTGATGTCGGTCGGGTTCGAGACTGGCACGAAGTCCGGCAGGATGGCGCGCAAGGCCGGGCTGTTGTCGTCGTCGAGGTGGATAAGGTCGAGCCCAATGTCCTCGGCAATGTCGAAGGCCAGGCCGCGCAGCGCGCCGCTTTCGCCGAGCACCGCCATCGCTGCACCCGGCAGCGCCTTGCAGCGGAGCGCGATCTCGGTGATGTCGCCCAGCTCTTCCAGCGTGTCGGCAAAGATCACGCCCTCGCGCGACAGCTTGGCCTTCATCAGCTGGTAGTCGCCGGCCATCGCGCCGGTATGCGTCGCGGCGCTTTCCTGCGCCTTGCTCGACTTGCCCGGGTGCAGCATGACGATGGGCTTGCCGGCCTCGCGCGCTCGGCGCGCGGCGGCGATGAACGCCTTCGGCCGGCGCAGGCTTTCGACGTACATCGCGATGACGTGAGTGTCCTCGTCATCGATCAGCCACTCGACGTAGTCCTCGACGCCTGAGGCCGCTTCGTTGCCGGTGGAGACCGACGTCGAAACATAGAGCCCGCGTGGGTGCAGCGCCGTCGCCAGCACGGCGGCGAGCGCCCCCGATTGGCTGGCGATGCCGACCGCGCGCGTGCCTTTCGGCGGGGTTTGCATGTTCGTCTCGACGAACGTCAGCGGCACGCGCTCGACGTAGTTGGTGCAGCCGAGGCAGTTCGGCCCCTCGATCACCATGCCATGCTCTTGGGCGATGCGCGCCAGCTCTTCCTGGTCGCGCATCCCTTCCTCGCCGGCCTCGGAGAAGCCGGCCGAGTAGATGACCACCGCGCCGCAATTGCGCTCGGCAAGGCTGCGGACGGTGTCGATCACGAACGGGCGCGGAATGGCGAGGACCGCGCAGTCGATCCCTTCCGGAAGCTCGTCGACCGAATGATAGACCTTCAGCCCGAGCAGCTCGTCACGCTTCGGGTTCACCGGGTAGATGTCGCCGGCGAACTCGTACTGCACGAGGTTGTTGAGCAGCGTCGCACCCAGCGCGCCCTTGCGATCGGAGGCACCGACAACCGCCACCGACTTGGGCCGCAGCAGCCGGTCGATCTGCTGGTTAGTGAAGCGCCGCTCGGTCATTCGATATCTCCCTGCTGCGGCCGTTCCCCTAGCCGCCTATCCAAACCTCGTCATCCCTGCGAAAGCGGGGACCCAGAGCGGTTGAACGCTACGCGCGAGTTTCCTGTCGCTGGGTTCCCGCT
>JAJUJV010000005.1 GCA_029265155.1 Altererythrobacter sp. | reverse complement strand
GGGCATGCGAGCCTCCCTGCCGCAGGTCCGCCGGTCACGGACAAGGCCGAGCCGGCGCGCGAAGCGGAACAGGCCCGCCGGCCACTCGCAGCAGTCCATCTCCGCAACCGTCCCCCGGCGCCTGCCGGCCGCGCGGTTCCTTTGCGTTTCCACTGGCGTCACAGTCCGGGTTCGCCGCCGGATGTTTTCGTATGTCTGCCGCGCCGGGGGCTTCAGATACGCTCCGCCTCGGCCACCGCGTCGCTTGCTCGCAGAGCGCTCAGGATGCGGGTCAAGTGGGCGAGGTCGTGGACTTCGAGATCGACCTCGTAAGTATGGAACGGATCGTCGAGCTGGGTCTGCTCGAGCGTGATCACGTTGGCGTGGTTCTTGGCGAAGATGCCCGCCATTTCGGCCAGCGTCCCGGGACGGTGATAGAGCACCACCCGCAAGCGACCGACCGCGCCCTGCGAGCGCTCTCCCCACGACAGATCGACCCAGTCCGCATCGACGCCGCTCGCCAGTTCCAGGCAGTCGATCGCATGGACCTGCACGCCTTCGCCCTTCAGCCGCAGCCCGACGATGCGGTCCCCGGGGACGGGATGACAACACGCCGCGAGACTAAAGCCCATGCCGGGCGTCAGTCCCTTGATCGAGATCGTCCCGGTCCGCGCCGGCTGGTCGGGCAAGTCGGCCGTGCTGCCCGGCACCAGCGCTTCCATCACCTCGCGGTCGCTCAGCCGGGCTGCGCCGATCGCGTGCATCAGCTCCTCGTCGTCCTCGAGCCCGAGCCGCTCGACCGCTGCCCGCACCGCTTTCTTGCCGACCTTGGCGGGAAGCTGGTCCGCAATCTGCTCGAAAAGCTTGCGGCCGATCTCGGCGACTTCGGCGTACTCGCGCGCCCGCACTGCGCGGCGAATGGCGGCGCGCGCCTTGCCGGTGACCACAAAGCCCAGCCACGACAGTTGCGGCTCGGCATTGGCGCCCTTGATGATCTCGACCACGTCGCCGTTGTTCAGCTGCGTGCGCAGCGGCACGTGCCGCCCGTTGATCTTGGCGCCGACCGTATGCGTGCCGAGGTCGGTATGAACGGCAAAGGCGAAGTCGACCGGGGTCGCCCCCTTGGGCAATTGGAACAGCGCGCCCTTGGGCGTGAACGCGAAGATCCGGTCCTGGTAGATCGCCAGCTTGGTATGCTCGAGCAGCTCCTCGGCATCGTGGCTCGCGTCGACGATCTCGATCAGGTCGCGCAGCCAGCCGACCTGGCCATCGGGCTTGTCTCCCTGCTTGTAGGCCCAATGCGCGGCGAGGCCGAACTCGTTGAGCCGGTGCATCTCGCGGGTGCGGATCTGCACTTCGACGCGCATCGAGTTCTCGAAGATCAACGCGGTGTGCAAGCTGCGGTAGCCGTTGTTCTTCGGCGTCGAGATGTAATCCTTGAAGCGGCCCGGCACGAACTGCCAGTTGCGGTGCAGCACGCCGAGCGCGGCGTAGCAGTCCTCGACATCCTCGGTCAGCACCCGGAACGCCATGATGTCGGTGATCTGCTCGAAGCTGACGTGGCGCTCGGCCATCTTCTTCCAGATCGAATAAGGGTGCTTCTCGCGCCCCCAGACCTCGACGTTCATCCCCGCTTCGGCAAGCGCCTGCTTGATCTTCAGCGCGATCGCATCGACCTGCCCGCCTTCGGTGCTGCGGATCTGCTCGAGCCGCCCGGTGATTGTCGCATAGGCTTCGGGCTCGAGCTGTTCGAAGGCGAGAAGCTGCATCTCGCGCATGTACTCGTACATGCCGACCCGCTCGGCCAGCGGCGCATAGATATCCATCGTCTCGCGGGCGATGCGCTTGCGCTTCTCCGGGCTCTTGATGAAGTGCAGCGTGCGCATGTTGTGCAGCCGGTCCGCCAGCTTGACCAGCAGCACGCGGATGTCCTCGCTCATCGCCAGGAAGAACTTGCGCAGGTTCTCGGCCACGCGCTGGTCGTCGGTCAGCTGCTCGAGCTTCGACAGCTTGGTGACTCCGTCGACCAGCTTGGCGACGTCGGGCCCGAAGTTCTTCTCAATCTCCTCGATCGTGACCAGCGTGTCCTCGACCGTGTCGTGGAGCAACGCGGTGACGATCGTCTCCTGGTCGAGCTTGAGGTCGGTCATCAGACCGGCGACTTCGATCGGGTGGCTGAAATAGGGGTCGCCGCTCGCCCGCTTCTGCGTGCCGTGCTTCTGCACGGTATAAACATAGGCACGGTTGAGCAGCGCCTCGTCGGCGTCCGGATCGTAGGCTTTTACACGTTCGACGAGTTCGTACTGACGCAACATTCCCCCGATGTGCGTTGCGCCATCGTCGGGAGCAAGGGGAAAGCGGCTCGAACCCGCGCTTGCTGCGGGTTGCGAGGCGTTTCACAACGGAGCGTACATGCCTGGCACGCACACCTCGATCTTCGACCGCACCTCGCTGCTGGCGCGGGAGCTTGGCGCCATCAATCTCGGCCAGGGCTTCCCGGACCTGCCCGAGCCGCGCGAGCTGCTCGAAGCGGCGCAGCGGGCGCTGGTCGAGCGCTCCAACCAATACCCGCCGATGCGCGGCCTACCCGAGCTGCGCCAGGCGGTCTGCCACTACTATGCCCGCGAGCAGGGACTTGAGCTGACGCCGGAGGAAGTCGTCGTCACCGCCGGCGCGACCGGCGCGCTCGCCGCGGCAATCTTTGCCCTCCTGCAACCGGGCGAGGAGGCGATCGCCTTCCAGCCGTTCTACGACGCCTACGTTCCGCTCGTCGAGCGCGCCGGGGGAACGGTCCGCGCCCTCACCCTATCAGCGCCGGACTGGGGTCTGCCGCTCGATGAAATCGAGGCCGCGATCGGCCCTGCCACGCGGATGATCGTGCTCAACACTCCGAACAATCCGACCGGCCGGCTGGTCGATCGCGCCAGCCTCGAAGCGCTCGGCGCGCTGTGCGAGCGGCACGACCTGCTGCTGCTTTGCGACGAAGTGTGGGAGGGGATGATCTACGGAGAGCGCCGCCACGTTTCGGCGCTGTCGGTGCCGGCCTTACGCGACCGCACAGTCAAGGTCGGCTCGGCCGGCAAGATCTTCTCGCTGACCGGCTGGAAGGTCGGCTGGGCGGTGGCTACTCCGCCGCTCGCCGAAGCGCTGGCGCGGCAGCACCAGTACCTCAACTTCACGATCGCCGCGCCGCTGCAGTGGGCGGTCGCCGAAGGCCTGGCGCTGCCGAGCCAGTGGCACGCCGCGCACCGCGACCGCTACGCCGCTGCGCGCGAGCGCCTCGTCCGCGGCCTGACCCCCGCCGGCTACGCCGTGCTGCCGGCCGACGGCACCTGGTTCGTCACCATCGACCTCGCCGCCTCGGGCCTGCCCGCCGACGATGAAGCCGTCGCCGAGCGAATGGTACGGGAGGCCGGCGTGGCGGCCATCCCCGTCTCCGCCTTCTACCGCGACGATCCCGAGCGCAGCTACCTGCGCCTCTGTTTCGCCAAGGAAGACGCGACGCTGGACGAGGCGGTCGAGCGCTTGGCCGAGTTCAGACGGACGGCCTTACCACCGCATCGACGCTGCCCTGCGTGACCGAGTGATACCCCGGCCGCGTCTCGGCATAGATCCGCCAGGCGATCGGCTGGCCCCATTCCGCGTCATCCATCAGCACTTGGAACAACGGCTGCACGAACTTGCGGCGGCCCACTTCGGCAAGGAACTCTTCGGCCACCGGCACGGCCGGCTCGTAGCGATTGCCTAGTGCCAGCTCGAGCCACGCGAACAGAATCTCCGCATTGCCCGACCGCGACAGCCCGAGATTGACATCAAGCTCGCCAAGCTGCTCCGCGCTCAGTTCGCGCGGCAGCTTGGCCAGCAGCCGCAGCCGCTCGGCGGTCGTCCAACCGGCCCAGTGCTCCGGGTCGACGAAGTGGCTCGTCGCATACTGCGCCGCCGCCGCATCGACTTCCGCGAAGGCGGACGCGGCAGGCCGCGCCACGTTGTCCGGCAGGCCTGGCTCGTAGATCCACTGTTCCAGCTTCAGCTTCTCGGCCAGCGCCGCATCGCCCTTCACCAAGTTCGTGCGCATGTCCGCGAGCAGCATCGCCGAAGTCGCCGGCTGGAAGGCATGGTTGTCGAACCACTGCCGCAACCAGGCGTCGAACCGCTCGCGTCCGACGATCGTCTCGACCGTGCGCATGAACGCCGCGCCCTTGTCATAGACGATGCCGCTCTCGCCTCCTTCCGGCGTCGCTTCGGCTAGGGGCAGGTGCAAGGCGGTGACCGGATGATCCGCGCCTTTTTCGGCCAGCACCTTCTCGATCTCGGCAAAGCTTAGCGCCGCCTCCTGGCTGGCTCGCCGCGTTCCGTAGAGCGCTTCGAGGATACGGTTTTCGAAATAGCTGGTGACGCCCTCGTTGAGCCACGAATCCGCCCAGTTGGCGTTGGTCACCAGGTTGCCCGACCATGAGTGCGCCAGCTCGTGGGCGACGAGGCCGACCAGGCTCTTGTCTCCGGCGATGAAGGTCGGGGTGAGAAACGTCATCACCGGGTTTTCCATCCCCCCGTAAGGGAACGCCGGCGGCAGTACGATCATGTCGTAGCGGCCCCAGCGATAGGGTCCGTAAAGCGCCTCGGCCGCCTCGACCATCTTCTCGGTATCGGCGAGTTCTGCCGCGGCAGCATCGAGCACTTCCGGCTCCGCCCACACCCCGGTGCGCGGCCCCAGCTCGCGGAAGGCGATGTCGCCTGCGGCAATGGCGATCAGGTACGGCGCCACCGGCTTGTCCATCACGAACAGGAAAGCCCGCGTACCATCGCCGAGGTCCTCCGGCTCGCCCTGCCGCAAGCCCGACATCACGACCTCGAGCGGCTCGGGCGCAACGATCCGCGCTTCCCAGGTCTGCCGGATGCCCGGGCTGTCTTGCGTCGGGATCCAGGTGCGGTTCAGCGTCGGCTGCCCTTGGCTGAGCAGGAACGGATGCTCGCCGCCCGCGGTCTGCTCGGGCGAAAGCCACTGCAGCGCGGCGGCTTCGGAGGCGAAATATTCCACCACGATCCGCCGTGTCCCCGCCACGTCTGCGGGGACAATGGCGATCTCCAGCGGCGTGCCTTTACCCTCGACCGCCTCGCCCAGCGTAAACGCCAGCGGGGCACCCTCGCCGTCGGCGACCTGGCTGATCTGCAGCCCCTCGCTGTCGAGCACGACCTTATCCGCCCCCGCGGCCGCCTGCACATCCAGCGTGGCTTTGCCGCGAACCGCCTTACCCGCAAAATCGAGCGTTAGATCGAGCGCGACATGTGTGACCCGGGCAACCTCGGGCTCCGCAAAGGTCCACGGATCATGGGCCTCGTCGGTCAGCAGGACCGGGGAGACAATCGGCGCCTCGCTCGCTTGCGCCAGCGCCGGCACGGACGCGGCGGAAAGAAGCACGGCAAGAACAGCGGCGAAACGCATCAAGGTCTCCGAAGGAGGGAAGTTTCGCCTGTAACGATAAGAAGCTGAACGCGGGTTGTCACCGGCCATGGGTGCGTTCGCACCACGCTCAGTTCTTCGCCTTCAGCCCCACGGCCGCGATGGCCGCCAGCGCGCAGGCCTCGTCATTGTCGCTGGTGTCGCCGGTGACGCCGATTGCGCCCAGCACGGTGCCGCCGTCATCGCAGACAATCACCCCGCCCGCCGCGGGAACCATGCCGCCCTCGCTCATCGTATCGACCGAAGCGATGAAGTGCGGCCGCTCGATCGCCAACTCGCCGATCGTCCGGCTCGACACGCCGAGCGCCAGCGCCCCGCAGGCCTTTCCGCCCGCCAGCTTGACGCGCATGTTCGAAGCGCCGTCCTGCCGCTGGCAGGCGATCAGGTGCCCGCCCGGATCGTGGACGGTTATGGTAAGCGGCTTGAGCCCAAGCTCGGCACCTTTGGTCAGAGCGGCGTCGATCAGCGCGTTAGCTTGCGAGAGGTTGAGACGGTGCATGCCGATCAGTTCCACTTCACTTCCGGGGGCAGGCTCATCAGGATGGCGTCGATGTTGCCGCCGGTCTTGAGGCCGAACAACGTGCCGCGGTCATAGACCAAGTTGAACTCGGCGTAGCGGCCGCGCCATTCGAGCTGCCGTTCCTTCTCCTCCGGGCTCCACTCCATGCCCATCCGCTTGCGGACGATTTTCGGGAATACCTCCAGGAACGCTTCGCCAACATCCTTCGTGAAGGCGAAGTTCCGCTCCCACTCCGCGTCATCGGCGCATTCCATGTGATCGTAGAAGATCCCGCCCACCCCACGGGCCACCCCGCGGTGAGGGATGAAGAAGTAGTCGTCGGCCCACTTCTTGAACTTGTCGTAATAGGTCGGGTTGTGCGCCATGCAGGCCGCACGGAAGGCGGCATGGAACTGCTCGGTATCTTCCTCATACGGCAGCGGCGGATTGAGGTCCGCGCCGCCGCCGAACCACGCCTTGCCCGTCGTCAGGAAACGCGTGTTCATGTGCACCGCCGGCACGTGCGGGTTGGCCATGTGGGCCACCAGGCTGATCCCGGTGGCGGTGAAGCCGGGATTGTCGGGACTCGCCCCGTTGATCGTCCCGGCGAACTGTTCGGGGAAATTGCCCGCCACGGTGGAAACGTTGACGCCCACCTTTTCGAACACTTTGCCCTTCATCAGCCCGCGCACTCCGCCGCCCGGGTCGGGGTTGCCCTCCTCCTCGCGCTGCCAGGCGAGATAGTCGAAGCTCGCGTCGGAGCCCGCCTCGCGTTCGATTGCCTCGAACTCGGCGCAGATGCGGTCTCGCAGGCTCTCGAACCATTGTTGCGCGCGGGCGGTATAGGGCTGCCAGTCTATCATAGCGGTTCCTTGCCAAAGCCCCCGGGCTACGGCAAGGGAGCCGCATGGTTCCCGTTCCGTTCGCCTTCGAGTTTTGCGGCCAGGAGTTCCGCCTGACCGAAGGGCGGGCTCTTTATTGGCCGAGCGAACAGGCGCTGCTGGTGGCCGACCTGCACCTCGAGAAGGCCAGCTTCTATGCGCGGCACGGCCAGTTGCTGCCACCCTACGACAGCCGCGAGACGCTCGAGCGGCTGGCGCTGGCGATCCGCGAAACCGGAGCGCGGCGGGTCTACACGCTGGGCGACAACTTCCACGACTCGGCCGGCACCGACCGCCTCGAGCCGCATGCGGCCGGAATGCTGGCGGCACTCACCCGCGCCACGGAGTGGGTCTGGATCACCGGCAACCACGATGCGGCGATGGAAGCGCGGATCGGCGGCGGGCTGGCCGACGAGCTGGAGATTGCGGGCATCGTGCTGCGCCACCGCGCCCAAGCGGGAGAAACGCGGCCCGAGCTGTCGGGCCATTATCACCCCCGCCTGCAACTCACCGTCCATCACCGCCGCATTCGCCGTCCCTGCGCGGTGGTCAGCCACGACGGCCGCGGCTGCGGGCGGATGATCCTGCCCGCGTTCGGTGCGCTGACCGGCGGAATGGACGCCGCGGACCCGGCAATCGTCGCCGCGCTCCAGCCGGCGACGACGATCGATGCAGTGCTGCCCGCGGGACGCAAGCTGGCCCGGTTTCCGCTGTGGCGCGCTGCGGCTTAATGCGCCCGTAAACCCCTAGCGCCGCGGCGCTTAAGCCACTAAGTAGCCCACTTCGAAAAACGGCAGCTAAGGAGATTGCCCATACCCCGTCCACCCCGGCGCATGCTGGCGCCCCCGGTCAAGTCCGGCCCGAGGTACGATAACCTCATTCAGTCCGAGAAGGTTCGCGTCATCGACGAGAACGGCGAGAATCTCGGCGTCATGTACACCCGCGAAGCGATCGAGCAGGCCAATGAGGTCGGCTTGAACCTCGTCGAGGTATCGCCGAACGCCGATCCGCCCGTCTGCAAGTTCCTCGATGTCGGCAAGCACCGCTACGAGGCGCAGAAGAAGGCCAACCAGGCGCGCAAGACGCAGAAGACGCAGCAGATCAAAGAGATCAAGATGCGTCCGAACATCGACGATCACGATTACGACGTGAAGATGCGCAGCATGGTCAAGTTCATCGAGGAAGGCGACAAGGTCAAGGTCACCCTGCGGTTCCGCGGGCGCGAAATGGCGCACCAGGAACTCGGCATGAACCTCTTGCGCCGCGTCCAGGAAGACGTGGTGGAGATCGCCAAGATCGAAGCTTATCCGCGGCTCGAAGGCCGTCAGATGCTGATGGTGCTGGCGCCGAAGTAAGGCGCCGCTGCGGCTGAAAGGAAGAGGCGCGCCGGTAAGAGCGCGCCTTTTTCCTTTTCAGCGCCTACTTGCGGCCGCCGGAAGAGGCGCCGCCGCTGTTTCCGCCGCCACCACTCTTGCTGCCGCCGGAACGGCCGCCGCCGCCTTTCCCGCCTGTCGACTTGCTGGAAGCGCCAGAGCCGGCATCGCCGCCCTTGCTCTTGATCGCTCCCGGGTTACCGCCTGCGCCTTTCTGGGCCACGTCTCGTCTCCTGCTGTGGTTCTCGATGAACGCAGCGCCGCGGCTTGGTTCCGACAGGGCATTTGCGGAGCCATTCGCCCATCCGCTGCGTTGAGCGGGTGGCGGCGCCAGCATCCGGCCGCTAGACCTGCCCGAGGCCAGCTTCAGGGGAAATCATGTCCGATCCCGTCGACCGCCCCACACCGCGCCGCAAGCCGAAGCGCGAAGTCACTCAGATTGGTGGCCGGCAGCTCAAGCCGGCCACGCTGATGATGGGCTATGGCTACGATCCGGTCCTTTCCGAAGGGTCGCTCAAGCCGCCGATCTTCCTGACCAGCACATTCGTGTTCGAAAGCGCCGGGGCAGGCAAACGCCACTTCGAAGGCATCACCGGCAAGCGAGCGGGCGGCGCGGAAGGCCTCGTCTATTCGCGCTTCAACGGCCCGAACCAGGAGATCCTGGAGGACCGGCTGAGCGTCTGGGACGGCGCCGAAGACGCCCTGGTATTCTCCAGCGGCATGACCGCGATCTGCACGCTGATGATGGCCTATTGCGAGGCCGGAGACGTCATCGTCCATTCCGGCCCGCTCTATGCGGCCAGCGAAGGCTTCGTCGACAAAGTGCTGGGCAAGTTCGGCGTCGGCTATGTCGACTTCCCGGCAGGTGCCACGCGCGACGAGATCGACGCCGTCCTGGGGCGGGCCAAGGACCTGGCGGCCGAGCGCGGCGGCAAGGTCGCGCTGATCTACCTCGAAAGTCCCGGCAACCCCACCAACGCCCTGGTGGACATCGAAGCGGTGCGCGAAGCGCGCGATGCGGCGCTGGATCAAGAGGTGACGCCGATCGCCATCGACAACACGTTCCTCGGGCCGCTGTGGCAGAGCCCGCTGAAGCACGGTGCGGACATCGTCGCCTATTCGCTGACCAAGTACGCCGGCGGTCATTCGGACCTGGTGGCGGGGAGCGTCTCGGGCCCGAAGCGGTGGATGGACCCCATCCGTGGGCTCAGGAACACGATGGGCGGAATCTGCGATCCCAATACCGCTTGGATGCTGCTGCGAAGTCTCGAGACTCTGGAAATCCGCATGCGCCGCGCCACGGAAAACGCGGTCCAGGTCTGCGACTTCCTGAAGGATCATCCGAAGGTCGAAGGATTGGGCTTCCTCGGCCTGCTGCGCGAAGGCTCGCAGCTCGACATCTATCGCCGCCATTGCAGCGGCCCCGGCAGCACGTTCTCGCTGTTCATTCGCGGCGGCGAGGCCGAAGCGTTCCGCTTCCTCGATGCGCTGCGCGTAGCCAAGCTCGCGGTCAGTCTCGGGGGAACGGAGACGCTCGCCAGCCACCCAGCGGCAATGACTCACCTCTCGGTACCCGACGAGCGCAAGGCGCAACTCGGCATCACCGACAATCTGGTGCGGGTGTCGATCGGCATCGAAGACCCGGACGACCTGATCGCCGACTTCGAGCAGGCGCTGGCGGCGGTCTGAAGCACTAGAGAATAAGGCAGTCGGAACTTCTTTCCTGGTCGCCGGGTTTCGGGGGCAAGCTATTCCAACAAGGGAACCCAATGAAGAATCTCGCCATCATCGCCACGGCCACCGGGCTCACTTTCGCGCTGACCGCGTGCGACAGTCAGGCCGAGAACCAGGTGGAAGAAACCGCCACCGCGATCGATGAAGCCGATGAAGCGCAGGCCGACCTCCTCGAAGCCATGGAAGCCGGAGGTCCCAACGAGGACGCCGCCGAAGTCCAGGCCGATGCGATCCGCGAGCGCGGCGAGGAAAGCAAGGACGAGCTCGAAGACGCCGCCGACGAGATGGACGCGACGCCGCAATGAAGACCCGGCGCCGGTAGCGGTCCGTCGGCCCGGTTGCGGGCGAAGGTCCAATCTGGTCTTATCTCCTCGTTCGTGGGGAGAGGACCATGAAGCTAAGATACATCCTGCTCGGCGTTGCCACGGCGTCGATCGCGTCGGCGGCGCCGGCGCAGGTTTCCGATTCCACACCCCGGGACTTGGCTCTGGCGGCAGGCGCGCCTGCGCCGCCCTCCGGCTGGACCGTTCCACGTACTGCCTGGGGCGATCCCGACCTGCGCGGGATCTGGCCGCTGGATTCGGTCGGCCGGACGCCCACCGAGCGTCCAGTCGACCTCGGCACTAAGGCTTACCTGACCGACGAGGAATACGCGGCCGCAATAGCTCAGGCGGAGAGCACAGCCGCCAACTACGAGCGCGAAGACGAAGCAGGCGAGATCGGGTCGGGCCATTGGTTCGAATGGGGCCGGCCGCTCAAGCAGACCTCGCTGATCATGGAGCCGGCCAACGGCCGGATCCCGCCGCTGACGCCGGAAGGCGAGCGGCTGTCGGGCCTGATGCGCAGCAGCTGGAACGTCACGCAGTTCGACCGCATCAGCGACTTCAACTCGCTCGACCGCTGCCTGAGCCGCGGCTTGCCCTCGTCGATGACGCCGTTCCCTTACAACAACGGCATCCGCGTGTTCCAGGCGCCTGGTTACGTCGTGCTGCAGTTCGAAATCGTCCATGAGACGCGGATCATCCCGCTCGACGGCCGTGCCACGATCCCCGACGGCTTGCGCAACTACCTCGGCGAATCCCGCGGCCGCTGGGAAGGCGATACGCTGGTGATCGAGACCACCAACCTCACCGGCGAAACGCCGATGAACATCGTCGGCCCCGGCAACAAGCCGATACCCACGAGCCGCGAGCAGTCCGTTACCGAGCGGCTGACGATGGTGGGGCCGAACACGATCTTCTATGAGGCGACCGTGCGTGACCCGGTGGTGCTCACTGCCCCGTTCAAGCTGGCTTTCCCGTGGACCCGCAACGACGGCTACCGCATGTTCGAGTACGCCTGCCACGAAGGCAACACGGTGGTGCCGAACTACATCAAGACCACCTCGCCACGGTTCGTAGGCACACTGGAGAATCCGTCGGACCCGGCCGAATGGGTGCGCGATACGGTCCAGCGCTAGAAGGGCGGCCGCTAGCGCTAGCGCTAGCCCTTCCACTCCCGCCGTTCTTCGGCTTGGCGCAGGACTTCGTAGGCGACCTGGTAAGTCTGGAACGCCTTGGCGGCTTCCTGGTCGTTGGGCTTGACGTCCGGGTGGACTTCCTTGGCCTTCGCCCGCCAGGCTCTCTTGACCGCGTCGAAGTCCGCATCGCTTTCCAGGCCGAGCACCTCCAGCGCGCGCATCTCGTCGGCGCTGCGGCTGCCGTCGCCTGACCCGGCCCAGCCGTAGTGCGAGGCCTGGGCATAACCCGCGTTGGCGCGCTGCTCGGCACCCGCACGCTCCTCCGCCTCGGCTTTCTCCAGCCCTTCGAAGTAGTCCCACTTGGAATTGTATTCGGCCGCGTGACGCTGGCAGAAGTACCAGCGGTCGCGGCTGTGCGGCGCCTTGGGGGCGGGACAGTCGCCCGGCTCGTCGCAGCCGTGGCGGTCGCACAGCCGCACCGTCGACGCCTCGCGCGAGCTGCCGTAGCCGCGCCAGCGCGGGAACCCCCAGTCGAGCGAACGCTTCGCCCGGCTCATTGTCTTAATCCGCAGGAAAGCATCCGCCGAATATAGGCGCGGGCGCCCGGAACTGGAACCGCAGCGACGGTATCGGACGAGATATATTCGGATCGTCCGCTGCCAGCGTTGCCATGCGGCTCCGGCTTCCCATCTTCGCGCCGATACGAACGAGTTACCTCCATGTCCAAGCAGCTTTCCGTGGCCTCGGCCTTTTCGATCCTCGCGCTGGCGGCGCTGGCGC
The DNA here is from genome assembly GCA_029265155.1 of Altererythrobacter sp. Classification (GTDB taxonomy): domain Bacteria; phylum Pseudomonadota; class Alphaproteobacteria; order Sphingomonadales; family Sphingomonadaceae; genus Croceibacterium_A. The sequence continues at coordinate 30,702 of JAJUJV010000005.1, read as the reverse complement.
TGTTCGCGCCCGGGTCGGCGCGGCTGGGCGGAGCGGACATGGAAACGGGCGCGACGATCGAAATCGCCGCGCCCGCTCTGACGGCTGAACTGCCGCTGCTCGATTGATTAGTTCAGGACGACCGTGACCGCCCGGCGGTTGCGCGCCCAGGCCTGTTCGTTCGAGCCGAGCGCCACGGGGCGCTCCTTGCCATAGCTGACAACGGTGATGCGGTCGGCGCCGACGCCGAGGCTGACCAGGTAGTTCTTCGCTGCATTGGCGCGACGCTCACCCAAAGCCAGGTTGTATTCGCGCGTGCCGCGTTCGTCGGCATGCCCTTCGACGGTGGCACGGACGTTCGGATACTGCTGCAGGTACTGCGCCTGCTGGCGCAGCGCCGCCTGGTCCTCGGCGTCGATGTCGTACTTGTCGGTATCGAAGTAGATCGTGTCGCGGCCCTGCATCTGCTGCACGAAGTGCTGCTGCGTGCCAGGCACCGGACCGGTCGGCTGCGACGGAGCGGCCGGAGTGGTCGGGGCAGCGGTCTGCGGCGGCGGCGGCAGCTCTTCGGGCGCCTTTTTGGCGCAGGCCGACAAGGCAATCGCGCTTGCAACGGTCACGGCAATGGTGATCTTCTTCACGGTTTTCTCCTTACTGATGATCTCGAGCGGCGCGACCCACTAAGACGACAACACGTTCAGGGCAGGACCGGTCCCCACGCCGGGTCAGAAGCCCCGACGGGAGTCGGCAAGCGGCGTTCGTTCCGGCCGGTCAGATCGACCTGCCATATCGAGGCTTCGCCCGAGTTGCGCTGCGTCCGGAAGAACTGGACGATGCGCCCGTTCGGCGACCAGGTCGGCGCCTCGTCCTGCCACGAATTGGTCAGGTGCCGCAGACCCCCGCCGTTCGGGCTCATCACCGCGATGCGCAGGTCCCCCGCGATGTGCGTGAAGGCGATCAGGTCGCCGCGCGGGCTCCATTCCGGGGTGGCAGCACGGCCACCGAAGAAGCTGATCCGCCGCTGGTTCGAGCCATCGGCATTCATGATATAGATCTGCTGGTTGCCGGAACGGTCGCTTTCGAACACGATCTGGCTACCGTCGGGCGAATAGGAGCCGCCGACATCGATCCCCGGCGCATCGGTCAGCCGCTGCGGAGTGCCACCGCCCGAAGCCGATACGCGATAGATGTCGGTATTGCCGGCGACCGCCATCGAATAGAGGATCCAGCGCCCATCCGGCGACCAGCGCGGCGCGAAGGTCGGGTTCGGGCTTTGCGTGATCAGCGTCTGCCGGCCGGTGCCGATGTCATAGACATAGATGCGGGCAAAGCCGTTGAGGTAGCTGACGTAGGCGATCTTCGAATAGTCCGGCGAGTAACGCGGGGTAAGCGCGGTCGACTGACCATTGGTGATGAAGCGGTGGTTGGCGCCATCCGAATCCATAATGGCGAGGCGCTTGACGCGGTTATCCTTCGGCCCGGTTTCGGCAATGTAGGCGATCTTGGAATCGAAAAACGGGCTCTCACCCGAAAGCCGCGAATAGACGAGGTCGGCGCACTTGTGCGCGGCCCGACGCCAGTCCGCCGGTGTCACCACCCACCCCTCACGCACCAGCTCCTGCTGGAGCTGCACGTCGTAGAGATAGCACCCGACCGTCAGCCGATCGTCGCTCCCGGCTTGGACATAGCCGTGGACCAGCATCTCGGCCGAACGGCCTTGCCAGGTGCCCCAGGCGGGGGAGGTGATCTGGGGGAACGTCGGGCGCGGCAGCGCGTCGGGTCCGACCGGACGGAATAGGCCGTTGTTGCGCAGGTCGTTGAAGATCACCCGCGCCAGCTCGACCCCGAGCGCCGCCGTTCCTTGCGAATTGGCCGGCGTCGGCTCGTTCCGGTTGGTGGCAAAGGCCGGAATGGCGATGCCGAGATCCTGCCACGCGCTCTCGTCGGTAACCGTTCCGCTGAGGCCGTCTTCCTCCTCCGGCACCGTGATCGGCGCTGCAGGGATGGCGGCGGGCGACACGCCTTGTGCGGCTACCGGCGCGGCAAACAGCGAAAGCACAGCGGCCAGCAGGACGGAGCGAACCAGCATAATCAAAGCCTCCTGTCGAAGCGCCATTCGCGGATGCGCCTCCACTTGTCGTAGAATTCTTCCGGTAACTCAAACGGCGCGGCAAGCTGGACGGCGCGAATTGCCCGCTCGGCGTGCAGCGCAGCTTGCGGACGGTTGGAATCCGTGATGCCGGTCTGGCTCACCACTCGCGGCCGGCTCGCCAGGCTGCCGTCGCGATTGAGCTCCCACGACAGCACGGTGACCAGCTTTTCCGCGTCGACGCCCAAAGGCGCGCTCCAGTGGGGCTTGAGCTGGCGATTGATCGCCTGCTGCAGCGAAGCCTGCTCGGCAGGACCGAAATTGGTCGCCGGGGTGCCGCGGCTCTCGGTACGCTCGCCGGCGCTGGCGCCTTCGAGGAAGTCGGCGCCGATGCGGCTGCCGCCGCTGCGGGTGGTAGGGCTCGGCCGAGGTGCCGGCGCTGGCGTGCTACGCGCGGTCGGCGAGGGCCGCGGTGAAGACCGGGCGGTCGGGGTCGGTGCCGGCCGCGGCGTTGCCACGGGCCGCGGTCGCGGCGGAGGTTCGGGTCTGGCGACCGGCTCCGGCTGCACGATGGGCTCGGGCTCCGGCTCGGGTGCAGGCTCCGGAGCAAGCACTGGGGCAATGGCGGCCTGCGGCTCGGTCGAGGGATCGGGAGACGTGGATTCCAGGCTGACCTCGTCGGCTAGACTGACATCCATGCGCTCGGGGATCGGCAGCCGCGACGGCTCGCCGCCGACTTGCCAGACCAATGCTGCCAGAAGCGCCACGTGCGCTACCGCGGCCACTCCGAGGCCGATCCGCTCTTCGCGTGAAAGACGGGCGATCGCAGCCATGGCTATCGGCTATGGAGCCTCGACTGAACCCTGAGTGACCAGGGAAATACTGTTGCACCCACCGCGGTTGAGCTCGCCCATCACCGCCATGACCCGGCCGTAGTCGAGCGCGCGGTCGGCCCGCAGCGTGACCAGCGGGCCGCTACCGCCAACACCGCAGCCCATGCTGGCGACGGAGGCAGGAAAGCCGCCGCGTTCGATCAGCGTTTCATCGACGTAGATGAACCCTTCGCGGTCGATCGAGATCGTGATCTGATCGGGCTGCTGATCGAGCGCATTGGCGCGGCTTTCCGGCAGTTCCACAGGCACCCCGCTCGCCAGCATCGGCGCGGTGACCATGAAGATGATCAGCAGCACCAGCATCACGTCGACGAACGGCGTCACGTTGATCTCGGCCATCGGCGCGCGCCGGCCGGAACGGCCCCGGTTTCGCGAGCTGGCGTGAAGCCCCATTGCCATCAGCTACGCTCCAGCTCGCGGCCTATCTGGGCGTGGACGCGGTCGGCGAAGCGCTGGAGGCGTGCCTCGAACGCGTTCACGCGGTGGCTGAAGCGGTTGTAGGCGATGACCGCCGGAATGGCGGCGAAAAGGCCGATCGCGGTGGCGAACAGCGCCTCGGAAATGCCGGGCGCGACCACGGCCAGTGACGAGTTCTGCTGCATGCCGATCTGAAAGAAGCTGTTCATGATGCCCCACACGGTACCGAACAGCCCGACGAATGGCGCGACCGAGCCTGTCGTCGCCAGAAATGTCAGCCGTTCGGCCAATGTATCGGCTTCGGCCGCCACTTGCCCGGCCATCGCCAGGGCAATGCGATCCTTGGCGCCTTCCTTGTCGCGCAAGCCGTCCTTGGTCGAGGACCGCAGTTCGGCAAGGCCGGCAGCCGCTATCCGGGCCGAGGGATTGTCCTGCCGCCGCTTGCCCTGAACCAGGACCTCCGGCTGATCGGACTCCCAGAAGTCCTGCTCGAACGCGGAGCTGCGCCGCCGCAGCTTGCCCACCCGCATCGAGAACGAGACGATGATCGTCCACACCCAGATGCTGGCCAGCACGAGGCCGACGATGACCAATTGAACGACGATGTCGGCGTCGAGGAACAGCTCGAGCGGATCGAGCCGCGTCGGCGCGGCAATGGTAGAAGAGGCAACGGAAACGATCAGGCTCATGCGTCGTCTTTCGCAGAGTGGATTAGTTCGAAGGCGGCGCGCCAGGCGGAAGGCTGGCGACGCGGTCGTCCTTCAGGCGAGATGAACCCTACCCGAACGAACGCCTCGGCCAGCAGGTCCCGCCCTCGCAGCGCGCGTTGGCGCAAACGGACGCTGGCGGCGCCGAGTTCCGTGGTATGGGTCGCAATCGTGACGGCATCGTCGAGCCGCGCCGGCGCCAGGTAGCGGATCGACAGCTCGGCAACCGCGTAAGTGCCCTCGCCGCGTTCGGCTGCGGCGCGCTGGTCGATGTCGAGCAGGCGCAGCATGTCGGAACGGGCCCGTTCGAACCAGCGCAGGTAATTGGCGTGATAGACAATGGCCGACAGATCGGTGTCTTCGTAATAGACGCGCAGCGGGAACAGGTGAAGCGATCCCTGGAAGGCACCTGAAGGCGGCGCAAGTAGGATCGACGGGTCCATCAGCCAAGCATTAGCCACGCCGCGACTCGCGTGGCAACTGCATCCGTGTCGATATCGAACCTGCCGCCGCCCGAGGCGGCTCGGCCGTGCTCAGCGCGCGATCATCGGGCCGAGCGGCTTGCCTCCGAACAGGTGGACATGGAGGTGCGGTACTTCCTGGCCGCCATTGGGTCCGACGTTCGCCAGCAGCCGATAACCCGGATCGACCAGGCCTTGCTCGCGCGCGACATGGCCAACCGCGCGGATGAAGCCGGCGATCTCTTCCGCGCTCGCCCTCGCGGAAAAATCGTCCCAGCTCACATAAGCACCCTTCGGGATCACCAGCACGTGCACCGGCGCCTGCGGTGCGATATCGTGGAAGGCGAGTGCCCACTCGTCCTCGTGGACCTTCTTGCACGGGATCTCTCCGCGCAAGATCTTCGCAAAGATGTTGTCGGGATCGTAGGGTTGCGTGGCGTCGATCGGCATCAGGCGCTCCGTGCGGCTTTCTCGGCAAGGCCGGACGTGCCCTCACGCCTCTCGAGTTCGGCGAGCACCTCGGCCAGCGACACGTCCTTGGCAGCGAGCAGCACCATCAGGTGAAAGATCACATCGGCGGCTTCGCCGACCAGCTCCTCGCGGGTGCCGGAGAGGGCGGCGATGACCGTTTCCACCCCTTCTTCGCCCAGCTTGCGCGCTATCGTGGGCAGGCCGCGCGCAGCCAGGCTGGCGACGTAGCTCTGCTCGGCAGAAGCCTGCAGCCGGTCGCGGATCGTCTGCTCGAGGCGCGAGAGCGTGTCCATTCGCGCCGGCATGGGCAACCCGGCTGCGCGCGTCAAGCGGCGGAGCGACTACTTGGTTTTGGCATCCCGCGCGCGCTGCCGGCGCTGGGCGCTCAAGGCGGCGCGACGACCGACGATCACGCCCAGCACTCCGAGACCAAACAGGGTGAAATGCGAACCTTCCGGGACCGAGGTCGCCTCGGCCGCCCAGGCCGGAGTCGAGATCAGGAGGAAAACGAGGGCGGTGGCGGCGCGGGTGATCATCTTCCCCCCGTCAGCCCGCTCGGGTCCTAAATCAACGGGCGCGAAGGCGCCGTCCCGCAGCGGGACTATGTCGCGCGCGCGGGTAAACCGGCCGCCCGCAAGGCGGCGTGCGCTTCGGCAATGGTATGCGTGCCGAAGTGGAAGATCGATGCGGCCAACACGGCGCTGGCATGTCCCTCGGTCACGCCTTCCACCAGGTGCTCCAGCGTGCCGACGCCCCCGCTGGCAATCACCGGCACCGACACTGCATCGGCGATCGCGCGCGTCAGCTTGAGGTCATAGCCGCGCTGGGTCCCATCGCCATCCATCGAAGTGACCAGCAACTCGCCCGCCCCCAGTTCCACCAGGCGGACGGCGTGCTCCACGGCATCGATTCCTGTCGCGCGGCGGCCGCCGTGGGTGAATATCTCCCAGCGATCGTGGCTCCACCGCGCGTCGACGGAGGCGACGACGCACTGGCTGCCGAACCTCTCGGCGATCTCGGACACGACCTCCGGCCGGGCCACCGCGGCGGAATTCACCGCCACTTTGTCCGCCCCCGCCAGCAACAGCGCGCGGGCATCCTCGACCGAGCGCACCCCGCCTCCCACTGTCAGCGGCATGAAGCACACCGCCGCAGTCCGCCGGACCACGTCAAGCAGGGTGCCGCGTCCTTCGTGCGTCGCCGAAATGTCGAGGAAACAAAGTTCGTCCGCTCCGGCGGCGTCATAGGCCTTCGCCTGCTCGACCGGATCGCCGGCATCCTTGAGATCGACGAAGTTCACCCCCTTCACGACCCGCCCGTTCGCAACGTCGAGGCAAGGAATGACGCGGATGCGGACGGTCATGCGCGGTTCGCCATCTCGATGGCCGCGGCGAGGTCGAGCCGCCCGTCGTAAAGCGCCCGGCCGGTAATCACGCCCTCGATGCCTTCATCGGCATGAAGCGAGAGCATACGGATATCATCGAGGCCTTTCACGCCGCCGCTAGCGATGACCGGCAAGTCGGCGCGGCGGGCTAAGTCGACCGTCGCGTCGATGTTGCAGCCCTTGAGCAGCCCGTCGCGGCCGATGTCGGTGAACAGCAGGCTGGCAACGCCGGCATCCTCGAACCGCCGCGCCATGTCGTCGACCGGTACGTCGGACACTTCGGCCCAGCCTTCGGTGGCCACCATGCCATCGCGGGCATCGACCGCGACGACGATCCCGTTCTCCCACTGGCGCGCCATGTCGCGAACGAACTGCGGGTCCTTCAGCGCGGCCGTGCCGATCACCACCCGCGCCACCCCGAGATTGAACCAACCTTCGACGGCTTCGGGCGTGCGGATTCCGCCGCCGAGCTGGACGTAGCCGGGGAACGCTTCGACGATCCGCTCGACCGCCTCGCGGTTGCGGCTCTCCCCGGCGAAGGCGCCGTCGAGATCGACGACGTGCAGGTGCTGCGCCCCGGCTTCGGCGAAGGCCAGCGCCTGCGCAGCCGGGTCGTCGCCGTAGACGGTGGCGCGGTCCATATCACCTTCGGCCAGGCGCACGACCTGGCCCTGCTTGAGATCGATAGCGGGAAAGACAATCATCCCGCGGCGCCTAGCAGCGGCTCTCTCCCAATTCCATGCTGATGAACGACGGCGCCCCGCCTACTGCGGCCCCGGATTCTCCGAGGCGACGAACATGTCCTTTGGAATACGGGTGATCCGGCACGCCAGATCCGCCTCGCCGCTGGCGACGATGAAGTGGTCTTCTTCCTGATAGATGCCGGTGGTGAACACCACGTCGCGAAGGTACATCTGCTCCTCGAGCGGTAGCGTAAGTTCGGGATTGGCTTCGAGCAGCGGCGGGTGGCTGGTGGCGATGACCTTCCATGGCTCGTCCGGATCGAGCAGCGACCAGTAGGTACGATAGATGCCGACGAGCTGGCTCGGCTCGACTGCATGCCACAATGTCAGCCACCCGCGCTTGCCATCGATTTCAGTGAGGATCGGAGGAGTGCCGCCGCCGATGCGTTCGGTCATCAGGTGGCTGGCGTGGGGCCGGATGTGCGGCTCGATGTGCGGCATCCAGTGCAACGCGTCCGGGCTGCTGGCGATGTTGATCGAAGGGCCGGCGAAGAACGGGCTGCCCGGTGGATAGGCGAAGAACTGCGAGCCGAGCGGCCGGGTCTGCGCCCAGTATTTGCCCCCGACCAGCCCCTCGAAAATCAGCATGTCCTTGTTCTGGTGGTCGAGCACGATGCCCTCGAACTTCCAGTCGAGCAGGTTGTCCGAGGAATAGAGCGTGGTCGAGTGACGCTCCGGGCTGACCGAACACGTGGTCATCAGCCAGCGATCCTCGACCCGGCTGATGCGGGCATCCTCGACGCCATAGCACTGGTAGGTGCCCTGCGGAGCGATAGCCTTGTCGTAGTGGACATCGACCACGCGCTTGCCGTCGGGCGTCAGCTCCACCGGCAGCAGCCAGGACAGCGAGGTCAGCGCCATGATCTTCCAGCCGTGCCCGTGCAGCCGGAACTTGCGCGGGTCGGCCGTGTCGGCGAGCTCGAGCGGCCAGCCGTCGAGCACGTAACCTTCTTTCGAATCCCAGCGGATCGCGTGAACCTTGCCGTCGAAGATCGGGTCGCGCAGCGCCTCGGCGATGCGGATCATCATCAGCAGGTTGCCGTTCGGCAGCTTGCCCAAACCCGGATTGAAGGCGCCGAGAACATAGGTCTCCGCGTCGATCTGCCCCGCCATCGGCGAACGCGACAGGTCTACGTCGTCGGGACAGAAGACCAGTTCGTCGAACGGGAAGGTCTGGGTGCGGTTGGCTGTCGTCATGGCATCCATCGGCTCAACCCTTGATCCGCGGCTCGACCCGCATCAGCGACACCACCGTGCGGCGCGGCTGCGAGAGGAAGAAATGCGCGGCGGCGGCAATGTCCTCGGCCCGCAGCATCTTCGCCTCCTCGATCATTTCGCGCTGCTCCTCGACCGGGATCTCAGGCAGCTGCATGTCGGTCCCGACCAGCCCGGGCTCGATGTTGCCGACCTTGATGTCCTTTTCGGCGAGTTCCTTGCGCAGCGCCTCGGCGAAGGCCTGTACCCCCGTCTTGGTCGCCGCATAGACGGTGGACTCGGGGCCGCGCGAAACCGCGGACATCGAGCCGATGAACAGGATGTCACCGCCCGGCTTCATCCGCTCCACCACCCGGCGCGTGGTTGTCATCATGTGCGTCAGATTGGTGTCGACGATATAGCGGATCTTTTCGACGTCGGTGTCACCCACACCGTCCGCCGGCAGGCCGGCGTTGATCACCGCGATGTCGATGCCGCCCAGATACTCGGCCCCCTCCTCGACGAAGCGGTCGACGTCTTCCTGCTTCGTGAGGTCGATGTTGATGCCATCGCCTTCGCCCACCTCGCGGATCCGCTCGAGCGCATCGTCGAGGTGCTCCGGAGTGCGCCCGCAGACGAAGACCTTCACGCCTTCGCTGGCCAGCAGGATCGCAATGGCGCGACCAATCCCGGTGGTGCCGCCGGTGATGATCGCCTTGCGCCCTCTCAGCGAGGGCATCTCGGTGTGAGCGTCGGACAGGTTAGCATCGGCATCGGCCATGGCGTTCGTCTCCTTTTGCAGCGGAGACGAACGGGCGTGTGCCTAGTTCCGACGCGGAATCAGCCCCGCCGCGGCAAGAGCACCGCTCAGGGATTCCACTCCAGGAAGCGCGCCAGCAGCGCCAGGCCATAAGCCTGGCTCTTCTCCGGGTGGAACTGCACGCCGAGGATATTGTCACGCGCCACGGCCGCGACGAGGCCTCCGCCATGATCGGTCATCGCGGCCACGTGGCTGCCATCGCCCGGCCGGAAGTGATAGGAGTGAAGGAAGTAGGCCTCGCCCGGTTCGACCAGCGTGGCGCCGTCGTCATGCGCTGTCGGCCGCACTTCGTTCCAGCCCATGTGCGGCACCTTGATGGCAGGATCCGCCGGCTCGATCTTGCGGACTTCACCCGGGATCCAGTCGAGCCCAGCCGTGACAGCGTGCTCATAACCTTGGGTCGCCAATAACTGCATGCCAACACAGACGCCGAGGAACGGCACTCCGCCGCCGATCACACGCTGCTCGAGCGCTTCGACCAATCCGGGAATGGCCTTGAGCCCGTCTGCGCAGGCCTTGAACGAACCCACGCCCGGCAGGACGATCCGCTGGGCACCCAGCACGATCTCCGGGTTGGCGGTCACCTCGATCCGTTCCGCGCCGGCCGCCATCAGGGCATTATGGACCGAATGCAGGTTGCCCGCGCCGTAGTCGATCAGCGCGATCGCTTCAGCCACCGAGCTGACCTTTGGTCGAGGGCACCATTCCCCCCTTTCGGAGATCGAGTTCAACCGCCTGGCGCATCGCCCGGGCGAAGCCCTTGTAGATTGCCTCGCACACGTGGTGGTTGTTCTGCCCATAGAGCAACTGAATGTGCAGCGTGATCCCGGCGGCCTGAGACACCGAATGGAACCAGTGCTCGATCAACTCGGTGTCCCATTCACCCAGTTTTTCCTGCGTGAAACGGGCTTTCCAGACGAAATAGGGCCGCCCCGAAATGTCGAGCGCCACGCGGGCCAGCGTCTCGTCCATCGGCGAGTAAGCGGTGCCGTAGCGGCCGATCCCGCCCTTGTCGCCCAGGGCCTGGGCAATCGCCTGGCCCAGCGCGATGGCGCTGTCTTCGGTGGTGTGGTGCTGGTCGACGTGGAGATCGCCATCGACCTTGAGCCTGACGTCGATCAACGAGTGGCGGCTGAACTGCTCGACCATGTGATCGAGAAAGCCGATGCCGGTCGAAACATCGTAAGTCCCCGTCCCGTCGAGATTAACTTCGACGAGGATGTCGGTTTCCGCGGTCTTGCGGGCAATCCGTCCAGTGCGCATGGCCGCGCTATACGCCAGGCCGTACCGTGTGCAAGCATTCGCGCTTGACCGCGCGCCGCGCCCTCGCCACCTACCGGGCATGAGCGACGAAACGCCCGACAGCCTGATACCTTACGACGAAATCGTGCAAGAGGCGCTGCGCGCAGTGGTTGGCCGCGTGCTGGGGTCGGTGGAGCGCGGCGGCGGCACGCTGCCCGGTGACCATCATTTTTACATCACCTTCAAGACTGCCGCTCCCGGAGTGCAGATCCCGCAGCATCTGCGCGAGCGCTTCCCGGACGAGATGACGATCGTCCTGCAGAACAAGTTTTGGGACCTTGCGGTCGACGATCACGGCTTCGAAGTCGGGCTGACCTTCAACCAGATCCCGGCCAAGCTCTCGATCCCGTTCGCCGCGATTACGGCTTTCGTCGATCCCGCGGTCGACTTCGGGCTGCAGTTCCAGGCGGCGGTGACCGACATGGAGCCCACTGCGCACGAAGTTGCCGAGAACGACACACCCGAAGCCGCCGCGGAACGAGCGGACAGCCAGGCCGTTGCCTCAGCGGAAGACGGATCGAACGTCGTCACGGTCGATTTCGGCCGGAAGAAATAACGCCTCGGCTCGATACCGGGGTTCAGGGGAACGGCACGGTGAGCGCAAGAACCCGCAGGTTGAAATCGACAGTCCGCAAAGCGGCGGACACGACCAAAGGCACTTTGGCTAAAGTGCCGGGGCCCAGCACCAATCCGGCCACCAACCTGCTCATCATGGACGTGGCAATGCGCGGCATGTCGCTGGTCACCAGCCGGGCGCTGCAGAAAACTCTGCTGAAAACCCGCTATTCCACCGGCAAGGCTGAGGACATCGTCAAAGGCCGCACGCTGGTCCGCTCGATGGCGGCAACGGGCGCAGCACGCATGGCCACCCGCTCGGTCCCTGGATTCCTGCTTGTTACAGGCGGCTTGTTCGCCAAGGCAGTGTTCGACCGCAGCCTAGGCCGTCGGGAATCGATTCACCGCGGCGAACACACCTTTCAAGAGCAGGCCGAAAACGCCGAAGACTAGCCGCGCCCCCTTGATTTCAGGGCCGCCGCTGCGCCAACAGCGCGCATGGCGGATTCCTCCACTCTCCCTCGCCGCGGATTAATGCTCATCCTTTCCTCGCCTTCGGGTGCAGGGAAGACCACGATTGCCCGCCGGCTCCTTGCCGCAGAAGACAACCTGCAGATGTCGGTATCGGTGACGACCCGACCGATGCGTCCCGGCGAAGTCGATGGCCGAGACTACGAATTTACCGACCTCGAACGCTTCGGCGAGATGGTAGAGGCCGACGACTTCCTGGAGTGGGCGGAAGTCTTCGACAATCGCTACGGCACGCCGCGAGCCAAGATCCGAGAAGGCTTGGCGATGGGCCGCGACTTCTTGTTCGACGTCGATTGGCAGGGCGCCCAGCAGTTATCGCAGCGTGCCGGCAGCGACGTGGTCTCGGTGTTCCTGCTGCCGCCAAGCATCGCGGATCTGGAAGCAAGGCTTCGCTCCCGCGGCACCGACAGCGAGGAAGTGATTGCCGGCCGGATGGATCGCGCCCGCGCCGAAATCAGCCACTGGGATGCTTACGACTACGTGGTGGTCAACGACCGCGCCGACGATTGCTTCGACCGGGTCCGGACGATCCTCCACGCCGAACGTCTGCGGCGCGAGCGGCAGACCGGCCTCGTTGATTTCGCCCGCGAACTGATGCGCTAGAAGCGCTTCGACCAGCGCAGCGCGACACCCTTGTCGTCAGGAATCGCTTCGTAGTGACCGGGCTCGCGGCGGTAGAACAGGCTTGCCGTGCCTTCGCCATCGAACAGCGGGCCGCGCCAGGCGATCTCGGCAAGAAGCTCCCGTCCCTGAGGCTTCAACGCCAGCGCGCGAATGTCGTACTCGGCCAGCAGCGTCTCATAGCTGTAGCCGGTGGGCAACATCAGATGCAGCGCGCCGTGTTCGACCCGGAGCGGCTGCGCCAGGCGTAGCGCCAAACTGTCGCGATCGGAGAAGAGACCGAGGCGCTCCACGTTGATTGACCAGGCGCGGCTCACCAGCCTGGAGCCCGCAGCGACAAGCCCGCTCTGGCGCGCCGAGGTCCAGCCTTGGCGGAAGGCCGCCCCAAGGCGCCATCCTGCCGCGACGTTCCATCCCAACTGCGCGTCGAGGAACAGTGTCTCCGCGCCTTGGAGGCTGAACGCATCGTGGAAGCGGGCGCCGAGCAGCGTCCGTTCCTCGTCCATCCAGGTGAGGCCGAGCGTCGCATCCGCCGGGCCCAGGCGGCGGTCGACGGACAGGCCGTAAGCGGCGACATCTTCCTCGAGCCGTCGCCCCAGCATTTCCGCCTGGTGACGTATCGCGGCAGCACTGACCGTCTTGCCCTGCTCGGCACTGAAGGTGAGCCCCCATGGCCCGACTTCCTTGCGCAAGGCGAAAGAGACGTCGCTGAAGCGCAGCGCGCCGGCATCGCCGCTGGCCTCGGGCGCGATCAGGAAAGCAGGCTGCGCCTGCCCCTGGAGCTGCGCGACAAGGCCATCGGCGCTTTCGGCAAATGCGAAGCCAAGCCGCAAGTCGGGCGCAAGCTGGGTCGTGACCCGCGCCGCCAGAACCCGCGCGGTCTCGGCCTCCTCGGGGCGAAGACGCAGCGTACCGAGCTCTCCCCGCTCATCGATCGAGAAGGCGACCGAGGTCAGCTCGGACCCGAACGAGACGTTCCGCGACCCCATGCCGAGCGCCCGGTTCAGCCGCGGCACGACTTCGGCGCCGCGCAAATTGACGCCCAGATCGGCTCGGAATGCGCGGTCATATTCGTCGAGCACGATCGCCGGCAACGCGGCCCCGGCCAGCGCATCGCCCATGGCCGGCGACCCCGTTCCGGTTCCATCGCCAAGCGGCAGTGCGGCCACGGCACCCGGAAGCGACGTCGCGCCGATGGGAGCGAAGGCGCGGGCGATATCGAGAATGCCGCGCCCAAAGACGACATCGGTTCCGAGTGCTCCCGCGTCAAAGGCGGAACGCAGCAGGATATCGGCGATCTGACGCCCGGTCAGGTTCGGAAAGGCCTGCGCCAACAGCGCGGCCGCGCCGGAAACCTGCGGTGCGGAATAGCTCGTACCCTGCAGAAGGTAGATGAAGCCCTCGTCATCCACATAGATCTGACCGTTCTGGTAGGCGCAGCACAGCCGGCTGCCGCGGGCGGTCATGAAGTGCGTGTTCTGCGTTCCGGCGCGATTGCTGAAGGAAGAGATCGCGCCGTCTTCATCGACCGAGCCGACGATGATCACGCCGCCGTTCCCGGCCTGGTCGAGAATACGGGCGAATGAATCCGGCTCCGCTTCGCCGTCATTTCCTGCCGCAACCACGATCAGCGCGCCGCGCGAAACGGCCGTGGCGACCGCATTGCGCACCGCCGTGCTGGCACCCTCCCCGCCGAGCGAGATATTGATGACTTTCGCCCCGTTCGACGACGCGTAGTTGATCGACGCGGCAATCGCCGAGTCCGGAAAGTTGCAATCGGTCTCGGGATCCTGGGGATTGTCGCCGCCGCACGATCCGACCGCGTCGGTGCGCAGCGCCATGATCGTCGACTGGTAGGCAATGCCCATGATGCCGGTGTTGTCGCGCGCTGCCGCAGCAATCATCGCGACGTTCGTGCCGTGATCGTCCGGGCCGCTGAGCGAACGGTCGGCGACTATGTCCCGCGAAAGGGGCGAGAGGCGCCCGGCGAACTCGGGGCTGTCCTCGTCGATGCCGGTATCGACGATGGCGATCGTCACCCCCTGCCCTGTGTGGCCGAGGTTCCAGGCAGTGGCGGCGTTGTGCTCGAGCGGACCATCGGACCGGCGGAATTCGGCGGTGTTGAAGGCCGGCGACACAGATGCCCGCGGGGGCATTCCCGTCGTCGGCGTAGGCGTCGGAGTCGGGCTGGGGGCAGGTGTCGGAGTGGGCGCAGGAGCCGGTGGCGGAGCTGGGGGCGGCGAAACCCTTCCGCCTCCGCCACCGCAGGCCACCACGAGCAGAAGCGGGAGCCACGCGCAGCATCGGAAAAGGCGGTTCACCGTCAGGCGTCGTTCTCGCAGCATCCTGATCCTTTTCCGGACCAATCCCGATCGGGAGTGCGCGGTTCCTGCAGCCTCGCAAGATAAAGTTCGCTGAACAGCCGTCCCTAACGCCGCTTGCCCCTATGCCGGGGGCGGGCTAGCGGCCGTGTCATCATCTTATCGACTGCAGGAGCCCCCATGTCCGCCGATCTCGAAGCCGCCATCTCGCAAGCCTGGGACGACCGGGCCTCGGTTACCCCGGCGAGCGACGCGGTGCGCGAGCCGGTGGAAGCGGCGCTGGAGCTACTCGACAGCGGCCGCGCGCGCGTCGCGGAACCCGACGGCCAAGGCGGCTGGAGGGTCAACCAGTGGCTGAAGCAGGCCGTGCTGCTGTCGTTCCGGCTGAACGACAACGTGGTGCTCGACGGCGGCGCAGCCGGTGCGCCGGCTTTCGACAAAGTCCCGAGCAAGTTCGAAGGCTGGGGCGAGAACCGCTTTCGTGACGCCGGCTTCCGCGTGGTTCCGGGCGCCGTCGCACGGCGCGGTAGCTACATCGCCAAAGGCGTCGTGCTGATGCCGAGCTTCGTCAACATCGGCGCTTACGTCGACGAAGGAACGATGGTCGATACCTGGGCGACGGTCGGCTCGTGCGCGCAGATCGGCAAGAACGTGCACATTTCTGGCGGGGCCGGCATTGGCGGCGTTCTGGAGCCGTTGCAGGCGGGCCCCGTGATCATCGGCGACGGTGCGTTCATCGGCGCCCGTTCGGAAGTCGCCGAGGGGGTCCGCGTCGGCGAAGGTGCGGTGCTGTCGATGGGGGTCTACATCGGCGCTTCAACCAAGATCGTCGATCGGGCGACCGGCACGATCTATCAGGGCGAAGTGCCGCCTTACGCGGTGGTGGTACCCGGCAGCCTGCCCGGCAAGCCGCTGCCCGACGGCAGCATGGGCCCGTCGCTATACTGCGCCGTCATCGTCAAGACAGTGGACGCGCAGACCCGCTCCAAGACCGGCATCAACGAGCTGCTGCGCGACTGACGAGAGCATTCATCCGCGGAACCATTCGCCCCTCCCAACCGTAAATCCCGGCAGCCCAAACACGGGCATTCTGTCGGGAGGCATGGCGGATGAACGCCGATCGAAATGAAGTTCATAGCGAGACCGACGCAGCACGCGCCGGCTCGACCCCTCACATTGTGAGGTGGATCCTTGTTATCAGTTTGTTGGCCGCCATCGTGCTGCTGTCGATCATCTGGATAACGGGTGCCGCAACGCAGAGCGATGCCGAAAGCAGCCAGACCCAAAAGGTTGAAGTGCAGGAGAGCCGGGCCGCCGCTGAGCAGTCGGGCGATCAGACCGACAGCATCGTGCACGAAGGCTTCGATGAAATCGAAGCCGCCGAGCCTGGCGATCGCCCGCCCAGCGCACCGCCTGTGGTCGAGAACTAAGCGCGAAAGGATTCGATCATGCCGGCGAAATCCAAGGCGCAGCAGAAGGCGGCCGGAGCAGCGCTCTCCGCCAAGCGCGGCGACAGCAAGAAGTCGGACCTGAAAGGCCCGTCGAAAGACATGTACGAATCCATGTCCGAGAAGCAGCTCGAGGAATTCGCCAGCACCAAGCGCAAAGGCAAACCGGAGCACGTCGACGATTGATCCACTCGACTTCCGTCGCTCAAGGTGGGCAAGGGATAAGCAGGTTCGCGTTAAATGACCCAGCCTAAGCTTCTTTCGGGAGGGAATCCGCAGATCCCGATGGGTTACGGCGAAGAGCCGGTCAAAGCCTGGCTGAATGCCGTGCCTGACACGGGGCCAGGTGGTTGGAAGCACGGAGCCTGTCTGCAGATCGATGCCATCGTTAGCGAGGAGGTCCCCGGCGTTTGCAAAGCCGTTAAGTGGAACTCCCCGTTCTACGGGCTGGAGAAGGACTGCTGGTTCCTCTCGTTCCACTGTTTTGATCGTTATGTGAAAGTCACGTTCTTCCGCGGCGCCGATCTCGACCCGCCGCCAAAGCAGACGTCCAAATACCCGGCGGTGCGCTATCACCATATCCATGAGGGGGATGAGTTCGGCGAACAGTTCGCGAGCTGGGTCAAACAGGCAAGCGAGCTTCCTGGCGAACCGATGTAAGCCAGGGGGAACCCGGCCGCGTCCTGATCGGTTGGTCTTCTAGACCCCAACAAGGAGCACAAACCCTCATCATGCAAATCCAGTTCAACACTGACAGCACTTTGATGGGCACCGAAAACGTCGCCGAGCGCGTCGAAGCGCACTTGCACGATCGTCTCGGCAGGTTCGAGGATCGGCTGACGCGGCTGGAAGTGCATTTCGGGGATATCAATGGCCCGCGCGGAGGGGCGGACATCCGCTGCATGATCGAAGCCCGTCCTCGTAGCGGCGACCCACTAGTTGTAACCGCCGAAGCTGCCGATCTCGACACCGCCGCGCGGGACGCCTCCAGCAAGATGCTCTCGCGGCTCGATAGCCACTTCGGCAAGGCCGACCGCCGCCCCGCCTAAGCATCAGCGGCGCGCAAGGATTCAGTCCGCGACCCGGGAACCCCGCGCGGCCGCCGCCCATTTCCCCGGGCAGAACCTACGGGAGATGCCCCGATGATGCGAACCGCCGTACTTGTCCTTGCCGGCGCCGTTGCCTGCGTGTCATGCGCGCCGATCGAAGAACAGGCCGAACCGATCGCCGGACTCTCGACCGATCGGCAGTGCTTTTTCTCGCGCCAGATCAACGGCTATGGCGACGCGCCCGACGGGCCGCGCGGCGACCGCATCTACATTAGCACCGGCGTGCGGGAACGATTCCTGCTGGAGACCTTCGGCAGCTGCCCGGAACTGGACTGGAGCCACGCGATCGCGCTTGATACCCGCGGCCCGTCCAGTCTCTGCACCGGCGATACCGCCACGCTGATCGTCCCCCGCGGCCTCGACCGCCGCCCCGACCGCTGCACCGTGCGGGTGCTCGGGCGAATGATCGACCAGGATTGAACTGGCCAGACCTACTTGGACGGCTGCGGGTGCAAATTGCGAAGAGGAGCTTCCGGTCGCCGAGATACTGACCGATAGAGCCAATCTTCCGGCAAGCCGATGCGGCGACATGCTTGCGCCGGCGGTGCCGAGCGTAGCACCAGTCGGTCGCTCGCCCGCGCGGCGGTGGTCACCACCGCGCGTTCCCAGCGCCTCAGCCGCCATTTCGGCCCGTCGAGCTGCAATCGCGCCTGGAGGTGCACAGGTAGCAGCACGATGGCCGCTTTCAGCAGCAGGGGCTGCAACGGTCGCGCGGCGGTGGGAAACGCCTTCACCTCGTGCATGATCGACAGGAACTCGCCGATCTCCGGCGCGGCGATCAGCCGCGCGTCCCAATCGGCGAATACTTGTTCCAGTTCTCCCCACGACCGTGGCGGCTCCACGACGCCGTAGAGCCGGGCAGCCGGCGCCGCTTCGGCCACTGCCCGGTCGAGCTCGGCCCGGCTGAACGAGCGCGCGTATTGGTTGTACGCGGCGACGAAACCGAATGTCGCGGTGGTCTGCACCCATAACAGCAAGTCGGGATCGTTGGCCTGGTAGGGCTCCCCTTCGCGGGTCGTGCCGGTCACCTTATCATGCGCGCGCACGACCCCCGCGATCAGCTTCTCCGCCACGCTGCGCGCGCCATAGACGGTGACCATTGCCGCCATGCCGGTGCGCTGCAGCCGGGTAAGGGCGTCTCGCCGAAACGTGCTGTGCTGCCACACCCCGTCGCGCACGCGCGGCTCGGCGAGTTCCAGAAGGACCGCCGCCACTCCGCCGACGAACAGCGCCACCGGGTTCTTGAACACGCGCCAACTCACCGAGCTCGGCTCGGACAAGGCCGCTTCGCCGCGCGGATGCGCGAAGTCGATCGCCATTCCGGGCGGGGTCATCAGCGTATCGGCCATTGCGTCGAGCCGGCGAGCCAGCGGCCCAGGAAGGGCGAATGGCGTGAGTCGCTTCTTCAGGGTCATGGCTCTAGCAAGCGGTCGACCAACCGAACCGTTCCAAGATCCAGCCTCAATAGAGACCGGATCGGGCCAGATCCGATTTGCGGACGTCGCTCGACGGCGCGCGTCGGGCGTTCGCGGCTTCGGCCGCATCTGCAGCTGCGTCGGCGGCCGCTCGTGCTGCGCTCTCCGCCTGGAGTTCCGCTTCGAAGTCTAGTGGCGGGCCGATGTCTGGATAGTCCTCGAGGTAGGCACTGGTATCTGATCCATAGAGCGGCCCCCACTCTTCGGCCGAAATCGGCAGTCCCCACGCTTCGGCCTCGTAGTCCAAGTCCGGCCGGTGCCCTCCTGCGAGATAGGGCGGCGCCGGTTCGGCGAAAACGGGCGAAGGCTCGGCAACCGCGCTGCTGGCGCCCGGACGCCAAGTCGCCCCAGCGGTTGGCTCCTTCATGTCGGGCTGGGTGGCGTTCCCTAGCCACATGCCGAGCAGGAGCCCTCCTGCGAGGATGACCAAACCCAATTTCGCGATGGTGCGCATTGCCCTCCGACGCTACTCCTTCACACCTGCAATGCAACCTGCACCCAAACCGTTCCGCAACGAACCGGACGGTGCGGCCGACGGAGGACCTCATGAGATTGATCGGCATCGCGTTGAGCTCGGCGGCGGCGCTATTCCTAGCGTCCTGCCAACCGCAGAATGCCGCCACCGACGACGGTTTGCCCGGGAACACGGACGACACCGCGCCGTATGATGGCGTAGCCGAGGACGAAGTGCTGCGCTTCACCGGCACCGAACCCTTCTGGGGCGGAGAAGTGAGCGGCAACACGCTCACCTACTCGACACCCGAAGAGCCGGATGGGGTTGCCATCGAGGTCGAACGATTTGCCGGGCGCGGTGGGATATCATTCAGCGGCCGGCTCGACGGCGCGCCGTTCGATATGACGGTAACGCCGCTCCGCTGCAGCGACGGCATGAGCGACCGAACTTATCCTTTCGCGGTGACATTGGAGGTGGCTCAAGAAACCCGCAGCGGCTGCGCCTGGAGCGACCGCCGCCCATTCGAGGGACCGGAGACCCCTTGAGACCGGCGTTGTCCACTTTTTGGCAATAATGTGGCGAGCCGGCGGAACCGCGCGGAAGCTCCTTGGTTGCATGCTCGCACCCCCAGAGGAGATGACGACCATGAAGGCAAAGCTGTTTATCGGCCTGGCCAGCGCCTTGGCGCTCGCGGCCTGCGGCCAAAGCGACACCGCCGACCAGACCGCAACCGACGCCCAGACGGCCGATCTCGCTACACCAGAGCCGGCCGCCGATCCGGACGTGTCGACTCCCCAGGGCTTCGTCGAGATGCAGGCCTCGAGCGACATGTATGAGATCGAAGCCGGTCGCCTCGCCGAGCAGATGGGCCAGGACCAGGCGGTCAAGGATTTCGGCGCTCAAATGGTCCGCGACCACACCACCTCAAGCAACAACCTGCAGACTGCCGCGAGCGAAGCAGGCGTTACGGTGCCGACCGCAATGCTGCCACGGCACCAGCAGCAGCTTGACGCCTTGCGCAACGCGGGCACGAACTTCGACAGCGTCTATGCGCAGCAGCAAGTCCAGGCTCATCAGGAGGCCCTCAACCTGCTCCAGACGCAGGCGCAGACCGGCACTGCCGAGCCGCTCAAGGCCTTCGCTTCCCAAACGGCGCCGATTGTCGAGGGGCACCTCGAGCACGCGCAGGAACTCGCGCAGAACGCCGGCGGTGCCGCCGGTGCGGATGCCGGAGCAGCCGCCGGCCAACCTGGCGGCGGCGCGTAAGGTTCTTATATCGGCGGGATGAGCGATCGCGCACATCCCGCCGTACAACCCAGCCTGTTCGTTCCGCATGGCGGAGGACCGTGTTTCTTCATGCCCGATCCGCACGGTATTTGGACGCGGATGGGCGAGTACCTGCGTGGCTTGGCCGCCACTCTTCCGGCCCGTCCCCGCGCGATCCTGGTAGTCTCGGGCCATTGGGAGGAGCGCGCTTTTGCTTTCACCGGCACGGCGGGTCATCCGGGCCTGATCTTCGACTACTACGGCTTCCCACCGGAAACTTACCGCCTCACCTGGCCAGCGCCGGGCGCGCCGTGGCTGGCGGACCGAGGCACCGAACTCCTGCGAACAGCAGGATTGCCAACGGCAATCGATGCGGACCGCGGCTTCGACCACGGCGTGTTCGTCCCGCTCAAGGTTGCATTTCCCGACGCCGAGGTGCCGGTGGTGCAGATGTCGCTCCACGCCTCGCTTGACCCATCACTCCATCTCGCTGCTGGCAAGGCGCTGGCGCCGCTGCGGGAAGAAGGCGTGCTGGTGCTCGGCTCCGGCATGAGCTTTCATAACTTGCGCGCGATGGGCGATCCGCGTGTAACTGAGCCGTCCCAGGAGTTCGATCGCTGGCTGGGCGAAGCCGCTGCCGCACCGCAGGAGGAGCGGGCTGCGCGGCTCGCCGCCTGGAGCGAGGCGCCGTTCGCGCGGCTGTGCCACCCTCGCGGAGAGCACTTGTTGCCGCTGATGGTCGCGGCGGGCGCTTCACAAGAACCAGGCATGCGCGACTATAACGAAGTCGTGCTCGGAGGCGCGGTTTCGGCCTTTCGCTTCGCCTGAAGCTACTCTTGGCGGTTATGGCTCGCTCGACTCAGCGAAAATCCCCCACAGTTCATGCACGAGTGCCCTTGCCATGGCGCAGGGGCACAGGCACAGGCACGTCTCACACGGCGTAAGAGAAAAGTAGCCGCGAATGCTCGAAGACGTTCCAGGCTGGCTCGGTAAGGCGCTGCGCAATGTGCGCGCCGGGCACGCCAAGCTCGCTATCGCCCGCTTGGGTGATGAAGGCATCTTGCATCGCGACGGCTTTGTGTTGCGCTCGGCCGCCTTCGACCAGGGCGAGGAACTCGACCCGAGCTTCACAGCCGATGAAGAGGACGCCGTCGCGCCCCCCCTCGAATGGACCGCTCCGCCGGCCGGTGCCGCGGAGCTGGTTCTGATTGTCGAGGACGCAGATTCGCCGACGGCGGAGCCGTTTTGCCATTGGCTGGTCTGGGGTCTGGCGGCGCAACAGGGCAAGCTGCTCGAAGGCGAAGCGCCGCCGCGCGTCGGCAAGAATGCCTTCGGCAATTCCGAGTGGCTGTTGCCCGATCCGCCGGCCGATCATGAGCCGCACGACTACGTATTTCAGTTGTTCGCGGTCGATCGTCCGCTCCCGCTGCTGCCCGGCGCCACGCGCGCCGATGTGCTCGCGGCGATGGAAGGGCACGTCGTCGGCGCTGCGGTCTTGACCGGGACCTATGGGCGCAGCGATGAAGACGATCTAGGATGGGATGAGGACGACGGGGGCTGACTCGGCGTTCAGTTGAGCAAGAGAAAGGATCTATTGTATGGCCGCCAAGAACAATGCGCTGAACAAGCCGGTGAACCTGTCGCCGGAACTTGAGAGCGTGGTCGGCAAAGGCCCGATGACACGCGCGCAGGTGACTTCCAAGGTGTGGGAACACATCAAGGCCAACAATCTGCAGGATTCCAAAGACAAGCGCATGATCAACCCCGACGACAAGCTCGGCGCGGTGATCGGCGGCGACCAGATCTCGATGTTCAAGATGACGGCGGCGGTCTCGAAGCATCTGAGCTGAACGGGCTTGGGCTAACTGCCCCAGCAAAGTCATTCGAACGGGCGGAACGGCGCAGGTCGTTCCGCCCGTTTTGTCATCAGGCCGCTTGATTTCAGATACCTGAAAACTTCGTCTATCCGGAAATTGACTTGTCGCAATGCGGGCCCACATGCATCATGCAAGGGGAACACAGAAGGTCCCCGCGCAGCCACGCGCGGGGTGAGAGGAAAGGCCCGCATCATGGCAACCATCGTTGGTGGCGTCGCCACTTCGCACACTCCGACCATCGCTTTCGCCAAGGACGCGAAGAAGTTCGACGATCCCGTCTGGAAGCCGATTTTCGAAGGCTATGAGCCGGTCCAGGAGTGGTTTCGCCAGAAGCAACCGGATGTGCTGGTCTACATCTACAACGACCACATGACGGCGTTTTTCGACCATTACAGCCACTTCGCGCTGGGAGTGGGCGAAGAATTCGGTCCGGCCGACGAAGGCGGCGGTCCGCGTGACATCCCGGCCATCAAGGGAGATCCGGACTTTGCTGCCCACGTGGCTCGGGTCATGGTCGCCAACGAGTTCGACCTCAGCTATTTCCAGGGCAAGAACCTCGACCACGGCGCGTTCTCGCCGCTCTCGGTAATGGTCGACCACGACGACAAAGGCTGGGCCACCAAGCTGCTGCCGGTCGTCTGCGGCGTTCTCACGGTTCCGCTACCCAGCGCGCGGCGGTTCTGGAAGTTCGGCAAGAGCCTGCGCCAGGCGATCCTGTCCTATCCCAAGGATATCAAAGTTGCGATCGCCGGTACCGGCGGGCTCAGTCACCAGGTCCACGGCGAGGGCTGCGGGTTCAACAACCCCGAGTGGGACCACGAGTTCATGGACCGGCTCGAGAAGAATCCGGAAAGCTTGCTCGACCTTCCGATCGTGGAACTCGCCCGCCGCGGTGGCTGGGAGGGTGCGGAAGTGGTCATGTGGCTGATGATGCGCGGCGCACTCTCCGAAGAGGTCGAAGTCACGCACAAGACTTACTTCCTGCCGTCGATGACACCAATCGCCACGATGATCTTCGAGGAAGTGTCCAAGGACCCGCCCGTCGAAGATCCGGCCAAGACTCGCGAGCGGGCGATGTGGGACTATGAAGGGGCCGACCAGTTGGAAGGCACTTATCCGTTCACCATCGAACGCTCGGTCAAGGGCTTCCGCCTCAACCATTTCCTCCACTCGCTGACCGACCCTGCGGTGCGCAAGAAGTTCCGCGAAGACGAGGAAGCGACGATGCTCGAGGCGGGCTTGACCGACGAGGAGCGCCGCCTGGTGCGCGAGCGGGATTGGATCGGCATGATCCACTACGGCGTGATCTTCTTCATGCTAGAGAAGCTCGGCGCGGTAACAGGTGTCGGCAACATCGACATCTATGCCGCGTTCAAGGGGATGACGGTCCCCGAGTTCCAGAAGACCCGCAACGCCGCCATCACCTACGGAGTCGCCGGCAAGGAAGACTGACCTCTCCGGGCGCGAAACGCCTGCAGGAAAGCGGCATCCTCACCCACCTCGGGAATGTGAGGCGCTGCTTTCCCCTCGCATGGAACAGGCCCGCCTCCGCCTAATCAGCACGAAAGGGCTGGCCCCGCCCGCCGGTCTTCTGCATCATCATCTCCGCGGGCAGCCACTTACGGTTGCCTCGGAGGAGCTTGACGGGGCGGATGCGCGAGTCCGATGCCCAGCCGCGGCGGGAGGATGCCCCCGCCACAGTGCTGCCTAAAGGGGCGGACCTATCCGCCTCATCGGCTTTGCCCGCACTCGTCCGAGTTCTGCTCGACAACATGGCAGAAGGCGTCAGCCTCTCCACCGAGGAGGGCGAGATTTGCTATGCCAATGCGGCGCTGGAGCGGATGTTTGACTGTAAGCCCGGCGAGCTCGTCGGCCAGCATGTCTCCGCCTACAAGGCTGACGCCGCGAACCAGAACCCGTGGATCGGTGCACCCGTCCTTGCCGAGCTGAAGAGCAAGGGCGCTTGGACCGGCGAAAGGCTTAACCGCCGTAAAGACGGGGATACGTTCGTCACCAGCTCCCGGATCAGCGCAGTCGAGATCGACGGAAAGACGTTCTGGCTGTGCGTGCAAGAAGACGTGACCGTCCGCCATCAACTGGAGCAAACCGAGCGGCAGCACCAGACAAGGCTATCCCTGGCGATCGAGGCTGGGCACCTTGCCGTGTGGGAGCTCGATCTGGTGACCGACGAGATTGCGGGCTCGCCGCAGCTCAACCGGGTGTTGGGCTTTCCGGAAGATGCAACTCCAACCGCAGCCGAGATCCGCAGCCGCTACTATCCGGGTGAGCTGACGCGCCTCGTCCGACGCGCGCGGGCGGCACGGCGCCGCGGCGAGCGTTTCGAGGAGGAGTTCCGCTATTTGCGCCCGGACGGCGCGACGCGATGGTTGTGGCTGCGGGCCGAAGCCGTTGTGGACGACGACGGCTCGCCGCTGCGCGCGATCGGCGTCATCACCGACGTTACCGAACGCAAGGAAGCCGAGATTCGTCGTCGGGCACTGGTCGAACTCCCCGACCGGTTCCGCGAACTCGACGACCCCGCAGACCTGGCCTTCGCGGCGGCTGAGACGCTGGGGCGTACGCTGAATGTCAGCCGTGTGGGCTACGGTACGGTCGATCCGGCGGCTGAGACGATCACCATCGAGCGGGATTGGAATGCACCTGGCATCCGCAGCCTCGCCGGCGTCCTGCAGTTCCGCGATTACGGTTCGTACATCGAGGATCTCAAACGCGGCGAAACGGTGGTGTTCGACGATGCGGAAAAGGACCCGCGCACCTCCGCCACGGCGGATGCGCTGAAGGCGATCAGCGCGCAGGCCGTCGTCAACATGCCGGTCAGCGAACGCGAAGGGCTTGTGGCGCTGCTCTATCTCAATCACGCGGAGGCGCGGGTCTGGACGCCGGGGGAACTGGCGCTGATCCGCGAAGTGGCCGACCGCACTCGTGCCGCGATCGCACGACGCGAGGCCGAGGACCGACTACATGAACTAAACGCCACCTTGGAGGCGCGGGTCGAAGAGCGCACCGAAGAGCTCCGGCAAGCGCAGGAAGCGCTGCTGCAGAGCCAGAAGATGGAAGCGATGGGCCAGTTGGTTGCCGGACTCGCGCACGACTTCAACAACCTGCTCGGTGCCGTGGTCGGCGCATTCGAGCTGATCCGCCGCCGCTCGGAGAAGCCGGAGGAAGTTGTCCGCTTCGCCGAGGCGGGCCTCCAGGCAGCCGAGCGGGGCTCGAAGCTAACCTCGCAGCTGCTCGCCTTCTCCCGCTCGCAGCGCATTCAGGTGCAGCCGGTCATCGTCTGCGATGTGATCGAAGCACTGCGGTCGCTTCTCGAACGCAGCTTGGGACCGATGATTGCTCTGCAGTTCCGGTTGAACCCTGATCCCGTGCCGGTCCTCAGCGACCCGACTCAGATCGAGATGATGATCCTGAACCTCGCCATCAACGCGCGCGATGCGATGCCGCAGGGCGGAACGTTGACGATCTCCACGCAGATTCAAGAGATCGACAACGACACCGAGCTGGCGGACGGCCGATACGTCGAGATTTGCGTGACCGATACCGGCACCGGGATGGACGAGGAGACGCAGCGGCGGGCGATGGAGCCGTTCTTCACCACCAAGTCGATCGGCAAAGGCACCGGACTTGGCTTAGCGCAAGTATATGGCAGCGCCCGCCAGACCGGCGGAACCGTGCGCATCGACAGCCGGCCGGGGGAAGGAACCGCGGTGCGGGTACTGCTGGCCTGCACCGACCGGCCAGAGACGACCGCACCGGACGAGGCAAAGCTAGAACCTTCGGCCATCTCAGGACCAGCGACGGTTCTGCTGGTTGATGACGACTACGATCTGCGCAGCGTCGTGGCCAGCAGTCTCCGTACCGACGGGCACTCGGTGTTCGAAGCGAGGAACGGCGAGGAAGCGCTCGCCCTGATCGAAACGGCTCGCCCGGACGCGGTTCTGCTAGACTTCGCGATGCCGGGAATGAACGGCGCGGAATTGGCGGAGGAGTTGGGCAAGCGCCGGCCTGGGCTGCCGATGGTCTTTGCCAGCGGCTATGCCGACACCGATGCGATCCGGGCGGCGGTCGGTGCTGATGTGCCGATCCTGCGCAAGCCGTTCCGCATGGAGGAGCTTCGCCGCGAACTCGGCCGTGCGTTGGCGCAGCAGCTGGCGGCGGACATGGCCAAGTGATCCGCACGGGGATCGGTGGCTGGGTCTATCCCGAATGGCGCGGCGGCGTTTTCTACCCGCCGGGTTTGCCCCAAAAGCGTGAGCTTGAATGGGCCTCACGCCAGCTCAGCGCCATCGAGATCAACGCGACGTACCACCGCCTGCAGAAGCCGCAGAGTTTCCGCTCCTGGCGGGAGCAAACGCCGGACGGGTTCGTCTTCGCGGTCAAGGGTTCGTCCTACGTGACCAACCGCAAGGTGCTCGCCGAAGCAGGCCCATCGCTGGAGCGGTTTTTCGCGCAAGGCCTGGACGAGTTAGGCGACCGTCTTGGGCCTATCCTCTGGCAGCTGATGGGCACCAAGCGGTTTGACGCGGACGACATCGCGGCCTTCTTCGCCCTGCTGCCGCGCGAGCTCGGTGGGCGGCCGCTGCGCCATGCGATCGAGGTCGGGCACGAGAGCTTCGCGTGCGCCGAGTTCGTCGCGCTGGCGCGGCAGGCGAACGTGGCGATCGTCTGGTGCGAGCAGGCCGGCCGCGTGCCGATCGCCGACCGCACCGCCGATTTCGCTTACCTGCGCTGCAAGAACCTCGAGGCCGATCAAGCCGCGGGTTACCCGCAGGAGGGAATCGAACGGATCGCCGGCCTGGGCCGCGCCTGGGCCGCGGGTGAAGCGCCCGAGGGCCTGCCCTACGCCGGCAAACGCGCCGACAGCCTGGGCCGCCAAGGCGAGGTGTTCGCCTTCATGATCAACGGCGCCAAGCACCGCGCCCCGGCCGCCGCTCTGGCCCTTGCGGGCATTTGAGCGGCGGGCCCCGGGGCGAGGGCTATCGATTACTCGCTGCGATTAGGCCGCTTGCGAGAGGTTGACGGCGCTTTCCTTGCCGTTGCGGCCGCGCTCGACTTCGTAGTTGAGGCGCTGGTCCTTATCGAGCGAGTGCATGCCCGCCGCCTGGACGGCGGTGATGTGCACGAAGCTGTCGGCCGAGCCGTCGTCGGGCTGGATGAAGCCGTAGCCCTTGTCGAGGTTGAAGAATTTCACGGTGCCAACTTTGGCCATGGTGTTTCCTTTCAAGAAACGGTTGCCCGCCGGCGGAATTGCCGAAAGGCCGTGCGTCAAATCGTCAAATGAAAGGAAGTCGTCGTCTGGTTTTCGCCGGGGCTCGTGGGGAGCAAGCGGCGTCGTCAAAAGCCGAAGTCCGTCGCATATTTCGACGTCAGCGAGAGCCTTGTAACACAACCCGGTCGGATCGCCTAACGGCGATTTTGCGGCCCCGCACAGCAGCGATGCGCGGCGGCGGAAGATTACTAAGATGACGCCCTCCCCCGGTGTCACAAGTCAGCGCGTCTCGGGCTCTGTAGGGATGTGCTCGAGCTCGGGCGGGGGCGGCGGGTCGCCGCGCCAGGCGGCATCGAAAGCGGTCCAGGCGGCGCGCAGCAGCCGGCCGAGGCGATAAGTGAGGATCGTCGTCGGGCCCTCCGGGTGCCGGCTCGCCTCCATCCGGTCGAGCCATTTGCCGTAACGGGTCGGATCGCGGTACCGCAGTAGGAACATCGTCAGCCGCTCGTCGAAATGGCGGCGCTCACCGACTTGCTCGCCGCCCTGGAAGATCGGCACAGGCACGCCGTTGATGGCCCGCGCCATAGCCGCGTCGTTGAGCCGCGCCACGGCGGCATCCATCGCCGCGTCCCAGGCGAGGCGGAACGCCTGCGCATCGTCACGCCGCCGCAGGGCATAAGCCGAGTTGCGGCTCATCCCGACCGATCGCACCGCCTCTTCGACACAGCCGCAATCGGCCAGCCGCTCGATGAAGTGGGCCTGCTTGTCGGGGGTCCAGCCGTCATAGCGGTAACGTACCCCGACCGGCAGGAAATCGAGCGCGGGATCGCGCGATGGAAAGCCCAACTCGTCGACTTCGGAAGCCGAGACGCGGGCGGTGGAGTCGGGTGAGTCGCTCATCCGGCAGTTTAAGGCACAAACCGGAGCGTGTAGGAAAGTTCTCTTTTTGTTCTCCGGGCGGGGAGCGCTTTTCAGCCAGCTCAGGCATGCGCAAGCAAGCGCCGGCGCCGCGTGCGGTTCCTAGCTTGCCGAGATGTGCTCGCGGAACCAGTCGGCGAGTTCGTCCTCGGACAGTTCGCCGGCAGCGAGGGATTCGAAGACGACGACAACCTCGGCGTCGGTTGCTCCGAGAACAAAGCCGTTGATGACCAGGAAGGTTTCGCTGACTACCGCCGCAGTTCGCTTGTTGCCGTCAACGAACGGGTGGTTGCGGGCGAGCCCGAAGGCATAGGCGGCGGCCAGCGCTGCGGCGTCGGGCTCCGCGTACTGAGCGAGATTGCGCGGGCGTGCCATGGCGCTTTCGAACAGCCCCATGTCGCGCACGCCTTCCCCGCCGCCATGCTCGGCAAGTTGCTCGGCATGCGCCGCCAGCGCCACCTCCGCGGCGATCCAAATCCACTTTTCGGACATCTAGCCATCCCCCTCGAAGGTTGGATGGAGGTGCGCGATGCCGGCGTAGGTACCGCAGCCCCAGCTCAGCCTCACGGGACAGGGAAGAGAGCGGATCACTTCGCCCAGTCGCATGTCATTTGGCGAGTTCCCTTAGAGCCCGCTTGCGCCGCGCCATCACCTCGCGCGCCGCCGCCATTTGCGCGTCGAAGTCCGGCTCGGCCGCTGACAGTTCGATCCCGCGCGGTGTGGTGACGACCGAAAGCGTCCCGCCGACCTCGACATCGAGATGCGCGAGCAACTCCTTGGGCAGGACGATCCCGGCGGAGTTGCCGATCTTGGTGATCTTGAGGGGCTTGTTCATACGAACGTTATAACGGAAGTTGGGGTGTTCGGCAAGGCAGCCTGGAGCGACGCCTCTCCTCATCGTCACCCGTTTGGCCCCGAGGTCACTTCGCCCTGAAGCAGACCGCCTCGATCTTGTTGCCGTCGGGGTCGCGCACGAAGGCGGCGTAGTAGTGGGCGTCGTATTCGGGCCGCAGGCCGGGCGCCCCGGCGTCGGTGCCGCCGTGGGCGAGCGCGACGCGGTGGAACGCGTCGACTTCGGCGCGGCTTTCGGCGGCGAAGCAGACGTGCACCCCGTTGCCGACGCTGGCCGGCTTGCCGTCGGTCGGCTGCTCGCGGCTGAAGCCGACCATCCCGCTGCCGTAATCGACCGAGCCGCCGCGCCGCTTGCCCGGACGGACGCCGAGCACGGCGAGGACCGGGTCGTAGAACGCTGCGGCGCGGTCCGCATCGTTGGTGCCGAGGGAGACGTGGCTGAGCATGGCGGGGGAACGTGTGAAGGGCGTGTGGGGTCCGTTTACTTGCCGCTTACCCAGCTTTGTTAAGCAGCCCCCATGCTGGCCGACCTTCTCGCCTTGCTCGACAAGCCGCTGGTGCTGCTGATCGTGCTGACGATCGGCGGGGTGATCGGCATTCTGCTCGAGAGCGCGCTCAACCGGATCGAGCGCGAAAGGCGCAAGGCGTACTGGCGCGGGCGCAACGCCGCAAAAGGCTTCGGTAAGGCGGAGCGCAAGGTGGCGCCGGTCAAGGAACCCCCGGCGCGCCGTCTCGACTTGGCCGCCGATCAGCTCAAGGCGGTGATGCGGGCGAGCTTTCGGCCACGCGCCTTGCTCAACCGGCCTGAGACACTGGTGTTCAAGGCGCTCGACAAGGCGGTGATCGCGCGCAACCCGGGTTGGCAGGTGATGGCGCAAGTCAGCCTCGGCGAGTTTCTCGCCAGCGACGACAAGGACGCCTACTTCTGCATCAACTCCAAGCGGGTCGACTTCACGCTGATGGACCCGGACGCCAACGTGCGCCACGCGCTCGAATACCAGGGGAATGGCCACCACCAAGGCTCGGCCGCCGCGCGCGACGCGGTCAAGAAGGAAGCCCTGCGCAAGGCGGGCATCGGCTATCACGAGATCGTCGCCGGGCACACGACACCGGGCGAGCTGAAGCGGCTCGTCGAGAAGCTGGTGCCGGTGGTGAATGAAAAAGCCGCCTAGCGACTGAGCGCGATGCTCGCGCTCAGTCGATGATCTCGGGCCCGCCCTCGGCTTCCATGCGCGCGAGCGCGGCCTTCATCTCGGCGAGGCGCTCGGGCGGGTGCGGCTCCCAGGTCTCGATCTCGCTGACCACGCGCAGCGGCTCGCGCGAGCGGTAGGACTTGGTCGGGTTGCCGGGGAAGCGTTTATCCGTGAGGTTGGGATCGTCCTCGAAGGCGCCGGTCGGCGCGACGATGTAGATGCGCTCGCGGCCCTCACCCTTCGCCAGCTCGCACCCCCAGATCGCCGCGTCGAGCGTGCCCGAGAAGTAGATCCACGACAGCTTGGGGTCGGCGTAGTTGGAGGTGTGGCCGGGGGTGAGCAGCTCGCCCGGCGCGAGGTCGGCGCGGGTGCCGTGGTAGAAGGGGCCGGTG
>JAJUJV010000124.1 GCA_029265155.1 Altererythrobacter sp. | reverse complement strand
TTGTTCGACAGGGCAAAGGCGCCGATCACGCCGTCGAAGCTGAAGCTGGCGTCGAGCACGTTGAGGTAGAGGAAGCCGCCGAGCCCGCTGCGCACCGCCGCGCCCGCGAGGCGGCGGCGCTGGTCGTGGATTTCCAGCGCGGTGTTGATCGCTTCGACCGAAATGAAAGTGACGATGCCGAGGATGCCGGAAATCAGGAAAGTGAGCGCATCGGCAGTGTCGAGCAGGCTCGAAATGCCCCAAAGCACCAGCAGCAGAATCCCGATCTCGACCGCTTTGACCGCCGAAACCGCCGCGAGCTTGCGTTCGACCACACCGATCCAGTGCACCTCTTTGTCGGCATTGAAGAAGAACTTGAGGCCGACCATTGCCAGGAACGCCCCGCCGAATCCGGCAATTCCGACGTTCGCGGAAGAGACGATCCGCTCGTACTCTTCTGGATTCGTCAGCGAGAGCGTCACGGCGTCGATCGGTCCCAATCCGGCGGCGATCGCCACGATGGCGAGCGGGAAGACGATACGCATCCCGAACACGGCGAAGGCGATGCCCCAGAGCAGGAAGCGCTTCTGCCAGACTTCATCCATTTCCTTGAGGACGGAGGCGTTGACCACCGCGTTGTCGAAGCTGAGCGAGATTTCGAGGATCGACAGGACCACGATGATCCACAGCATCTGCGCGACGCCGCCGATCGTGCCGGTACTCATCCAGCCGTACCACAGACCGAGCGCCAGGCAGATGGCCGTAAAGACGAACGAGAAACGATAATACTGGAACATAGGAAGGTCAGTCTGCCTGGTAGGTTTGCTCAGCGCCGGGGAAGCGCCGGTTGCGGACGTCGTCCGCATAGCGCTGGGCTGCGCTGGAGATAAGCCCCGCAATTTCTTCGTAACGTTTCACGAAACGCGGCACTCGCTCGAACATGCCGAGCATGTCTTCGGTGACGAGTACTTGGCCGTCGCACTGGGCAGAGGCGCCGATGCCAATGGTCGGACATGCGACCGCCTGGGTAACCTGCTCGGCAATCGGCTTCATCACCCCCTCCACAACGATCGAAAAGGCGCCGGCGCCTGCCAGGCTGCGGGCGTCGCGTACGATCTTTGCCGCTTCGGCGTCGCTACGGCCGCGCGCGCCATAGCCGCCGAGTACGTTCACAGCCTGCGGAGTCAGTCCGACATGGCCCATCACCGGAATGCCGCGGTTGACGAGGAACTGGATGGTGTCCGCCATTGCATCGCCGCCCTCTAGTTTCACCGCCGCCGCGCCGCTCGCTTTGAGAAGTGCGGCTGCGCTCTCGAAGGCCTTCTCTGGCGAGGCTTCGTAGGAGCCGAACGGCATATCCACCACAACGACGGAGCGATAGCTGCCGCGCACGACGGCCGCGGCATGATTGGCCATCATCTCCAGCGTGACGGGAACGGTCGAAGGAAGACCGTAGATGACCTGTCCCAGCGAATCGCCCACCAGCAGGATGTCGCAGTGTGCGTCGAGCAATTGCGCTTGCCGGGCCGTATAGGCCGTGAGCATCACGATGGGCTCGGCCGTCACCCCATCTACCTTGCGCCCTAAAATCTTCGGTACCGTCAGCCGGCGCATCGGCTGCGGCGTGGGGTTGGCCCGGCTGGTCGAGGTGTCGAGCTGGAACGTCGTAGACATCCGTCGCCTTTAAGCCCGTGAAGCCCTTGTGCAAAGCTGCCTCAACACGCTTGCCTTGAGCGATGATGCGTTTAGCTTTGCGGCCATTATCAGGGATCGGGGCGCGTTCGGGTGCGTCCGATAATGAGGGGACGTGCATGTTCGGCCGTGTCAAACCGCTCGACGCCATTCTTGCCACTGCCGAACGTAAATCGCTGAAAAGGACTCTGGGCTGGTTCCAGCTCACCTTGTTTGGCATCGGCTGTGTGATCGGAACCGGGATTTTCGTCCTCACTTCGGTCGGAGCGCAGAAGGCGGGGCCGGGCCTGATGCTCGCATTCGCCATTGCCGGGCTCGTCTGCATCGTCGCTGCGCTGTGCTATGCGGAAATCGCCGCGATGATCCCCGTCGCAGGGAGTGCCTACACGTACAGCTACGCGACGATCGGCGAGTTCTTCGCCTGGACCGTCGGCTGGGCGTTGATCATGGAATATGCCATTGCGGCCTCGGCGGTATCGGTGGGCTGGTCCGGCTATTTTACGGGCACCATATTAGGCGAGCTGGGCATTCAGTTGCCAGCGTGGCTCAGCGCCGGACCGCTGGCCTTGGGCGGCGCTGAAGGCGGTTTCATCAACCTACCGGCGCTGCTCATCGCGCTCGCGGTCACGGGGCTGCTGATTGTCGGCACCAGCGAGAGCGCCAAGTTCAACGCCATCCTCGTCGCCGTCAAAGTGATCGCCTTGACCGCTTTCGTGGCGCTGACGCTGACCAGCGTCGAATTCGAAACGGACAATTTCAATCCGTTCCTGCCCGCTGGCGTGTTCGGCGGATTCGGCACCGGGCTTGGCGCAGTGGGCGCAGCGGCCACGATGTTCTTTGCTTACGTCGGCTTCGATGCGGTTTCGACGGCTGCCGAAGAAACCAAGAACCCCCAGCGCAATGTCCCGATCGGACTGGTCGGGTCGCTGCTGTTCTGCACGGTGTTCTATATCCTGGTGGCGGCCGGCGCGATCGGCACGTTGGGCGGCCAGCCCATCATGGGGGCAGGCGGAGTTCCGCTGGAAGCAGGCTCTCCGGAGCTCGCACGCCAGTGCGCGATGCCCGAATACGCGGATGTCCTGGTATGCTCGAATGAGCCGCTCGCTCACGTGCTGCGCGTGCTCGGCTTCTCCTGGATCGGCAACGCGATCGGTGTTGCCGCCATTCTGGCGCTCCCATCGGTGATCCTGATCCTGATATTCGGCCAGACGCGCATCTTCTTCGTGATGAGCCGCGATGGCCTCCTTCCGGAAGTGCTCAGCCGGGTGCATCCGCGTTTTCAGACCCCGCACGTGGTGACTGCGATCACCGGATGCGTGGTGGCTGTCGCGGCTGCGTTCTTCCCGGTGGGTCAACTAGCCGACATTTCCAATGCCGGCACACTCTACGCGTTCACCATGGTCGCAGTGTCCGTGATGATGCTCCGGCGGATGGATCCGGCCCGGCAACGGCATTTCCGCGTGCCGGCCCTGTGGCTGATCGCGCCGCTGACCATCGCGGGGTGCGCGTTCCTGTTTCTGAACCTTCCGGCGGCGGCAATGCTGTTCCTGCCGGCCTGGACCGTGCTGGGGCTGTTCGTCTATTTCTTCTACAGTCGGAAACGCAGTCACCTCGCGCAAGGCATCGTCGAAGTCCATGCCGAGGCGCTGGCCGAGATCGAGCCCGACATTCCCGGCATAGCCGATCGCGGCCGGCCTTAAGCGGCTTTGGGGCCCCAACACGAAGGGCCGCCCCGGTTTGTCGCGGAGCGGCCCCCAGGCGCGTGACGAACGCATCCTGTTTGCTACGATAGCGACGTGCGGGTGTGATCATCCTCGGCGTCCTGCCGCACGTCGAAGCCGAGCAGCATCTTGGCCGTGTCAATGAAGCCCAGGTTGGCGTTCCAGATTTCGGCCTGGTTTAAATCCATGCGCAGCATCAGCAGGTCCGGGTCGTTCTTCCCGCCCGGGAACCATGCTTCGATGGCGGGGCTCCATTCCTCCTCCAGCCGGCTCTGGTTGGTCTCTTCGCTCAGCGTTCCGCTAAAGCGCGCGAAGAGGTCGTGCCCTTTGCTAGAGAAGGTTGCCGTAGCGGGGCCGCCAGGGGCGAAAGGTCCGGTGCGGCTGGTGAAGAACCAGATCGTGCCGTGAGCCTGACGATCGAGCTGGGCCGTCATCGGCACCGCTGCATGGGGATCGGCATCCAGTTGCAGGAACAGGAACGGGCTATCCGCCAGCTCGGTCCAGAACTTCTGCTTGAGGCGGTCGGTGTCAGTCATTCGGCTCTCCTCTGCTGCGGCAAAGCCTCGGCGGCGAGGTTGTTCCGCCAAGGGCTGGAGAACATTCGAACGAATGGGGATCGACGCCGGCTGAGCCCGCTCGAGAGAATGGTCCAGCCGAGGCCTTATTTCTCTCGCAACCGCGGCATCAGCTCGACGAAATTGCAGGGGCGGTTGCGACTGTCGAGTTGCTCCGCAAGTATGCCGTCCCAGCCGTCCTTCACGGCTCCGTTGGAGCCGGGCAGGGCAAAGATGTAAGTGCCGCGCGCGACCGCAGCGCAGGCACGTGATTGGACAGTGCTGGTGCCGATGGTCTGGTAGCTGATCCAACGGAACAGCTCGCCAAAACCCTCAATGGTCTTTTCCTTGACGCGGTCGATCGCTTCCGGCGTCACGTCGCGGCCGGTGAGGCCGGTCCCGCCCGTCGAGACGATCGCATCGATTTGCGGATCGTCGATCCAGTTGTTGAAACGACGCGCGATCGCGCTCGCATCGTCTTTTTCGATGGCGCGGGCGATCAGGCGATGCCCCGCGCTCTTGATCCGTTCGGACAGAATATCGCCGGAGGTGTCCTCATCCGGTCCGCGCGTATCGGATACCGTCAGCAGGGCAATGTTGATCGGCTTGAATTCGCGGCTTTCGTCGATTGCCATCAGTCGCGGCTCGCCGATAGATACGCGCGACCGTCGCCCGCGGCCGGGAACATCGGCCATGCGTTCTGCGCCAGCGCGGCGCGGCTCGTCGACGGCGCCTGAGCCTGGCGTTCGTACATCCAGTAGTTGCGCATCACGATCGCCACGTAGCTGCGCGTCTCCCAATAAGGAATGGATTCCATCCACAGCAGCGGATCGCCCTGGTCGTTCACTTCGTGATTCCACCGCGTCACCGGCGTCAAGCCTGCATTGTAGGCGGCCATGATCTTGGGCAGCGTGCCGCCGGTCGCCGGGCTGTCGCGCAGCATCTCCAGATTGCGCTGACCGAACGCGAGGTTCACCCGTGGATCGAAGATGTCGACCTGGCTGGCATTGAGGCCGAGCCGCGGAGCATGCTCGCGAACCGTGATGGGCGTGATCTGCATCAGGCCTTGGGCCTGGGCCGGGCTCACTGCCGACGCGCGGAAGTTCGATTCCTGCAGCGCATGAGCATAAGCAAGCGCGGGGTCCACCTGCCATCCTGTCACTGGCACCCATTTCGGCACCGGATAGTGCGAGGCGGGGTGGGGCGTTCCGCCGCTGGGTGCATTGTGCGCCATGTAGAGCTGCGTTGAAGGCAGCCCCAATTCGCGGGCGAGACGGGACAGAGCGCCGTAGTCACCCGGGTCGCCGATCCGCGCCTGATGCAGCAGCACTTCGCTCGATAGATCGTCACGGCCTATCTCGGCCAGTGCGACGGCAATTCGCACATTTTCATTGCCGCTCAGCCGCCGCCAATCGGCCTCGGTTAATTCGGCGCCGGCTACGCGGGGTGGGACGGCGACCCCCAACTGTTCGGCCGCCAGCATGCCGTAGAGCGTCTCGTCGGCGGAGGCCGCGCTGCGGAACAAGGCGGTACTGCGCTCGGGCTGCCGACAGCGTAGAGCGGCCCGGCCGGCCCAATACTGTGCGGCGGCGCGCAGTTCCGGATTGTGCGCGCCATAGGCGGCGCGCTCGAAGCCCGCAGCGGCCTGAGCGCAATCGCCCAGCCGCCAGGCGGCCAGTCCCATCGTCCAATCGCCTTCGGCCACCCACGGGCCGCTTCCCTGCGCCACCGTCGCTGCCTGCGCCAGGGCTTCGGCGTCGCGGTTCTCTATGTAATAGCTCCACGCCACCTTCTGCCGCCACTCCGCCCGCGCTTCTGGGCTGAGCGATGCGTCGATCCCGTCGAGCAGCAGTCGCGCTCCGTCCGGATCGTCGTTGGTGATGCGCTCCTGGATGGCGCTGGCGATCTGGTTCGGCATCGTGCCGTCGGTCACTGAGCGCGGCCGGGTGCGCTTGGGAACGGAGCCGGTCGAATGAAAAGAACGGGCCGCCGGCAGGTCCGGCATGCGCGTCGCCCCGCGGCTCATCCCCAGCCTGCCCAGTTGCGCGGCTTGCGGCAGGTTGCGGCCGCGGCTCATCCACGCTTCGATCTGCGGCAGTTCTACGCGCGGGGAATTGGCGGCCAAATAGAGCCGCGCCACGGCTACCGGGTGCAGCAGCCCGTCGCCCCGCTCGGCAAGCAGCGCCTGGGCTCCGGCCCAATCTTCACGGTCGATGGCCGCGAACACCGCTGCATAGTAATCA
>JAJUJV010000046.1 GCA_029265155.1 Altererythrobacter sp. | reverse complement strand
TCCTTGCGTTCCAGCTTGCGGAGCTCGTTCGGTGTGCCGACGGTATCGAGCAGCGGGGTTTCGGGCCGCGTGGTCATGCCCTCGCGCTTACACCCGCTACTCCGGCCTGTCGATGAACGGCTCGCCATGTTTCGCACTAAACCGCGCTGAGCGGATCAGGCCGAGCATTCCTGGCAAATTCCACGCAGTTCGACCACCGGACGCACGTCGGTAAATCCTGCGGCCTCGCCAGCCCGGCGCAACGCACCCGTCAGGGCGTCATCGTCGATGTGCGTCGCCTGCCCGCAATCGTCGCAGATCAGGAAAATGCAGTCGTGCCGGCAGCCGGGGTGGGTGTTGGCTAGATAGGCATTCGCGCTTTCCACCCGATTGGCGAGATTGGTGCGTACGAACAGGTCAAGGATTCGATAGACGCTGTTCGCCGCCACCCGCTTGCCGCGCCGGTTCCCGACCGCTTCGGCAATATCGTAAGCCGAAGCGGGACGGTCTTGCGCGGCCAGCGCTTCGAAGACGTCGGCCCGCATCGCCGTCCATTGCTCTCCGGCGGCCGAGAGAACTCTCGCTGCTTCCTCGATCAGACTTTCGCCCGAATGCTCCCGATGTGCGTGCCCGGCCATCCTCGCGATATAGGAAGCTTGGCTAGCGGCGGCAAATCAGCCGGTGATGAAGGCGGCACGATAGAGCGAGGGGAACTTGGCCTTCAGCGCCGCCACCTTGGGCGCATCCCAGCGCCGAATGTAGGGATTGTTGGGGTTCTTCCTGGCGAAGTCCTGATGATATTCCTCAGCAGGATAGAACCGCTTGGCGTTTTCGATGCGCACCACGATCGGTTTATCCCAGACCCCGCTCGAACGCATTTGCGCGAGATAGGCCGAAGCCACCTGCCGCTGCTCGGCATTCGTCGGGATGATGGCGGCGCGGTATTGCGGTCCGACGTCGGGGCCCTGACGGTTCTTCAAAGTCGGGTCGGCGACGACAGAGAACAGTATCTGCAGAAGC
The DNA here is from genome assembly GCA_029265155.1 of Altererythrobacter sp. Taxonomy (GTDB): domain Bacteria; phylum Pseudomonadota; class Alphaproteobacteria; order Sphingomonadales; family Sphingomonadaceae; genus Croceibacterium_A. The sequence goes on along the minus strand of JAJUJV010000046.1, from coordinate 13,376 downwards.
TGGTCATAGCGGACGACCGCCGGATCGTACGTGACTCTTACCACCTCGGCATGGTCGGTCACTCCGGAGGAGACGAGGTCATACTTGGCGCTCTGCGCGGTGCCGCCGTGGTATCCGGATACTGCGCTGGTCACGCCCTTGGTATGGCTGAAAACCGCTTCAACGCCCCAGAAGCAGCCGCCGGCAAAGATCGCCGTCTTGAGACCTCGGGCTTCCTTGGCGGTGCGCTGCGCCGCCGGCGCATCGAACACGGCCTCTGCGGCCACGGCCGGCGAGCAAGCCGCCAGGGCCAGGGCGCCCGCTGCGAGCAGTGCCCGCAGCGGGTTCATAGCGTCTGGGAAACGATGTAGCCGCCGATCCCCAACGCGGTCACGCCGAAGCCAAGAAAGAAAGAGCGAAAAAAGTCGGGTGCGAAAAGGCCCATGGGTCGTGTCCGAGTGTGTGTCGTTCTGTTCCATCGGTCCTATCCCGCGCGTCGTTGAGAGACTCTGAATGGCCCCGTTGGCGGCCATTCATATAGGAACCGACGATGGCGCGCCAACCGGCGCTAGTGGCGGAAGTGTCGCATGCCGGTGAAAACCATGGCGATTCCCGCCTCGTTCGCGCGAGCGATGACTTCCTCGTCGCGGATGGAGCCGCCCGGTTGGATAACCGCCGTCGCGCCGGCTTCGATGGCTGCATCAAGGCCATCGGCAAATGGCAGGAACGCGTCCGAAGCCATCGCACTGCCCACGGTAAGCGGAGCGCTCCAGCCGGCAGCCTCTGCCGCTTCACGCGCCCGGATCGCGGCAATGCGAGCGGAGTCGCGCCGGTTCATCTGACCGGCGCCGACCCCTGCGGTGGCACCCTCCTTGGCAAAGACGATGGCGTTCGATTTCACATGCCGCGCGACGGTCCAGGCGAACAGCATGTCGGCCATCTCCCGGTCGGTCGGGATACGCTCGGTGACCACCTTCAGATCGCCCAACTCTACCGCGCCATTGTCACGGCTCTGCACGAGCAGCGCGCCAGCAACCGGCTTGACCAGCAGCCCACCCCGCCGGGCATCAGGCAGTTCGTCGACCAAAAGCAGGCGCAGGTTCGGCTTGGCGGCAAAGGCTGCACGAGCGGGCTCGTCGGCCCCCGGCGCAATGACCACTTCTGTGAAAATCTCGGTGATCGCCGCCGCCGTCGGCGCGTCAAGCGGCCGGTTCACGGCGATGATACCCCCGAACGCGGAAACCGGATCGCAGGCTAGTGCGGCGCGATAGGCTTCCTCCAGAGTTTCCCCCTGCGCCACGCCGCACGGGTTGGCATGCTTGACGATTACTGCGGTGGGAGCCTGGCCGCTGAACTCGGCGATCAGCTCAAGTGCGGCATCGGCATCGTTGTAGTTGTTGTAACTGAGTTCCTTGCCCTGAACCTGCTCCGCCTGCGCCAGCCCCTTCGCGTGCGGTCCGAGCGGTGCGTAGAGCGCCGCCTTCTGATGCGGGTTCTCGCCATAGCGCAGCTCGCTGAGCAGCCGGCCGTTGACCGCCAGCATCTCGGGGAACTGCTGCTTCTGGTCTGCAAAAGCGAACCACTGGCTGATCATCGAATCGTAAGCCGCCGTCGCGGCAAAGGCCTTGGCGGCCATGCGCTTACGGAACGCCAGCGTGGTCGCGCCGTCGTGCTCCGCCAGCTCATCGATCAGCAGCAGGTAGTCTTCGGGATCGGTGACGATCGTCACATAGGCGTGGTTCTTGGCGGCCGAACGGATCATCGCCGGACCGCCGATGTCGATGTTCTCGATTACCTCGTCGCGCTCGGCGCCGCGCGCGACGGTCTCCTCGAACGGGTAGAGGTTGGAAACCAACAAATCGATCGCGCCGATGTCGTGCGCGTCCATCGCCGCGGCATGTTGCGGATCGTCCCGCACCGCCAGCAGCCCGCCATGGATCAGCGGATGGAGCGTCTTGACCCGTCCGTCCATCATTTCGGGAAAGCCGGTCACGTCCGAAACGTCCCGCACCTGCAGCCCGGCGTCACGCAGCGCGCGCGCTGTACCGCCCGTCGAGACGAGCTCGACGCCCCCCTTAGCCAGTCGCGAGGCCAGTTCGACCACGCCGCTCTTGTCGGACACCGAAAGCAGGGCCCGCCGGATCGCTACCTGAGTCATGATTGGGCCGCCTAACGGGTTGGTTCCGGTCCCGCTACCTAATCTTCTTGAACAACCACGAGAAGCTGCCGCCGCCGCGCGAGACGAGCCCCTGAACCACGATCTGCTGCACGGGGTGCGGGCGCCCCTCGCCATCGACCCACAAACTCTCGTCGATTTCAACGCTGCTTTCGCCGGAGATGAACTGCCAGTGCGACCCGTCCGGTAGAAGCAGCGCTGCGCCCCGCTCGCTGCCTGCCAGACTGGCTTCGACGCCGGCGCCGAGATGGAAGCGGATCGCGTAAGGCACTTTGCCGCGCTTGCCTTTGCGCCCTGCCGGAACCAGCAGGTCTTCACCGCGCAGTTCGCTGCCGTCGTCGCGCATGATCAGGATGCGGCGATGCACCAAGCCGAACCGCGCGACGTAGCCATCGTGGCTGGCTTCGAGCCGAGTGGCGCCCCCGCTCTCGGTCTGCAGTGTGCGGCGATCGATTTCCACTTCGCCGACGCCGGCACCCAGCTTCCCGTTGATCAGTACCGCGGTGGAGTTCGCATCGCCCAGCACCAGCGTTGAATGGGCCGCGGTCGCGCGCAGCCCATGCTCTATCCGCACCGGCACGAGACCACCGGCAAAAGCCGCTCCGCCGCAATTGACGATCAGCCGCTGCGAACCGTGCGACAGTTCGAACGCCAGCGTCGAAGCGCAGCCGTGCCGCGCATGACGCGACAGGGGCGGAGGCGCGGCATCGAACTGCAGTACGCTCTTGCCCGCGGCTATTCGTTGATAACCCCACTGCCGCACATCGCGGAGCGGACGGGTACGCACTCCGCTGGCGGTCACCAGTGCAGCGATCCGCTCGGCGGATACGGCTCCGGAACCCTGCCAGCTACCCATCCCGCCATCGCTGTGCGTCAGCGCTAGCAGCGGCGGCACCAGCAGCTGCAACATCCTCTCGGCCGCTTCGGGCGGATCGCGGCGGGTGGCGCGGTAGCATGCCGCAAGATCGACCAGCAGCGCGATCGTTTCCATCTGCACCAGAGGTGCGCGTGACAGCACCCCGCCGTCGGCGCCGACGAGTTCGCCCAGCACCCGCGCCAGACCCGCCTCGCCAAACAGCCGGCGTGGCTTGCCTTCGGGAAGCAGCAACCCGGCCGCGACTATCGCGCACCACCCGGCCAATGCATCGGCGGTATCCTCTGCCTTGCCATGGTTGCGATCGAGCCAGCGCGCCGTGTCTTCCATGGCGGCGAGCACACGCCCGCGCATCGCCTTGTCGCTTCCGGCGAGGATCAGCGGCGCATGGACAAGCCACGACAACAGGCGGGTCCCCGCGTGTCCCACTTTCCAACCGACGCCTTTGCCCGGCGCGCCGTTAGCCTCCAACCAGTTGGCCAAAACCCTTTCGGCCGTCTGGATGCACTGCTGCGGCGGCGCGCAGGCCTCGAGATCGCGCATCCAGGTGAAACCGTGCACAGTGCGCTCGAATGCCGGGGCCAGCTTAGCGGCGGGTGATAAGTCGACTTGGGCGATCGGGACTTTGACCCCGTAGGTCAGGAAGTGCCCCGCCCGCAGCGCCGTCCCGGCAACAGGATCGCCCTTCAACGGGCTTGTCACTGCAGCGAGCAGCCGCGGCTTCACCGGCTTGCGGAAGGGCGCGGTCAGCGTGTGACCAGAAATGCCGAACCTATAAGCAAACCGGACCATCCGCTCCCCGACCGAAGCGGCCGGCGGCTCGAAGCTGGCGAGCGCCAAGGCCCTCCCCGGCGCAATCAGCTCAGCCGGTTCGGCGGCATCCACCAACGGCTCGGGCGCGTCGTTCCTGAGCGGAATAGCCATCGCCTCAGCGCCGTCTGCGCCCTCTTCCGTTACGGGCCGCACTCCGGTCACGAACCGATTGCGCGCGGCCAGTTCGGTCATGCTTCCCCCCTCAGCGCTGCAATGTTGGCGGCGTAGCGCTCCGGACCGCCGGTGAATGTGGCCGAGCCTGCAACCAGCACTTCGGCCCCGGCATTGGCGCACTGCCGCGCCGTTTCAGCGTTGACCCCGCCGTCTACCTCGAGCCGGATGTCCCGGCCGGATTTGTCGATCATCTTGCGGACTGCCTCGACCTTGCGAAGCTGGCTGGCGATGAAGCTTTGCCCGCCGAAGCCGGGATTGACGCTCATCACCAGGACTAAGTCGATCTCGTCGATCAGGTAGTCGAGCATCTTGGCGGGCGTTGCCGGATTGAGCGAGATACCCGCCTGCTTACCCAATGCCTTGATCGACTGGACAGTGCGATGCACGTGCGGACCCGCTTCCGGATGAACCGTGATGATGTCGGCACCGGCGGTGGCAAACGGCTCAATCCACAGATCGACGGGCGCGCACATCAGGTGGACGTCGAACGGCTTGCGCGTGTGCGGACGCAACGCCTTCACCACGCCCGGACCGATGGTCAGGTTCGGGACGAAGTGTCCATCCATTACATCGACGTGGATCCAGTCCGCACCGGCCTCGTCGATCGCACGCACTTCTTCACCCAGCCGCGAGAAGTCGGCGGAAAGGATCGATGGAGAGATCAACATCTGGTGCATTGGCTTTCCTTGAGCACTACGCCTGGGTGAATCCCTTAACAACGCGGCCGAAGACCTTTTCCACACGGGGCTCGCTAAAACCGAGCCATGGTCACTCGACCGCGGAACAGGAACATAGCTGCGACCGGATGCAGACAACGGGCGCTGAAGCGAAAGTTCACGGCAAGTTCAGTCCGTTGCCGCTAAAGAAAATTCGACCGGGGCCGACCTCACGCGCTCGTGTTCTTTGCCGGTCACTTGGCGACAAGTGGCTGCATCACTACATCTGAACCTGGGATTCTCTGATGCTGTTTCGTAACCGCCTTGCCTCATCCGCCACAGCGACCACCCGAGCGGGTGGCTGGATTGCCTGTGCATTCGCGGTTCTGGCCTTGGCGGTGCCGGCGCAGGCGCAGTATAATCAGCGGATCGGCAACGACATGGCTAAATGCGCAGCCGGCGCGGGTCCGGCGGTGCGGGTGACGATCAACGACATCAAGTCGTCGAGTGGCAACATCCGCGTCCAACTCTACCGGGCCACCAAGGCTGACTGGCTCGCCAGCGGCCGTTGGCTTAACCGCATGGAGTTACCCGCCCGGGCTGGTTCGATGACCGTCTGCGTGCCTGCGCCCGGCCCCGGCACGTATGGGATCGCCGTGCGTCATGACGCCAACGGCAACGGCAAGACCGACTTGACGAAGGACGGCGGCGGAATGTCCAACAACCCCAGCATCAACATCTTCAACCTGGGTAAGCCGAGCCATACTCGCGTGGCCTTCGAACTCGGCGACACGGTCAAGCCGATGACGATCCGCATGCGTTACATGTGACCGAGCATCAGTCGCTCGCGCCCGTTCGTTGTGCCTGCGTTAGCTCGGCCTGTCGCCGTTTCGATTGCCACAGAACCCGCAAAATCGTGGGCACGGCCAATAGCGGCAGCCTCTCGCGGATCGGTGTCACCGGCACCGGCAGCCCTGTATGGCGCTCCACTTTCCAGGCAATGTAGCGCATCCCGCCTTCGAACGTGGCCATCGCCCGGGCGAGACGGATCACGTTGAGCGGTTTCCCGAACCACCGCCGCCGAGCCCACCATTTGTGGGTGGCCCGCCGCTCGCGTGCCGACAGCCGCGGCTCGATCGTACGCCCATCCTGCAGGTAAGGGATGTTCGCCTCAAGCAAAGCCAGCGGCAACAGCCCGTCGAAATGACCGGGATGAGCGGCCAGGATCGAGTTTTCCCGTCCGGCCGGCTCGACGCGGAGTTCGGCGGCATAAGTGGCTTGGAACAACGCGCGCCAGAAATCCTTCTCGGGCGCGCTCGCCGGGCCTACCACGACGGCAAGACGCGCCGCCGTGACGGCTGCAGAGGCGAGCGCCTTCTCGACTTCGGAACGGCCCGTCTCGTCGCGCAGCCAAGCCAGGCCGCTCGGCTGAACGAACCGTGCCCAGATCGTCGTGTCGACGGTCTCACCTCGGGCGGCCGAAGCGAACATGGCGAGCGTCATCGTCGCCACTTTGGCGCGTAGCGTGACGCCGTCATGGTCCCGCTCGTGATACGAAACCTTCGGCCACAAGCCGCGCTCCGGTTTGCCGGGAAGCAGGACGTAGAAGTCGAGCACGCCCTCAAGCGAGCCGGTCCGCAAATTTGACCCGTAGAACAACACCGCCTCGGCGCCGGCATCCCGGCCGAGCTGCTCGGCAAAAGCGGCCACGGCAGGGTCGATCGGCCGGTCCAGCGCCGCGCTCACCCGCGCGGCGAGGGTGCCGCTCACGGGACGACGAAACGCAGCTTGGGGCCGAGGGAGATGCGATAGCGCCCCCCTGGAAACGCTTCGCCATCGAGGATGAAACGGTCGGCAATGTCGAGCTGCAGCGCTTCTGTCTCGAACACGTGATAGCCGCAGCGGCGCATGCGGGGGCTGACCACTCCGCGCAAGATCAGCGGCAGGCGGAGCAGCACGCCGCGATGCGCGCTGTCGATCACCGCCGTCCGCAGACCTGTCGCCCGCTGGTCACCGAACGGGCGCATTCCGGCCGGGAAGCGGCTGAGGGTCGATGTGAACAGGAAATAGCGCTCGTCCAGCGGCCCGAGGCGGGTATGCGGCAGTTCCCGCCCCGCTTCGTCATGGAGGCGCATCGCCGTTCCCTGGCGCCATGGATTGCCGGCTCTGCCGAAAAATGCCTGAAGCAGACTCCAAACCGCAGTCACAATGACGCCCAGGCCGTTGAACGCGCCCTTGTCGTGGGCTCTCTGTCCGAGCTGGATTGCCGAGGCGTAGGCCCCGCCGCCGAACACGAAACCCTGGACCCGCGCATCGGCATTGTCGCGCTGCGCCACGATGAGCGACCGGCGCTGCTCGATCCGGCCCGATGCCACCGCATCAAGCGCCTCTTCGATCGTCCAGCGCGTGGGAAGGCCGAGATCGACCGCCAGTGCGTTGGTCTTCCCGCAAGGGACGACGATCAGCGGCGGCCAGCTCTCACCGAAATAGCTCGCGCCGCAACTCAGCACGTCGCGCACCGTACCGTCACCACCGGCAATCAGGATGTAATCGACCCGCCGCTCGGCAAACCGAGCCAGCACGGCCTGCAGCTCGTCGCGCTGCCGCGGAGTCTCGACCAGCAGAGCGCCCCTGCCCACCCAATCGAGCGCCGCGCCGGTATGGCGATGGCTGCGTGGATTACGGATGACACCGATCAGCGGCGTCTGACGCACGGGCGCAGCCGCGCCGCTGAAAGGAGCGGTGGGCCGGGTGACCTGCGGCAAGCGGTCGAACAAATGGACGGTCCCGTGCATGTCGGCGCCTTAAACCCCCGCTGGCTAAAGATACTACGGTTTTTCCCGATAATCCAAACGGTGTCGCCACTGCGCCACAGTGACGGAAGGTATGATCGGGCCGGCAGCATCGCGCGGGTGCTCGCCGTACGTGTTAGATGGAGAGCCGTACCGGGCGTGACAAGGGCGGCGCGGCGCCCGGCGCTGGAACGGGGCCGATCCGCGCGCTACCATGGCATCATGCCGGCCCAACAACTCCTCGATCGGGCGCAAGAGATCGCCCCGCGCATCATTAGCCTGCGCCGCGCCATCCATGCCGAGCCCGAACTCGGCCTCGATACGCCGCTTACGCTCGGCAAAGTCCGCGCCGAACTTGCCGACCTGCCGCTGGAATGGCGGGAAGCGACATCCTGTACGGGCGCGGTCGCCGTCCTGAAGGGCGCTCGACCAGGTCCCGCCGTCCTACTGCGGGGTGACATGGACGCGCTGCCCATGGCGGAGCACACCGGGCTCGAGTTCGCCTCGAGGATTGCTGGCCGGATGCACGCCTGCGGACACGATACCCACACGGCCATGCTGGCGGGCGCGGCACGGCTCGTCGCCGCCCGCCAGGGCGATTTCGCAGGTGAAGTGCACTTCATGTTTCAGCCGGGCGAGGAAGGTTTCCACGGCGCCCGCTTCATGATCGAAGATGGCCTGCTCGACCCGCTGCCGGCCGCCGCTTTCGCGCTGCATGTCATGCCGAACTACCGCCACGGCGTGCTCGCCAGCCGCACCGGCGCTCTTCTGGCCGCAGCCGACAAGCTCGACATCGTCGTCGACGGACAAGGTGGGCATGCGTCGATGCCGCACCATGCGCGTGATCCGGTGCCGGTCGCTTGCGAGATCGTGACCGCGATTCAGAGCCTCGTCACCCGGCGCTATTCCGCCACCGAAGCCACCGTGGTGACCGTCAGCCAACTCGAAGCCGGCAGCGCGCACAACATCATCCCAGACCAGGCCATCCTCAGAGGAACGATCCGCAGCCTTTCGCCGGAGCGGCGCCAGGCGGTGCGCAATGACTTGCGCCGTCTAGCCGAAGGCATTGCTCAGGCGCACGAGTGCCGCGCCTCGGTGACGATCACGGAGGGGTTCCCACCGACGATCAACGATGCGCGCGCCGTCGAATTCGCCGCAGCTGTCGCCGCCGAATTGCCTGGCGGGCTCTACGAGACACTGGACCATCCCATCATGGGCGCGGAAGATTTTTCTTATGTGCTGGAGAAGGTTCCCGGCGCGATGGCCTTCCTCGGCGTCGCGCCCGAAGGCAGCGACTGGGAAAGCTGCTGCGGCATCCATTCGAGCCGGATGATCGTCGATGAAGCCGTCCTGCCCCGCGGCTCGGCGTTCCTCGCCGGCTGCGCGCTGCGTTATCTGGAACGTGGCTGGGATTGATTATCGCTTGGCGATACGCACCCGCATTGCTAACCGCCGCCGAGCACGCACCCGTAGCTCAGCTGGATAGAGCGCTGCCCTCCGAAGGCAGAGGTCACAGGTTCGAATCCTGTCGGGTGCGCCAACTCCCTTGATCTTGAATCTTCCGCTCTGCCGCTAGCTAATTGGTCCGTGTGGCTGTGGGGCGGTCGATCTCGCCCGAATCGAGAAGCGGCGCTGCATCGTGGGTGGTGCCGAGAAGGTCGGCCAGGCGGCTCAGTCCTGCCAGGATCATGGCCTGCTCCCATTCCGGCAGTTCCGCGAAACGTTCGCTGAAGCGGGCTTGCAGCAGGTTGGGGGCGCGCTCGCCTGTGCTCCTGCCCTGCGCGGTCAGCGCGAGATAGATCCGGCGCCTGTCTCTAGCGCTTCGCTCGCGCTCCACCAGGCCCAGCGCCTCCAGACGATCGACGATGTTGGTGATCGTCGCCTGACTGAACTGCAGCGCCGAAGATAGCTCGGTGGGCGTTACCTCGCCGCGATCGCCGATCTCCTGCAGGACCAGCAACTGCGATGGGGTCAGCCCGGTTTCCGTCGCCAAGCGACGGTTGGAAAGTTCCGAGGCGCGCAAGATCCGTCGCAAGGCCTTGAGCGCAGCAATGGTCAGTTCGCGGTCCACCTGCCTTCGCTAGCCCTGCAGGTCCACCGCGCCAAGGCCGTTTTTATGATCCCATAGCTTGAATGAAATTACTTCCGCTGTTGAAGCAGTTTAGCCCGTTCACGGGGCGACTGGGGTTGCCATCCCGCGGCAATTCCTTACATACCTGCCGCACTTGCCGCCCCAGAGTCGTTGTCAAAGGAGTCGAACGATAGTTCGTCTTACGAACTATGTGTTACCCCGTTTTGAAGCATTCCACTCAAACTGATCCTTCCAGAACGCCGGGGACGAGGGGCATCGAACTTAGGATGCCGCGCGCGGAAGATGGTCCAGGCGTGACCGAGCTGATCGCTGCCTCCCCGCCCCTCGATACCAACTCGGCCTACTGCAACCTGCTGCAATGCACGGATTTCCGTGAAACCTGCATTCTGGCCGAAAGCGAAGGCAGGGTTGTGGGTTGGGTTTCAGGCTACCGCTCGCCGGCTCGGCCCGACGTGTTGTTCGTCTGGCAGGTGGCCGTCCATTCCGACGCGCGCGGGCAAGGCCTCGGGCTGCGGATGCTGGACGAACTGGTCGAAAGACCAGCCGCTGCCGGAGCGACCACACTGACGACGACCATAACCGAAGACAACCAGGCCTCCTGGAAGCTGTTTCACGCCTTTGCCCGCCGCAGGGGTGCGGCTTTGACCAAGGCGCCTCGCTTTGAGCGCGAGGCGCATTTTGCCGGCGCGCACGACACCGAGTTCGAAGCGCGCATTCCCCTTTGACCCATCATTCAAACGATACGGAGACGTCTCCATGAACCTCACTCCCCGACCCAGCCATCTGGCGCCGAAAACCGCCATCTATGATCGTCGCGAGTCAGGCGTTCGCAGCTATTCGCGCTCCCTTCCGCGCCAGTTCGACAAGGCCGAGGGCGTCTGGCTGCACGACGTGAACGGTGGACGCTACCTCGACTTTCTCTCCGGCTGTTCGTCGTTGAACTACGGGCACAACCACCCGGTCCTGAAGCAAGCGCTCCTCGATTACATCGGGAGCGACGGCATCGCCCACGGGCTGGATCTGCACACTGCCGCCAAGGAGCGATTCCTCGAAGCCTTTGAGGAAGTGATTCTGGAACCGCGCGGCCTGGATTATCGCGCGATGTTCACCGGGCCGACCGGCACCAATGCGGTGGAAGCGGCCATCAAGCTGGCGCGCAAGGTGACAGGACGCGAGCTCGTCATCGCCTTCACCAACGGTTTCCACGGCATGACGCTGGGCGCGCTCGCCTGCACCGGCAATGCCGGCAAGCGCAGCGGCGCGGGCGTGCCGCTGTCGCATGTCGCTCACGAGCCCTTCGACGGATATTACGGCCCGGACGTCGACACGGCGGCACTGCTCGACCAGCGGCTGTCCGACCCCTCGAGCGGCCTTGATGCCCCCGCCGCCATCCTCGTCGAGACGGTTCAGGGCGAAGGTGGCCTGAATGCCGCCTCTCCGGAATGGCTGCGCGCCATCGCGGCCATCGCGCGCAAGCACGGCGCGCTGATGATTGTCGACGACATCCAGGCCGGGTGCGGCCGGACCGGCAGCTTCTTCAGCTTCGAAGGCATGGGCTTCACCCCCGACATCGTCACTCTGGCGAAATCGCTGTCAGGCATGGGCCTTCCCTTCGCGCTGACGCTGTTCCGCCCGGAGTACGACGTGTGGTCGCCGGGTGAGCACAACGGCACGTTCCGGGGCAACAATCACGCTTTCGTCACGGCCGCGGCTTCGCTGCGCCACTTCTGGGCCGATAGCGCCTTTCAGGAGGATATCGCCCGTCGGGGTGCGCTGCTGGAGCGGCGCCTGGATGCGATGGCCGAAGAGCATGGCCTTTCGACCCGAGGCCGCGGAATGATGCGCGGCATCGACGTCGGCTCCGGAGAAGCCGCATCGGCCATCACCGAAGCCTGCTTCGAACGCGGCCTGATCATCGAGACGAGCGGCGCGCATGACGAGATCGTCAAAGTGCTGGCCCCCTTAGTGATCGACGATGGGTTGCTCGAAGCCGGGCTCGACATCGTCGAGCAATCGATCCGCAAGGAACTCTCGCCGGCGCTCTCAGCCGCCGCCTGACCAAAAGGAAAACGACATGATTATTCGCAATCTCAAGGAGATTCGCGCCAGCGATCGCAACGTCAAATCGGATGGCTGGGACAGCGCCCGGCTGCTGCTGGCGGATGACGGGATGGGCTTCTCCTTCCACCTCACCACGATGCGCGCGGGCGCCGAGCTCAAGATGCACTACAAGCATCACCTCGAGGCTGTGATGGTGCTGAAAGGCAAGGGCACGATCGAGGACCTGGGCACAGGCGAGGTCCACGAACTGAAGCCAGGCATCCTCTACGCGCTCAACGAGCATGACCGCCACATCGTGCGGCCGGAAACGGACATCCTGACCGCCTGCGTCTTCAACCCGCCCGTCACGGGCCGCGAAGTGCACGACGAAACCGGCGCCTATCCGGCGGCGGAGCAGATTCGCGAACCTGCTCCGGCTGGCTGAGGCACAAGGGGAACCTCAAGACATGCATGATATCTATCCATCACGCCGCGCGGCAGAGCCCGAGCTGCTGCCGCGCCAGGATCCGGTGGTCCATAGCGACTGGCATGCCGATGCGCCGCTCAGCCGGCAGCAGGTCGAGCAGTTCGAGCGCGACGGCTACCTGGTTCTCCAGAATCTGTTCGATCCCGGTGAGCTGGAAGCGCTCCAGGACGAGACGCGGCTTCTCTTGGCAAGCCCCGCCTCCCTCGATGCGGACACGATCATCACCGAACGCGGCAGCGACGAAATCCGCTCGATCTTCGCCATCCATGAGCAGAACGCCCTGATGGCGCGTCTCGCCGCCGATGAACGGCTGGCCGGGGTGGCCTCGTTCCTGCTCGGCGACGACGTCTACGTCCACCAGTCGCGGCTCAACTACAAGCCCGGGTTCAAGGGCAAGGAGTTCTACTGGCACTCAGATTTCGAGACCTGGCACACCGAGGACGGCATGCCGCGTATGCGCGCGCTTTCGATGTCGGTCCTACTCGCCGAGAACACGCCGCACAACGGACCGCTGATGGTCATGCCGGGTTCGCACCACACTTACGTCACCTGCGTGGGCGAGACGCCCGAAGACCACTACCGGATGTCGCTGAAAAAGCAGGAATATGGGGTTCCCGACGAGCTGAGCCTCGCCATTCTCGCACATCGGCACGGCATTGTCGCTCCCACCGGTGCGCCCGGCACGGTGATCCTGTTCGATTGCAACACGATGCACGGGTCCAACGGGAACATTACCCCGTTCCCGCGGGCGAACGCCTTCCTTGTCTACAATGCGGTGTCGAACAGGCTGCAGGCACCTTTCGCTGCCGAGAAGCCGCGCCCCGCGTTCATTGCGGATCGCGAGTGTAGTCCGGTGACTATTCAGTCCGGTTCGCTTCAGAAGCAGGCGGCGGCATGATGTCGGGCCATAGTGTCGAAAAAATCGGCGGCACATCGATGGCGGCCACGTCGACGCTGTTCGACAACGTCCTGATCGCAGGACGGACGGGGGAAGACCTGTATCGCCGGATTTTCGTCGTCTCGGCCTACGCCGGCATGACCGACCTGCTGCTGGAGCATAAGAAGAGCGGCGAGCCGGGCGTCTATGCACGTTTCGCCCGAAGAGATTCCGCTTGGCGGGACGCGCTCGACGCCGTTCGCGACGCAATGTGCGCACGCAACGCTGCGATGTTCGTCCGCACCGGCAGCTGCGAACAGGCCGACCGGTTCGTTCATGAGCGGATCGAAGCGCTTCGAGCATGCCTCAACGACCTCGACCGGCTGCGCGGGCATGGCCGCTTTTCCCTCAAGGAC
>JAJUJV010000098.1 GCA_029265155.1 Altererythrobacter sp. | reverse complement strand
CCCTTTAGCGGAAGCACCTCCTGGATTGATTGGCAGGGCCGATGGTGAACACCTCCGGTCCTGGGGCACACGTGTCGCCATAAGACGAAGGACTGTGGGCACTGGGTTCGACCGCGCCACAATCTTGGATCGGCGAGCGCTTCTGCACGACGGCGCCATTCACCTCTCTAAGTCGGTCATTCACGGGGAAGCGTGAACGGCGCGCTCCGTCGCGTGGAGACGACCGAGCTACCCGCCTGCCGACGACGGGCGCGTAGCATTCACGGAAAAAGCGTTGACACTGCCTCCCCCACCTCAATAAACGCTAATGCGAAGCGTTAGTATTAGTAACAGGGGTCTGGAATGAATGAGGATGGAGCCAGCGCCGGAGCGCGCGGGGCGGGTCGGGTTGTTGGGGCACTGTTGCTGGCGGGGGCGGCTGTACCGGCATTTCCGGCGGCCGCGCAGGATAACGACGGACTGTATTGGGCGGAGCGACTGAGCAACCGCATCGTCGTTTCGGCGACACGCACGCCGGTCGCCCTCTACGATGCGCCCGCGACAGTCACGGTGATCACGGCCGAGCAAATTGCCGACGAGCTGGCGACCGACATCAAGGATCTGGTGCGGTTCGAGCCCGGCGTTTCCGTCCGGCGGGCGCCGGCGCGGTTCGGGGCGGCGCTCGGCACGGTGGGCCGGGCCGGCAACGAGGGTTTCACCATCCGCGGGATCGGCGGCAACCGGGTGCTGGTCCAAGTGGACGGGATCCGTTCCCCCGACGGGTTCTCTTTCGGCGCGCAGGACGCCGGGCGGGGCAACTATACCGACGTCGGCCTGGTCAAAACGGTCGAGATCCTGCGTGGCCCCGGCTCCGCGCTTTACGGCAGCGATGGCCTGGCCGGGGTGGTCAGCTTCACGACCTCGGATCCGGACGACCTTATTCTTGCCGGCAACGCCTTCGGCGGCTTCGTCCGCGCGCAGTACAGCTCCGCCGACGAGGAGTTTGCCGAGACCGCCGCGGTGGCCGGCCGCGCCGGCACGTTCTCAGCGTTGGTCGGCTACACCCGGCGCGATTTCCGCGAACTCGACAACAAGGGTACCGTGGGCGGGGTCGGCGAGACCCGGACGCAGCCCAATCCGCAGGACGGGCAGTCCGATGCGCTGCTCGGCAAGCTGGTGTGGAGCGACGGCCGGCACCGGGTCCGGCTCACCGGGGAGTATCTGGAGCGCGACCTCCACACCCGGGTGCTGACCGGCGAGGGGCCGGCGTTCCTGTTGGGGCCGTCACCGAGCTGGATCGTCGACAGCCTGACCGCTGACGATACGACCAAGCGCCAGCGGCTGTCGCTCGACTGGACCTGGAGCGGAGCGGGCGCGGTCGAATATGCCCATGTCGCTGCGTATTGGCAGGACGGCCAAGACATCCAGTTCTCGGACGAGGACCGTTCGCCGATCGGCGCCACGCCGCGGCCCGACCGCGAGCGGCTCAACACCTTCGAAAACCGCGTCTGGGGGCTTTCGGCCGAAGCGCGCAGCGGCTTCGCCACCGGCGGATTGACCCATCGCGTCACGCTGGGCGGCGACATGAGCTGGACCAACCAGAAGGGCATCCGCGACGGCGTCGAGCCACCGGCCGGAGAAGTCTTTCCGAGCAGCGCGTTTCCGGAGACCGACTACATGCTGGGCGGCGTGTTCCTTGGCCACGAGCTCGGCCTGCTCGACGGCGCGCTGACGCTCTATCCGGCGTTGCGCCTCGACTTCTATCGGCTCGAGCCGCAGGACGACCGGCTCTATCCCGACCTTAACCGTGCCGCGCAGGACCATTCGCGGCTGTCGCCGAAGCTCGGCGCGGTAGCCAAGCTCGGCGGGACGGCGCGGCTATTCGCCAACTATACCCAAGGGTTCCGCGCGCCGACGCCGTTCCAGGTCAACAACTTCTTCAGCAATCCCGCGTTCGGCTATACGTCCGACCCCAATCCCGACCTCGGGCCGGAACGCAGCGAGAGCTGGGAAGGCGGGATCCGCTTTGGCGGCCAGAACGTCTCGGTCTCCGCCACTGCGTTCACTGCCGACTACGAAGACTTCATCGCCCAGGCCGATGTCGGCGGTTCGGGGACGCCCTCGGACCCGACGATCTTCCAGTACGTCAACATCGGCCGGGTGAAGATCGAAGGGATCGAAGCCAAGGCGGAGATGCGCGCGGCGAATGGCCTAACCGGGCGTTTCGCGATTGCCTATGCCAAAGGCGACGAGATCCTGCCCGACGGCACCCGGGTGCCGCTCGACACGATCGATCCGCTGAACCTGGTGGCGGGCATCGGCTATCGCGAGCCTGCCGGGCGGTTCGGCGGCGAACTGATCGTCACCCATCATGCCCGTAAGGAAGCAACGCGGACCAGCGCCACCGCCTACCGGCCGGACTCGTTCACGATCCTCGATGCGACGGTGTTCTGGCGGGTGGCCGAGATGCTGACGCTGCGCGCCGGCGTGTTCAACATCACCGACGAGACTTACGCCTACTGGAGCGACGTGCGGGGACTCTCCGCCACCTCGAGCGTGACCGAGGCCTATACCCGGCCCGGTCGCAACGCGAGCGCTTCGGTCAGCTTCCGCTTCTGAGCCCGAAAGAGGTTATCGCCATGATCCAAACTTTTGTTCGCGTTGCCGCCGCTCTGCTGGCCAGCGCCGCTCTGGCCTCGCCGGCCCTGGCGCACCCGCCCATAGCCGGTCAGGCGCCCTCCGGTGCTCAGGCGTCATTCGAAGCCGATCGCGCCGACATCCTGGCCATGGCCGGCGATTTCAAGGTGCGTTTCGACATGCAGGAAGCGACGTCGTGGCGCGCCGGCTATGAGCCGCTCGAGCGCAAGCTCTCCGGCGGGCATGAATCGGTGCGGGTGATCGAAGATAGCGGCCGCAAGATCGTGCTGCAGCACTTGTTGGTGGTCGAGATGGGCGGCGAGAGCCATGTCATCAAGCACTGGCGGCAGGACTGGGAGTACGAGCCGGAAAAGGTGCTGGTCTATTCAGATACCGGCGAGTGGACCTGGCAACCGCTCGCCCCGGAAGCGCGGCGCGGCCGCTGGTCGCAGACGGTCTACCAAGTGGACGACAGCCCCCGCTACGGGAGCTATGGCCGGTTCGACGGCGAGGGCGGCACGCGGCGCTGGCAGTCGGAATGGACCTGGCGGCCTCTTGCCCGGCGCGATGCGGTCCGCAATCCGGTCTACGATCGCTACTACGGCGTGAACCGTCACCAGACCTCGCCGGACGGGTGGATCCACTGGCAGGACAACATCAAGATGGGACAGGCCGGCGGGGCGCTGCAGCCGGTGGTCCAGGAATACGTCCTCAACACCTATACCCGCTTCGCGGATTACGACACCCAGGCGGCCGACGATTACTGGGCGGCGACTCAGGGATTCTGGTCCGCGGTGCGCGCCAAGTGGGAGGAAATCGCCGCGGCCAAGGGCGGGATCGCGATCCAGGAGGAAGCGGACACCGGCACGGTGATTTCCGGCCGGCTGCTCGAGCTCGCCGACGAAATCCGCACCGGCAGCCAGAGCGAGACGGCGGCCACGGCCGAGGCGTTGAAGCTGATCGACGACAACACCACGCGCGTCGCCGGTTGAAGCGGGCTGCGGCTGGACCCTTGAGCCACGACTGGAGCCCTCCTCAATGTCAGACCTCCTGAGCCGCCCGATCGATCAGCAGGGGGAGGGCGTGCGCCTCTTCGTCGGAGCCGTACGGCGCTGGGTCCGCGCGGCGGTGAACGGCCGCTGCGTCTGCCACGTGATCGGCGCGGCGTTCAAAGCCGCCGGGCTCGAGAAGGGGGCAGCGCCTTTCCATGCGGCGATGCAGACGCTGTGCAACAACGCGCGCCAGCCGCTGCGGTTCGGCACCGCGGATCGTGCGTGGCTCAGCGCTCACGAGGTGCGGCTGGTGGAAGCGCTACGGGCGGCAAGCGAGGAACGGCCGACAGAGCTGCGCCGCATCGCCGGTGAGCTTGTATTCCCCGATCTAGCGCCCGCGCTGGCCGTGGCGCTGACCTCGGTCGCGGCCGAATTTCGCCGGGCGCAGCTGCCGTTGATCTAGGCGTGGAGCGGCGGCGGCGGTTTGCCGGCACCGGCTGGGGCTCACAGAAGCCATTCGATCGGCAGGTGGGAGAAGAGCCAGGTCAGGCTGCGCTGCCACCAGGTAGTCCCGGGCTCGGTATGGTGGACGATCTCCTTGCCGTCGTGCCGCTCGATCCACCGCAATTCGCCCTCGTCCGACAGCCTGAGCTCGTAAGCGGCGGCGGGGACAGCGCGGACCAGCGCTTCGTCCATCCGCTGAGTGAGCTCTGGGCTATCGATGACGAAGCCGAGTTCGGTGTTGAGGCGGGCCGAGCGCGGATCGAAGTTGAAGGACCCGACGAACACACGCTCGCCATCGACGGTAAACGTCTTGGCGTGGAGCGCCGTGGCCGAGCCGCCGAGCGTGGAGCCGGAGCCTGAACCGGAGCCGGAGCCGCTTCGCGTCGCGCGCTGCGGCGTCGCGGGCGCGCTTGCCCGCAGCTCCCACAGGCGCACTCCAGCCTCGAGCAGCGGCTTGCGGTACCCGGCATAGCCGGCATGGACGATCGGCACGTCGGTTGCTTCGAGCGCGTTGGTAACGATGTTCAGCTCGACGCTGCGCCGGGCCATGCCGGCGAACGTCTCGACTCCCTGCTGCATCGGCACGAAATAGCCCGAGACGAGGCCGAGCCGCTGCTCCGGCCGCTCGAGAAGCTGCTCGATGCGGCCGATCAGCAGGTCCTCGGGTTCGGCGCGTCCGAGGCCTTTGGCCGGATGGTCGCTCACCATCCGTACCGGGGCCCAGTAGAACGCCAAGCTCCGGTCCCTGAGTTGATCGAGGATCGGCAGGCGCTGCACAGCTTCGATGTAGTTGGTCGCTGCCGGCTCGCGCATAACGCGCGCCGCATCCGCCGCCACCGCGTCGAGCCGGGAGCGCGGGAGACGGGGCAGAATCCGGTCGGCCGGATAGGACGAGGCACTCGCCCAGTAGCGGTCGAAATCGTCCGATACATCGCTGACCACTTCGCCGATCGCGAGCACGTCGAGGTCGACGAACAGACCGTTCTCGCCGGCGCCGAAATACTCGTCGCCGATGTTGCGGCCGCCGATTACCGTGGCCTGGTTGTCCACGGTGAACGACTTGTTGTGCATCCGGCGATTGAGACGGGAAAAGTCAGTGGCGTAGCCGATCCAGCGCGGCGAGCGGATGACGAACGGGTTGAACAGCCGCACTTCGATATTGGGATGCGCGTCGAGAGCGGCGAGGATCTCGTCCAGACCCGCGGTGGTGTTGTCGTCCTGCAGCAGGCGGACGCGGACTCCGCGGTCCGCGGCGGCGCGCAGCTCGTTGAACAGCAGCGTTCCGGTGATGTCGCCGTGCCAGATGTAGTATTGGGCATCGATGCTGCGCTCTGCCGCGCGCGCCAGGAGCATGCGCACAGCGAAGGCGTCCGGCCCGTCGTTGAGCGGGTAAACGCCGGTGAGCCCCGGCCGCTCCGCCGTCTGAGTGGCGACGGCCCGGCCGAGGCGGGTGTCCGCGGTGTCGGTGAGAGCCCGCGACACCGGGCGACGTTCGAGCGAGGGCAGGTCAGCCCAGAGGCTCACGGCCAGCCCCGTCAGCAACAGAATTGCGCCGCACAGAACCAGCGCCTTCAGCCACTTCATCGTTCGCCCGCCGGACTCCCGCGAGAGCGCTCTGCCGCATCGCGATCGCGTGGCCCCATGGCGCGCTTCAGGGCGTCCATCTCGGTCTCCCCGCTGAGCAGCAGCGCCGCCGGTTGCAGCGTGCAAAAGTGCGCGCAGACGATCGCCAGCAGCATCGTCATCGGAGTGGCGATCAGTGCCCCCGGAATGCCCCACACCCAGGTCCACAGCAGCAGCGAGACCAGTACCACCAGAGGCGAGAGGGAAAGTTGGCGGCCGGTCACTTTCGGATCGATGTAGTTGCCCATCACCTGCTCGATGACCAGCAGCCCCGCGGCGACGAGGATGGCGGTCTGCAGATCCTGTTGGGCGAAAACGAAAAGGACGGGCAGGATTCCGGCAATCAACGAGCCGATCGTCGGGATGAAGTTGAGGAGAAGCGCGAGGATACCCCAAACGAGGAGCAGCGGCGTACCGAAAATCGCCAACCAGCCGGCATAAAGTACGCCCGTGATCGAGCCGAGCGCGAGCCGTGCCAGGAAATAGCGCCGGAACTTCTCGCCGACCGCTTGCGAGATCTCGAGCCAGCCGCGGCCGCCGTCGCTACGCGAGACGGTGCCCACCTTGGCGCGCCAGTCAGCAGATTCGAGCAGCATCAGCAGCATCAGGAAGAAGATCACGACCATCGCCGCCAGCGTGCTGCCGAGCCCGGAGGCGAGCGAGCCCGCATAGTCGCCGGCGCGTTCGATGATCTGCGGCACACCCTGACTCGCGACCCCAGCGGTAAGCGGCGACTGCTGCAACCGCTCCTGAACCTGAGTCACGATCTGGCTGGCATTGGCCGCGACTTGCCCGGTCGCCACCCCGATGCCTGCAAAGAACAGCAGCAGGAAGCCGACCACGATGCTCGCGGCGACGGTGTAGCCGAGCCAGGCCATCGGCCGGGGGAGTCGGCCATTGATCGCGCGAGCGACGGGAAGGACCGATACGGCCAGGAAATAGGCGATGGCCAGCGGCAGGAACACCGCGGCCGCGGCCTGCAGCAGCCATAGCACCGCGATGCCGAGAAGCGTGACGACGAGCCAGATCAGGGTGCGTCCGTTCGCCGCGAAGTCAAAACCCTTGCCCGCTGCGGCGGCGTGCCCTTCGTCCTCGCTCATTTGCGTCCGATCCGTTGCTGGCCTGGCGACAGCTCTTGCCACAGACACCGGCGCCCGGCGACCTGTTTGACCCGGTGCATCGTTGATGCCGCGCTGCCGGGGAGCTTCGGCCGCGAGCCGACGTTCAACGGGCCATACGAAGCAGGAGCGAGTCCGTGTCAGTCCTATTCAGTCCCCTCTCGGTCGGGTCTCTGTCGCTCGACAACCGCATCGTCATAGCCCCGATGTGCCAGTATTCGGCGGAAGACGGCTGCATGACCGATTGGCACCTGATCCACTTGGGCCAGCTCTCGCATTCCGGCGCGGCGTTGCTGACGATCGAGGCGACGGCCGTCACGCCCGAGGGGCGCATCAGCTATGGCGATGTCGGCTTGTGGTCGGACGAGACCGAGGCAGCGATGGCGCGGGTGCTGGAGGGGGGGCGCCGCTGGTCCGAGATGCCAATCGCGATCCAGCTCGCCCACGCCGGCCGCAAAGCGTCGACTCACAAGCCATGGGACGGCGGCGCTCAGATTGCGCCGGGTGACCCCAACGGTTGGCAGACGGTGGCTCCGTCGGCGGTGTCATGGGCGGAGGGAGAAAACCCGCCGGTGGCGCTCGACGCCGATGGGCTGGCCCGCATCCGCCATGCCTTCGCCGACGCGGCGTGCAGGGCGGCTCGGCTAGGCCTCGACGCAATCCAGATCCACGCGGCGCACGGATATCTGCTGCACGAGTTCCTCTCGCCGCTGTCGAACGTGCGCGACGACGACTACGGCGGGTCGCTCGAGAACCGGATGCGCTTCCCGCTCGAAGTATTCGACGCGGTACGCAGCGCCTTTCCCGCGGAGCGCCCGGTCACTGTCCGCGTCTCCGCGACCGACTGGGTCGATGGAGGGTGGGAGGTGGAGCAAACCATCGCGTTCGCTCAGGCGCTGCAGGCGCGTGGCTGCGCCGCCATCCACGTTTCCAGCGGCGGCCTGCATCCGGCGCAGCAAATCCCCGTCGGGCCGAACTACCAGGTGCCGCTCGCCCGGGCGGTCAAGCAGGCGGTGGACGTGCCGGTCGTCGCCGTTGGTCTCATTACCGGTTTCGAACAGGCCGAAGCCATCGTTGCGACCGGTGACGCCGACCTCGTCGCGCTGGCACGCGGCGTGCTGTTCAACCCGCGTTGGCCCTGGCACGCCGCCGCGCAGCTTGGCGGCAAAGTCAAAGCGCCCGAGCAGTATCTCCGCTCGCAACCGCACCAGTATCGGGACCTGTTCGACTTCGGGCAGTAGCCGCGCGCTCTAGCCCGCCGAGGCGTAAATCCGATCGAGGACCCCGGCCACTTCGGGGAAGCGATCGGCTGCAGGATCGAAGCGTGGATTCTCGGCCAGTGCTTTGGCCCAGGCTGCGCCCGCGCGGCCGCCCCAAGCGTCGGGCGGGGAGACCAGGCGCTCGCTCTGCGTGCCGTAGTGGTGGTGGGCTTCGAAGTCGTAGAAACTGCCGCCCACGTTGCGCAGGGTTACCGCGCCGCCCGTGCCGTAGAAGCTGGCTTCGATCACGGCCTCTTGCCCTGCATGAAGGCGCCAGGAGCAGGCCAGGCGAACGTTGGTGCCGCCGGCGAGATCGAGGCGAGCGACAGCGTAGTCCTCGACTTCCGACGAGCCGGGCGAGAGCGGCTGTCCGCCTGCATAGAGGCGCGACGCGACCGCTTCGACGGCGGGAAAATCGAGCATCCACAAGGCGAGGTCGGCGAGGTGGACGCCGAGGTCTATCACGCAGCCGCCGCCTG
>JAJUJV010000213.1 GCA_029265155.1 Altererythrobacter sp. | reverse complement strand
GGCGAACACCACCGTGGCCATCGGCGCGGCCGACATCAGCACCGCCGAACAGGCGATCAGCATCGCCACTAGCGTCCACAAGGCATAGTGCTCGGCCGCCGAGGCATAAGGGACGAATCCGACAAGCGCGGCGGCCCAGACCGCGCCGCACCCGGCGACGCCGAGCGCCTGTCGGCGGTATTCCTCGCGCGTCATCGGCCGGCGGTCGACGTTGGCCAGCCCGCGGTCGATTCTCGCCGCCAGCCACACCGCTGCGG
The DNA here is from genome assembly GCA_029265155.1 of Altererythrobacter sp. Classification (GTDB taxonomy): domain Bacteria; phylum Pseudomonadota; class Alphaproteobacteria; order Sphingomonadales; family Sphingomonadaceae; genus Croceibacterium_A. The sequence goes on along the minus strand of JAJUJV010000213.1, from coordinate 1,691 downwards.
CCAGCGCCGCCAGCCAGCCACCGAGCAGCCAGGCCGGCGCCGCCTCGGCGTAGAGGCTGACCGTCAGCAGCGCGCCCAAAGTATGGGCTATTGCGCGCGTATGGGTAACTTTACTCAATTTAGCATACTGCAACCCCCGAACCTCCGCCCACTCCCCTTCATCGGGATTGCGCAGGCCGAGGATTTGCAGCGGCGTCAAGCGCAGCGGCAGCTTGGGGAGATCGGATGTATTTCCCGTCACCCCACCAGCTTAACCGTCAATGGTTAGTGGCCCGTAAAGCGGGGCCACTCAGCAGGTCGAAAAACCGGATTTATTCGACCGTTACGGACTTCGCCAAGTTACGCGGCTGATCGACATCCGTGCCTTTCACGCAGGCGGTGTGATAAGCCAGCAACTGCACCGGAACCGCATAGACCAGCGGGGCGATCAGCGGGTGGACGCGCGGCATTTCGATCGTTGCCAGGCAGCCCTCACCCGCCTCCTCCAAGCCCTGGCGGTCGGAGATCAGCACGATCTTGCCGCCGCGTGCGCGCACTTCCTGCATGTTCGAGACGGTCTTTTCGAACAGCGGACCAGAAGGTGCGAGAACGATCACGGGAACGGCCTCGTCAATCAGGGCAATGGGCCCGTGCTTCATCTCGCCGGAAGCGTAGCCTTCGGCGTGGATGTAGCTGATCTCCTTCAGCTTCAGCGCCCCTTCGAGCGCAAGCGGGAAATCCGGTCCGCGGCCCAGATACAGCACGTCCCGCGCCGGCGCGATCAAGTGCGCCATCGCCGCAATTTCCTCGTCATGGTCGAGCGCCGCGTTGAGGCAGGCCGGTGCTTCGAGCAGATGGCGGACGATCTCGGCCTCGTCCTCTCGACTGAGGCGGCCTTTCTTGACGGCAAAATGCGCCGCGAGCGCAGCGAGCACTGCCAATTGGCAAGTAAATGCCTTTGTCGATGCGACGCCGATCTCCGGGCCCGCGTGCGTCGGCAGCAGTAAGTCGGCTTCGCGGGCCATCGAACTGGTCGGGACGTTGACGACGACGGCGATCGTCTGCCCTTCAGCCTTACAGTGGCGTAGCGCCGCCAACGTGTCGGCCGTTTCACCGCTCTGGGAGATGAAAAGCGCCAGCCCGCCGGGCTGCAGCACCGGCTCGCGATAGCGGAACTCGCTGGCATAATCGATGTCGACCGGGACACGCGCGAACTGCTCGAACCAGTACTTGGCAACCATCCCGGCGTAGTAGCTGGTCCCGCACGCGACGATCGTCACTCGTTCAACCGCCGAGATATCGAAGTCGATCTGCGGCAGCGCGACCTGCATCTCGACCGGCCGCAGGTAGGAGCGCAAGGTCTGCGCCACCACCGTCGGCTGCTCGAAAATCTCCTTCTGCATGAAGTGGCGGTAGTTGCCCTTCTCGATGGCTGCGGCCGACGCTCCCGAGGTCGTGATCTCGCGCTCAACGGGGGTGTTGTCTTTGTCGAAGATGGCCGCACCGTCACGGGTAACGACTACCCAGTCGCCTTCTTCGAGATAAGCGATCCGCTGCGTCAGCGGGGCCAACGCCAGGGCGTCGGAGCCGAGGTAAGTCTCGCCATCGCCGTAACCGACTACCAGGGGTGAGCCGAGCCGAGCACCGATCAGCATGTCTGGACAGCCGCGAAAGGCGATAGCCAGCGCAAACGCTCCGCGTAGTTGTGGCAG
>JAJUJV010000105.1 GCA_029265155.1 Altererythrobacter sp. | reverse complement strand
GGTGTGACCGATCGACCTGGGCAAGCAAGCGCGAAGGCGGCAGCATCGCGGCGATGCGCTCGACGATCCGGATCAGCAGGCGTTCGGCCAGCGGCGGATCGAACGCGCAGAGCCGGTCGTAGTCCTTGCACGACAGCAGCGAGAGAGTGCCGGCGCCATCCTCGGCCATGCGCGCTGCCAGACGCTCGCGGGTCGGCAGGCCTGTGACCGAGTGAGTCAGATCAAGACGATGTACCTGGGAGGACAGGCGCTCGAGCAGAGCCTCGACAGCCTGCGCGCAGCGCCGAAGAAGCGAACCGGTAAACCGGGCCCCGGAGAGCAGCTCGGCGCGGGCGAGCGCTTCGGCTATGCCGCTCCGCCGGATAGCGAGCCATGCCACGGCTGCGGCAAGCCCAAGCGCCAGCATCGCAGAGGCAAGCGCGGCCACCATAGCGGCCTAAGCGGCGCGAGGCCTGGAGACGGGCCGCAAAGGCGCCGGCGGATGCACGCTCGCACACATGAACCCGAAGGCTAGTTTGCAAACGTTGAGAAATACTTAGAGGCGGCGGCCCTGCGAGGACGGGCCAGGGATTGGCGACCCTTGTTCTGGCGGAGACGGAGGGATTCGAACCCTCGATACCGGATTTACCAGTATGGCGGTTTAGCAAACCGCTGGTTTCAGCCACTCACCCACGTCTCCGGATCGCGGCCGCGATTGAGCGGGGGCCTATAACGGGGGGGCGGGGCTGCGGCAAGGCGGCGCACGCGCTTTTTCTCGGACTCCGCTCACCGCAAAACCGACTCGCCTTGCCGCGCGTTCATTGCCGCTTCAGGCGCTTGGGATTCTTGTCGCGATGGACAGGTCCGACTGGAGGGGACCAGAGATGATGATGCTGCTTGCCGCCTACTGTCGTCGCCGCGCCCTGGGCGTGGCGCTCACGCTTGCCGCGACGGTTACCGCCGCGCCGGCTGCCGCACAGGGCATGCAGAGGATCGACCCCAACGCGGCAATCGATGGCGACCTCGCCGCGCCGCAGTCGTCGCCACCTGACGTTTACGACGGCGTCCCGACCGATCCGGCGCCGGCTACGCCCTCGGTGCCGGAGCCGGTCTATACCTATCCGGCTGTGACCACCCCGAACCCGTCGGCCGGCGCAAGCCAGGCCGCGGCCAATCCGTCGGTCGCGGCGGCGCAGGGCGATACCTACAAGGAGGACGACCTGATCGGCGCGGCCGAGGGTGTGTTCGGCAAGGGCGCGGAAGGCCTAGCGCGGCTGATCGAGGACGTGCTGGCCAAGCAGGGCGAGCCGAACGGCTACATTGTCGGGCGTGAGGCGGGCGGAGCGTTCGTGCTGGGCGCCCGCTACGGCTCCGGCACGCTCTACCACAAGATCGAAGGGCAAAAGCCGGTCTACTGGACCGGACCCTCGATCGGCTTCGACGCCGGGGCAAACGCGGGCAGCACCTTCGTGCTGGTCTACAACCTCTACGATACCGAAGAGCTGTACGAGCGCTATCCGTCCGGCGAAGGCGCGGCCTACCTGGTCGGCGGGTTCAACGCGAGCTATCTGCGCAAGGGCAACGTCGTGCTCATTCCGATCCGTGCCGGAGCGGGTCTGCGGCTCGGCGTGAACGCCGGCTACATGAAGTTCTCGAAGAAGCAGCGCTGGCTGCCCTTCTGAGGCTGCAAGAAAAACGCGGCGCGCGGCAGTGGATTGGCGCTTGCCCGCGCGCGGAGGTGACGGCATGAGGCCGCCGCCATGCTTGAAAGACTCAACCAGCAGCCGCCCGACGCGCTTCTTGCGCTGATCAAGCTCCACGACGCGGACCCGCGGGCCGACAAGATCGACCTCGGCGTCGGCGTCTATCGCACCGGCCAGGGCGAAACCCCGGTGTTCGGCGCGATCAAGGCGGCCGAGCAACGGTTGGTGAACGAGCAGGCTTCCAAGTCCTACCTCGGGCCCGAAGGCGACATGGGCTTCGTCCACGCGCTGATGCCGTACGTATTCGGCGAAAACCCAACCCGCGGCGGGCGGATCGACGGAATGCAAACGCCTGGCGGCACGGGCGCCGTGCGCCTGGCGCTGGCGCTGGCCAAGCGGGCCGGCGTCACCCGTGTGCTGATGGGCACGCCGAGCTGGCCCAACCACGCGCAGATCCTGTCCGACCTGGGGCTTGAACTGGTCGCGTTCACCCATGCCACCGCCGATGGCCTGGCCGATCTCGACGCGCTGAAGGCGGCGCTCGAGAGTGCGGGCGAAGGCGATGCGGTGATGCTGCACGGCTGCTGCCACAACCCGACCGGCATCGACTACACGCCGGCGCAATGGGACGAGATCGCCAGGCTGCTGGCGCAGAAGCCGGTGCTGCCGATCATCGACCTCGCCTATCAGGGCCTCGGCGATGGGATGGACGAGGACGCCTATGGCACCCGCGCAGTGATCGCCGCGGTGCCCGAAGCGCTGGTCGGCTATTCGTGCGACAAGAACTTCGGCCTCTACCGCGACCGCGTGGGCGCTCTGTACGTCTACGCGCAGGACGGCGAACAGCTCGGCCGAGTGCTGTCGAACGGCCACGCGCTGGCCCGCGCCGCCTGGTCGATGCCGCCGGACCACGGTGCCGCGGCGGTGCGGATGGTGCTCGAGGACCAGGAGACCACGGCCCAGTGGCTCGACGAGCTGACGCAGATGCGCACCCGCATCGGCCAGGTCCGCGCCGCGCTGGGCGAGGCGGGCAAGGCCGGCTCGCTCGACCTGTTGCCGCTGGCGCGCGGGCGCGGCATGTTCGCGACGCTGCCGCTGTCGAAGGAGCAGATCGAGCGTCTGCGCAGCGACCACGGCATCTACATGGCCGGCTCTGGCCGCATCAACATCGCCGGCCTGACCATGGGCAGCCTGCCCAAGTTCGTCGCCGCGCTGGCCGACGTCACCGCCTGAGATGGACCGCCAGCCGGTCCTCGAAGGGGAGCGGCTGTTGTTGAGGCCGCTTAGCGAATCCGATTGGGACGCGCTCTATGCAGTGGCGGCCGATCGCGAGCTGTGGGCCGCGCATCCCTCGCACGACCGCTGGCAGGAGCCGGTGTTCCGCGCCTTCTTCGACGATGCGCTGGCCAAAGGCGGCGCGCTGGCGATTGTCGACAAGGCCAGCGGCGAGATGATCGGCTCCTCCCGCTTCCAGTACAGCGACCGGCTCGCGGAAGAAGGGGCGCTGGAGATCGGCTGGAGCTTCCTGGCCCGCGGCTACTGGGGCAAAGGCTATAACGCGGAATTCAAGCGGCTGATGCTGGAGCACGCTTTCCGCCATGTCGACCGCGTGGTGTTCCGCGTCGGAGCCGAAAACGCGATCTCGCGCAAGGCGATGAGCAATATCGGCGGGCGGTTGACCGGCGAGACTTTCATCGAGGAACGGGCCGGCCGGCCGGTCGAGCACGTGGTCTACGAGATCACGCGCGAGAGCTTCGCGACCGGTCCGCTGGCGCGCTAGCGGCCTGCCGCGCTGGCGAACGATAGCGGGCGCAGCCGGGGCAGCGCGACAATTTGCCACATTTGCCGAGCACCGGCCGCTGGCCGATCCTTCGGTTCACCGCTCGACCCGCTCCGCTTGGCGGTAAAGTTAACAGAACCGACAAAAGCGTTCATCTGCTAGACAGGTGGGGCTGAACAGTCAGGCCCCTGAGCCACGCAAGCGAAGGTTGCGCAGTAGACGAAGTCAATTCTGCAACTGTTGGATCTATGACCACCGATACGCACCCTGCGATTATCGGAAGGAGTAGTCTCGTTCGTGTGGGCCAGGGATATTAGAAAAGGAGCAGGGTAAAATGAGTAGTCTCTTCAGTAAATCGGCAGCCCCCCTACTTTGCGCTGCGCTGGCCGTGCCCGCGTGGGCCAGCCTTTCGGCGCAGCCGCAGCCCGCCGACGCAAGCTCGATCACGGTGACCGGTTCCGTGCCGGCGGACCTGACCGGGTTGGTGGAGGGACCCGAAGTCGAGGGCCTCATCTCCGCGCGTAGCGGCGAGCACATGCAGGTGCTCGGCGCCGATGGAAGCCGCACGACAATCCTCGTTTCCGAGGCGACCGACATCAAGGCGCGGGGCGGTTTCCTCGGCCTCAGCCGTACCCGGCTGGCTCAGGATGCGCTGCTCAACGGTCTGCCGGTCTCGGTGCAGACCGTGCAGTGGGAGGATGGGCTGGTCGCCAGCCAGATCCGGCTCAAGAACGACGATCTTGAGACCGCCTCGATGATCCACAGCGGCACCGAGCAGCGGTTCGGCGAGCACAGCACCGCGATCGCCCACAACGCCGCGGCGACCGAAGCGCTGCGTGGCCGGGTCGGGGATATCGATCAGTACAATGTCAAAGCCACGACCAACGTGTACTTCGATACCAACAAGGCGACGCTGACGCCGGCAGCCGAGAACGACCTGTGCAGCACCGCCGCCCAGGCCGAGCAGATGGACAACGCGCTGCTGCTGGTGGTCGGCTATACCGACGCGACCGGAAGCGACGATTACAACCAGGTCCTCAGCGAGCGGCGGGCCGGCCGCGTGGTCAACCATCTTCAGCAGAAGTGCGGTTGGGCGCCCTATCGCATGCTGACCCCAACCGGGATGTCCGAGTCGAACCCGGTCGCGGACAACCAAACCCCCGCCGGCAAGGCGCAGAACCGCCGCGTTGCGGTGAACATTCTGGTCAGCAAGGCCGTCGAAGGCCTATGATACACGCGCAGGGTGGGCTGCGGCTCACCCTGTTGCTTCCCTATCCGGCGCGGAGGCTTTCGAGGCGCTTCAGGTAACGCGCCACGGTGTCGATCTCGAGGTTGACCTCGGCCCCCTGGGCCACTTCGCCGAGCGTCGTGACTTCGGCCGTGTGCGGGATCACGTTGAGGCCGAAGTCGACCGAGCCATCCTCGCGGTCGTGGACTTCGTTCACCGTCAGCGAGACGCCATCGACGGTGATCGAACCCTTCGGGGCGATGAACGGCGCCAGCTCTGCCGGGGCGCGGACCGTGAGACGAGTGGAGGCGCCTTCCGGTTGCCAATCGGCGATCCGGCCGACCGCATCGACGTGGCCCGAGACGATGTGGCCGCCCATCTCGTCGCCGAGCTTGAGCGAGGGCTCGAGATTGATGCGGCGGCCTTCGCTCCACATGCCCCTGGCGGTGCGCGAGACCGTCTCGGCCGAGACATCCACAGTGAACCAGGCGCTCTCCGCGCCGTCCTCCGCTTGCCCAAGCGCGCCGCGATCGACCACGGTCAGGCATACGCCCGAGCAGGCGATCGAAGCGCCGATGGCGATCGTGTCCGGATCGAACGGGCAAGTAATCGTCACGTGCAGGTCGCCGCGTGGTTCGACCTTGCTGATGGTGCCTATGGCGGTGACGATGCCAGTGAACATTCAGGCCCTTTCGTTGCCTTCGGGGTAGTAGACTTCGAGGCTGTCGCTGCCAAGCTGGCGCCGGTCGGCCAGGCGCCAACCTGCCGGCGCACCCGATGGGCCCGGTTCGCGGAACGCGGCAATGCCCACGCCGAAGCGCGTCGGCGAGCGATAGAGCAGCAAGCGGTGAACGAGGCCGGCAGCGAGGAATGCTTCGCCGGTGGCGGCACCGCCTTCGACGAACAGGTACTGCAGGCCGAGCGATGAAATCTGACCGGGCTCGCGGATGGCGGTCCAGCCCGGCGGTGCCTCGCCGCGAGTGAGCAGCAGCCGCAAGGGGCTGCGCTCCTCCAGACCCGGCAGCCGCACGTCGAGGCGCGGGTTGTCCGCGCGGAAGGTGCCCCCGCCGACCAGGATGGCGTCGGCGCGGGCGCGTTCGCGGTGGGCATGAGCCCGCGCCGCCTCGCCGGTGATCCATTTGCTGCTGCCGTCGAGCCGGGCGACGAAGCCGTCCGAGGTCAGCGCCAGCTTCAGAGTGACTTCCGGGACACCGGTGGTCTTTGCGCGGCTGTAACCGGCGAGGCTTTGAGCGCATGGCGCGTCGTCGGCGCAAAGCGCTTCGATGCCGGCGGCGCGGATACGCGCGAGGCCTTGCCCGGCCGTGCGCGGGTCGGGATCTTCCATGCCGGCGACAACTCGCACGAGCCCAGCTTGCACAGCCAGATCAGCGCAGGCCGGGCCGCGCTCGCTGCGATGGGCGCACGGCTCCAGGGTGACATAGAGGGTCGCACCGCGCGCAGCCTCGCCGGCCTGGGCCAGCGCAATGGCTTCGGCGTGGGGGCGGCCGCCGGGCTGGGTCCAGCCGCGCCCGACGACGATGCCATTGCGGACGACAAGTGCCGCGACGGCGGGATTGGGGCGGCTCAGCGGGCGGGCGCGCTCGGCGCGCGCGGCCGCCGCGGCCAGCCAGCGCGCGTCGTCAGTCTGCACTCGTGACGGCGGCCTGCTGCGCTTGTGCCCGGGAGCGCTCGCGTGCGGCACGTGCGGCGCGAGCGGCTTCTTCCGCAGCGCGCTCGCGCTCGGCCTGGGCTTCCATGGCCTCGACGTCGAAGCCGGAGGCACGGCCGAGAGCCTTGTACGCCTCGCGCTTGCGTTCGGCGCGGGCTTCCTCTTCGGCGCGGATGCGATCCTGGAGGCGCTGGTTCTCGATGTTCGACGCGACGATGTCCTCGTCGGTGCGGTCGGGCGAGAACGTGGTGATGTAAGTCACCTCCGGTCGGCGTGGTTCGATACGCTGGCTTTCGGGAATGAAGATCAGCATCAACGTCGCGGTGATAGCGACGGATAGCCCCACGATCGGCCAACGATAGGGAGTCGGCTGCTTCCAATAGGCGACCAGGTCGCCAATGGCTCCGATCGGCGAGACTTTCCAGAATCTCATGGCCGCGAAGATAGGCGCTCGGCGGCGCTGCCGCCAGTGCACGCTGTAAATAGTCGATGTGGCCCCTTCGGATTATCCGAAGGCGGCGTAGAGGCTGCGGCCCTCGCGCTTAAGCCAAGCGTCGGCAGCGGCGAGATCGCCTTCGAACAGGCGGCGCAGGAACGCGTGGAAGGCCGGCGAATGATCGAAGTGCGTGAGGTGCGCGACCTCGTGCGCGACGACCGAGCGGCGTACCGGGTCGGGCGCCTGGACCAGCCGCCAGTTGATGCGGATGCAGCCCTTGCCCGAGCAACTGCCCCAGCGGCGTAACGCGCGGGAGAGGCGTAGCTGCGGTTCCGCAAGGCCGGCGCGGGCGCAGTAGTGGGCGAGATCCTGGGCACAGAGGCGTAGCGCTTCGCGCTCGAGCCAGCGGCGGATGCGGGTGGGGACCGTCTCGGCCGGGCCGCCGAGGACCAATGTTTCGCCCGAGACTTCGGGCGTGCGTGGGCGGCCTTGCTCCCACGCGATCGTCAAGGCGCAGCCGCGGTAGAGCACGGTGCCGCCCGGTTGCGGCGGACGCGCCGGCGGGATCGCCGCAAGCTGCCCTTCGAGCCAGTCGAGGCGCTTGTGTGCGAAAACCACAGCATCGGCCGTGCGGGCCCAGCGCGGAATCGTGATGCGCACTTCGCTGCCGTCGGGCGCGAGGCGCATGGTAAGCCGCGTCGCGCGGGGATGGCGGCGGATAGCCAGCGGGAGCTCCCGGCCGGCGACGGTGACGCTCGGCTCCGCGTTCTCCCGCCGCAGCCAGTCGATCATCGATCCTGCCAATCGATGACATGGTGTTCGAGCGGGCCGGCATCGTCCTCGCTGATTACCCGCCCGGCGACACAGGCGCCGGCTTCGACCATCGCCGCCCGGTTGCCGGTCAGCAGGTAGTGCCAGGAGGGCAGCGGCTGCCCGTCGGCGCGGCGGCGATAGGCGCAGGTTTCCGGCAGCCAAGAGACCTGCGAGACCAGGCGCGGGGTCAGGCGCAGGCAATCGGGGACGAAAGCCTTGCGGTTGCGATAGTCGCTGCAGCGTGCAGTCGCCGTGTCGAGCAAGCGACAGGCGACATTGGTCTCGACGACCTCGCCGGTGTCCTCGTCCT